>NZ_PZPL01000001.1:0-322334 GCF_003044275.1 Rathayibacter caricis DSM 15933 | reverse complement strand
GCGATCCTCGACGGCTACGGGCCGGTCGACGCCGAGACGGCGCGGGAACTCGCTGCCGGCGCCCCGAGCCTCATCCGCATCCTCACCGATCCGCACACCGGAGCGACGCTCGGCGTCGGACGCCGCAGCTACCGCCCGCCCGCCGAGCTGCGTCGGGCGCTCGCGCACCGAGACGAGACCTGCCGGTTCCCGGGGTGCCTCCGCACGGCGCGCACCGCCGACCTCGACCACACGGTCCCGTGGCAGCACGGAGGCGCGACCGACGCCGCGAACCTCGCCCACCTCTGCGCCTCCCACCACCGACTCCGGCACCTCAGCACCTGGAGTCCTGAGAACCTCGGCGACGGCGGCGTCCGCTGGCGCAGCCCGGCGGGACGAGTGCTGACGGTGGAGCCGCCGGGGCCACCGCCGATGAGTCGCGAGAAGGTGCCGTTCTGAGCGCGGGGGCAGTGGTCCACCGGGACTCCGACGCGCCTTGTGCGAGCAGCCCGCCTTCGCGCCCTCAGGACTCTGAGCCCCTCACGACTGCGAGCCCCTCACCCCGTCGCGCCCCTCAGATCTCCACCGTGCACAGCGCCTGCACCGCGCTCCGGAACTCCGCCTGCATGTCGAGCGAGTCGCGCTGCAGCAGCCACTGCACCTGCAGCCCGTCCATCGTCGCGATCGTCCGGATCGCCGCGCTGCGCGGGTCGACGCCGGGGAGGAGCTGGCCGCGGGTGAGCATGTCGCCGAACGCGTCGGTGAACAGGTCGATGATCACGCGGTACCGCTCGGCGAAGTACCCGTGCGCCGGGTGGTCGGCGTGCGTCGCCTCCGCCGAGAGGGCGCACTGCAGCTCGATGAGCCCGGGGATGCACGTGTTGTACGCCACGAGGTCGACGAGGGCGCGCACGGTGTCCACCCCCGGGATCGTCCCGCCGCTCGGCACCCGCGCGATCGACCTGTCGTCCCGCAGGGCCAGCACGGCCGAGAGCAGCTCCCACTTGTTCGCGAAGTGGTGCAGCACGCCGGCCTGGCTGAGCCCGACCTTCTCGGCGATCTCGCGGAGGGATGCGGCGTGGTACCCGCTCGCCGAGAACACCTCGAGCCCGGCGGCGACGATCTCGGCACGCCGGGCGGCGGTCTTCGCGTACTGGCCGCGCGGTCGCCGCGGAGGAGAAGTGGGGAGTGCCAACGTGTGCCTCCTGGCGCTTCGGTGCGGTGGTGAGGGGCGGACGGGTCGATGCGGGATGCGCTGGTACGCGGTCCGAGAAACCTAACTCCTCGTGGTTTCTCCGTCAAAGCCCCAGGGGTGCCCTGGCGGAACCACCCACTCCGACATCCTGCACGGTCCCTCCACGCCCTTCCCTGGTAAACCGAGCGGTGCTAGGTTTTCTGGGACGGTCGTCCGCCGCCCCCTTCAGCGTAGAAAGAGACTCCTCGTGACCGACAGCTCCACCGCCTCTCCGACCGGCACCGCCCTCTCCTCCGGCACCGCCCCGCGCCCCAGCGCCGAGGGCCCCGACGCCGACGCCCGCTTCACCGAGCTCCTCGGCCGACTCACCCTCGAAGAGAAGGTGCAGCTGCTCACCGGCCGCGACTTCTGGACCACCTGGCCGATCGAGAAGATCGGCCTGCGCCGCATGCTCGTCTCGGACGGCCCCTCCGGTGTGCGCGGCGAGGTCTGGGACGAGCGCTCGCCCTCGCTGAACCTGCCCTCGGCGACGGCGCTGTCCTCCTCCTGGGACCGCTCGATCGCGAAGCGCTACGGAGCCGCCGCCGCGGTCGAGGCCCGCCGCAAGGACGTCGACGTCGTCCTCGGCCCGACCATCAACCTGCACCGCTCGCCGCTGGGCGGCCGCCACTTCGAGGGCTTCAGCGAGGACCCGGTCCTCACCGCCGATCTGGCCGCGGCCTACGTGAGCGGCGTGCAGGAGAACGGCGTCGGAGCGACTCCGAAGCACTACATCGCCAACGACTCCGAGACCGACCGCTTCACCGTCGACGTGCGCGTGGGCGACCGCGCGCTGCGCGAGCTCTACCTCCTCGCCTTCGAGCGCGCGATCGTCGAGACCCGCGCCTGGCTCGTGATGAGCTCCTACAACTCGATCAACGGCACGACCGCCACCGAGAACGACCTGCTCGAGACCCCGCTGAACAGCGAGTGGGGCTTCGACGGCGTCGTCATCAGCGACTGGACCGCGGTGCGCTCCGTCGACAGCGCCCGCGCGGCGCAGGACCTCGTCATGCCCGGCCCCGACGGGCCCTGGGGAGCCGCGCTGGTCTCCGCGGTGCGCGCGGGAGAGATCGAGGAGTCGGTGATCGACCGCAAGGTGCGCCGCATCCTCCGCCTCGCCGCCCGCGTCGGCGCGCTTGAGGGCTTCGAGCCCGCCGTCGCCGAGCCGGTCCTCGTCGAGGACGGCCGTGCGTTCGCGCGCGAGGCCGCCGCGGCCGGCAGCGTGCTGCTGCGCAACACGGGGGAGCTGCCGTGGGACGCCTCCGCCCTCACCTCCGTCGCCGTCATCGGCCACAACGCCCGCGACGCCCGCACGCAGGGCGGCGGATCCGCGACGGTGCTGCCCGAGAAGGTCGTCACTCCGCTCGACGGCGTCCGGAACGCCCTCCCCGGCGCCCGCGTCGACTACGCGCTCGGCGCGGTCGTGCAGGACGGAGTCGCGCCCCTCGCGCTCGAGACCATCACGAACCCCGCCACGGGCGAGCCCGGCCAGCGCGTGCGCTTCCTCGACGCGGAGGGATCCGAGCTGTTCGTCGAGGACCGCCGCGCCACCGCGCTCGTCTGGTTCGGCGGCAGCGCGCCGATCGCGGCGTCCGCTCGCGTCGAGTTCTCCACGGTGCTGACCCCCGAGGCCGACGCGACCGTGCGCCTGGGCTTCGCGGTCGTGGGCACCGCGCGGATCTTCGTCGACGGCGACCTGTTCCTCGAGGAGACCCTCGCCCCGGTCGGCGCCGACCTCGGAGCCGCGCTCCTGGCGCCGCCGTCGGTCTCGGGCCCGCTGCAGGTCACCGCGGGCACGCCCGTCGACATCCGCATCGAGTACGACATCGAGCACACCGACGGCGAGCTCGAGGGCGCCCTCGGCTTCACCTACGGCATCGAGCCCGAGGACACCCCGGCCGAGCAGCTCATCGAGGAGGCGGTG
This sequence comes from Rathayibacter caricis DSM 15933, assembly GCF_003044275.1. Classification (NCBI taxonomy): domain Bacteria; kingdom Bacillati; phylum Actinomycetota; class Actinomycetes; order Micrococcales; family Microbacteriaceae; genus Rathayibacter; species Rathayibacter caricis. The sequence goes on along the minus strand of NZ_PZPL01000001.1, from coordinate 319,194 downwards.
GCGCTCGCCCGCGACGCCGACGTCGCCCTCGTGGTCGTCGGCACCAACTCCGCCGTCGAGTCCGAGGGCTACGACCGCAGCTCGCTCGACCTCCCCGGTCAGCAGGATGCCCTGGTGCGCGCCGTCGCCGCGGCGAACCCGCGCACGGTCGTCGTCGTCAACTCCGGATCGCCCGTGCTGCTGCCCTGGCGCGACGAGGTCGCCGCCGTGCTCGTCGGCTACTTCGGCGGCCAGGAGATGGGCGACGCGGTCGCCGACGTCCTGCTCGGCACCGTGGAGCCGGGTGGACGCCTCCCCACGACCTGGCCGGCCGCGATCGAGGACGTCCCCGTGCTGTCGACGCTGCCCACCGACGGCGAGCTGCACTACGACGAGGGCATCCACATCGGCTACCGCGCGTGGCTCCGGAGCGAGGTCGAGCCGGCCTACGGCTTCGGCCACGGTCTGGGCTACACCTCCTTCGACCTCGTCTCGGTCGCCCCGGTCGCGCCGACCCGCGCCGGCGAGGACGCCGAGCTGCTCGTCGACGTGGTCAACACGGGGGAGCGCGCGGGCAAGATCGTGCTGCAGGCGTACGCCGAGCGCCGCGACTCCGCCATCGAGCGCCCGGTGCGCTGGCTCGTCGGGTTCGAGAGCGCGCGGATCGAGGCGGGAGCGGCGGCTCAGCTCACCGTGACCGTGCCGACGCGCCTGCTCGCGACGTGGAACGACGGCTGGGACTACGAGGCCGGCGCCTTCACGATCCGCATCGGCACCTCGCTCGAGGACGTCCCGCTGACGACCCCGCTCGAGCTGGTGGTCTGAGACCGGAGCGGGACTCCCGGGCCGTTCCTGGGAGTTCCGCTCCGCCTTCCTGGGAGCGGGGTCCGGAGCGGGTTTCTATCACGTTCGGGTCATCCCGCAACCCGGTGCGTTCCCAGGCGGCTCGCGCTTAACGTCGAGGAAGACGGCCGCAAGAGCGGACCGCCGCACACCGAGTGAGACAGCAAGGAGCACCACCGTGCCGCAGATCATCGAGACCGTCGACGTCAACGTCCCCGTGTCCGTCGCCTACAACCAGTGGACCCAGTTCGAGGAGTTCCCCAAGTTCCTCGACGAGGTCGAGTCGATCCAGCAGGTCACCGACGTCCTCACCGTCTGGAAGGTGAAGGTCGGCCCCGTCGAGCGCGAGTTCGAGGCCAACATCACCGAGCAGCACCCCGACGAGCGCGTCGCGTGGAACAGCACCGGAGGCGAGACCGACCACGCCGGTGTCGTCACCTTCCACAAGCTCTCGGACTCCGAGACCCGCGTCACCGTGCAGCTGGACTGGGAGCCCAAGGGCTTCCTCGAGTCGATCGGCTCGCTCGTCGGCGCCGGCAGCCACGCGGTCAAGAAGGACCTGAAGAACTTCAAGGAGTACATCGAGTCCAAGGGCACCCCGGACGGCGCCTGGCGCGGCGACGTCGAGGCCTGAGCCGTGTCCGACAACGGCACGACCCTCAACGACTCCGAGGGTGAGAAGAAGGACGGCGGCCTCGGCGACGAGGGCACCATCCCCGACTCCGAGAGCGGCCTGGCCGTCGGCGTTTCGGGCGACTCCCACTTCAACCCCGAAGAGGACGCCCCCGCCGAGGACGAGTCCTAGGACTCACCCGGGTCACGACCCCGCGAGATGCCACTCGTGCGCACGCCTGACGGCGTGTCGCAGACGCGAGTGGCATCTCGCGTTTCCGCGCCCCGGGGATCACTGAACCCTCAGCGCCAGGCGCGCGTGTACTGCGGCGGCAGGACGGAGCCGAGGTCCGCCCCCAGCTCCTGCGCCATGCGCGAGGCGGCGTGCGGGTCGCGGAGCAGCTCCCGCGCGAGCAGCACCACGTCGGCCTCGCCCGCCGCGAGCACGCCCTCGGCCTGCTCCGCCGTCGTGATCAGGCCCACCGCTCCCACCGGCGCCCCGGTCGTCCGGCGCACCGCGCTCGCGAACGGCACCTGGTAGAGCGGGGCAACCGGGATCTCGGTGCCGCGGACCAGGCCGCCGGTCGAGACGTCGAAGAGGTCGGCCCCCGCCTCCCTCGCCCAGCCGGCGACCACGACGGTCTCGTCGAGGTCCCAGCCGCCCTCGGCCCAGTCGGTCGCCGAGAAGCGCACGAGCAGCGGCAGCTCGCCGATCTCGGCGCGCACCTCGCGCACGATCTCGAGCAGGAGCCGCGCGCGGTTCTCGAGGGAGCCGCCGTACTCGTCCTGGCGCCGGTTCGACAGCGGCGACAGGAACTGGTGCAGCAGGTAGCCGTGGGCGGCGTGCAGCTCGATCACGTCGAAGCCCGCCTCGACGGCGCGGCGAGCGGAGTCGCGGAACGCGCGCACGAGGCCCGGCAGCTCGTCCGCCGCGAGGGCCCGCGGCGCGGCGTAGCCCTCGAACGCCACGGCCGACGGAGCGACAGTTCTCCAGCCGCCCTCCTCCGCCGGCACCGTGCCGCGCCCGCTCCACTCGCGGTAGGTCGACGCCTTGCGGCCGGCGTGGGCGAGCTGCACCCCGGCGAGCGCGCCCTGCTCGTGCACGAAGTCGACGATCGGCGCCCACGCGTCGCGCTGCTCGTCGTTCCAGAGCCCGGTGTCCCAGGGGCTGATCCGCCCCTCCGGGACCACTCCCGTCGCCTCGGCGATCACCACGCCCACGCCTCCGCGGGCGATCGAGCCGAGGTGCACGAGGTGCCAGGTGGTGGGCACGCCGTCGCGCGCCTCGACCGAGTACTGGCACATCGGAGCCGCCCACAGGCGGTTGCGGGCGGTGAGGGAGCGGAGGGTGAGGGGCTGGAAGAGAGCAGGAGCGGTGGTCATCCAGGGGACAACCGCTCCCGCCCGCGGATTATGCCGGGAGCCGTCAGCTCGGCCAGGTCGAGCCGGGCGCCTCCTGCCAGACGGCGCTCGAGGGAGCCAGCGCCGCGAGCTCCTCGAACAGCGAGTCCGGGATCGCGAGCGCGTCGTCGGCGACGAACTCGTCGAAGTGCTCGGCGGTCGTGGCGCCGACCACGGTGGTCGTGATCCGCTCGTCGCGGGTCGAGAACTGCAGAGCGGCCGCGCGCAGCGGCACGCCGGCGCGGTCGCACGCCTCGCCCATCTCGGTGACCGCCTGCACGATCTCGGGGGGAGCGGGGCGGTAGGCGTACGTCTCGACCGGCTGCGGCCAGCGCGCGAGCGCCCCTCCTCCGTAGACCGCCGCGTTCACCACGACGACGCCGCGGTCGACCGAGACGTCGATCAGCTCGTCCGACGAGCGGTCGACCAGCGTGTAGCGGTTGTGGGTGATGACGGCGTCGAAGAGCCCCGTCTCGACGTAGTGCTGCAGCATGGGCGCCGGTCCGCCCGAGATGCCGATCGAGAGCGCGACTCCCGCCTCCTTCATCGCGACGAGGGCGCGCACGGGGCCGTCCTCGGCGAAGGCCTCCTCGTACGAGATCCGCTCCGGGTCGTGCAGGTAGAGGAGGGGGAGGACGTCCATGCCCAGGCGCTCGCGGCTCTCGTCGAGGCTGCGCCGCATCCGCTCGCCCGAGTAGCTGCCGGTCTCGGGATCGCGGTCGAGCTTGGTGACGACGGTGATGCCCTCGGGCACGCCGCCGTGCGCCCGCAGGGCCTCGCCGATCAGGCGCTCGCTGTGACCCTGGGCGTACTCGTTCGAGGTGTCGATCACCGAGACGGCGCGGTCGGCGGAGGAGTCGAGCACGCGTTCGAGGGCGGGCACCCGCTCGAGGTCGCGGACGCGCTCGGGCTTCCACGACGTGCCGAGGGTGAGGCGCGTGACCTGGGCGCCGGAGGGCCCGAACGGGCGGAGGAGGGGTGAGGCGGGAGTCGAGGACTGCGATGTCATGGCACCCAGCTTGTCAGTGCGCGCCTGTCAGTGCGGAGCCGTGCCCTCAGGTGCCCGCAGCTCCACGATCGCCTCGGCGACCCGCGACACGAGCTCGGCCGGCAGCTCCCGGTTCCACGGCAGCGCCACCGTGTCCTTCCCGGTGCGCAGCGCCGCGAGCTCGTGCTCGAGCTCGGGCGACAGGCGCGGCACCGGATGCAGGCCGACGTGCGTCTTCCACCCGGCCCAGTGGATCGCGTAGCGCCCGCCGAGCATCACGGCGGGCATGCCGTAGCGGATGCGCTCCTCGGCGTCGGGGACTGCCTGCAGGAGCAGGCGCCGCACCTCTTCCAGCCTCGCCCGCCGCTCGGGCGGGAACGCGGCGAGGTACTCCTCGACGGTGGCGACGGAGGCGCTCATGGCGCCATTCTGCTCCTCGCCGACGCGATCGGGAACTGTCAGGATCGGGAGCATGGCCTCCGCCTCCGCGCCCGTCCCCGCCCCCGCGCATGTCCTCGACGCCCTCGTGACCCCCGCGCTCGTCCTCGACGAGGCCGTCCTCGACGCGAACGTCGCGGCGACCGCCGACCGGGCTCGCGAGCGCGGCCTGGCGCTGCGCCCGCACGCCAAGACGCACAAGTCGCTCGAGATCGCGCGCCGCCAGCTCGCGGCGGGCGCCGTCGGCCTCACGGTCGCGACGGTGGCCGAGGCCGAGGTCTTCGCCGCGGGCGGCTGCGACGACCTCTTCATCGCCTACCCGCTCTGGCTCGACGCCGAGCGCGCCGGACGCCTGCGCCGGGTCCTGCGGACCGCGCGCGTGCGCATCGGAGTCGACTCCGCGGAGTCCGCCGAGCGCGCGGCCGCGGCGATCCCGGCCGCCGAGCGCGAGCGCCTCGAGGTCGTCGTCGAGGTCGACTCGGGCCACCACCGCAGCGGAGTCCCCTCGCAGGAGGCGGGCGGGGTCGCGGCCGCCGCCGTCGCCGCCGGGCTCGACGTGGTCGGCGTCTTCACGTTCCCCGGGCACAGCTACGCGCTCGAGGCGCGCGCCGCCGCGGCCCGCGACGAAGCGGAGGCGCTCGCCGCGGCCGCCGCGTCGCTCGCGTCGGTCGGCGTCCAGGCCCGCGTGATCAGCGGGGGATCGACTCCCTCCGCCGACTTCGCCGATCCCGGCGTGCTCACCGAGCTGCGACCGGGGGTATCGGCCCTCGGCGACGCGCAGCAGTGGGAGATGGGCACGATCGGCCCCGAGTCGATCGCGGTCACGGTCCTCGCCACGATCGTCTCCCGCCGCGCCGACCGGCTGATCGCCGATGCCGGGAGCAAGGTGCTCTCCTCCGACCGCGGCGCCGTGTCGAGCGGGTTCGGGCGCCTGCCCGAGCACCCGGAGGCGCGGGTCACCGTGCTGTCCGAGCACCACGCCACGATCACCGGGCTCGACCTCCCGGTCGGATCGCGCGTGCGGATCGCTCCGAACCACGTCTGCGTCGCGGTGAACCTCGCCGACGAGTACCGCGTGCTCACCCGCGACGGCGGCGCGGCCGTCTGGCCCGTGGACGCCCGCGGGCGCAACAGCTAGAGCGCGCGGCTCCGCGGGATCCGCAGTCCGACCAGCGCGGTGAGCGCGAGCAGCACGAACGCCGAGCCGAACGCGGCGGTCGGCGAGGCCGCATCCGCCAGCGCTCCCGCGAGGAGGGGCCCGATCACTCCGCCGAGGTCGGACGCCGCCTGGAACACCGAGACGGGCCGCCCGCCGCGTCGCCCACGAGAGCGCCCGGCGCCGTCCCCATGAAGGCGGCGGCCGCTCCGTAGAAGCAGAGCAGCAGCACGAGCAGCCAGAGCTCCGACACCAGCGGCATCGCGAGCATCGCCAGCGCCGCGACCGCGAATCCGCCGATCAGCGCCGGGCGGCGACCCACCGTGTCGACGAAGCGACCGGCCGGAGCGAGCGCGACGGTCTGCACGACCGCGGCGATCGCGAAGGCGATGCCGGTCCACGCCGGGTCGTCGCCGAGACCCTCGACCACGAGGACGGGCACGAGCGTCGCCCGCACCCCCATGGCCGACCAGCCGAGCGCGAAGTTCGCGAGCACGGCGCTCTGGTAGCGGCGATCGCGGATCACCTCGCGCATCGGAGTGACGACCGCCGCCTTCGCCGCGTCCGCGTCCCGCTCCGGCCGCCGCAGCAGGACCAGGCCGACGAGTCCGGCCACGGCCAGCGTGCCGGCGTAGAAGAAGAACGGCGCGGTCAGCGAGATCGCCGTCAGCACGCCGCCGACGGCGGGCCCGGCCATGCCGCCGAGCAGGAACCCGCCCTGGTAGAAGCCGATCGAGCGGCCCCTCCGCTCGGGCGCCGCCGTGCGCAGGAGGAGCGTCATCGCGGCGACCGAGAACATCGCCGAACCGATGCCGCCCGCGCCGCGCAGCAGCAGCAGGTGCGCGTAGTCGCCCGCCAGGCCGACCAGCGCGCTCGAGAGCGCCACGATGCCGATGCCCGTCGCGAGCACCACGCGCTCACCGAGCCGGTCGACGAGCGGTCCGACGAACGGATTCGCGACCAGCCGCATCAGCGCGAAAGCCGACACCACCGCTCCGACCTCGACGTAGCCGACCCCGAAGCTGCGCACGTAGACCGGCAGCACGGGCACGACGACGCCGAAGCCGAGCATGACGAAGAACGCCACGATCCCGAGGACGAGGACGTCGCGCGGAAGCCTCTCGCGCCCGCCCCGGTCCTGCCACGGAAGTCTCACCCCCCGACGCTACCGGTCATGTCCCCCATGAAGGGACGAGGCGCAAAGCCGTCAGCCGGCCAGCGGCACGACCGAGGGCAGGATCCCCGGGTAGCTGACGTAGTAGAGGACGCCGTCGCTGTGCAGCACGCCGCGTCCGGGGTAGCTCTCGTCCTCCACGTCCGGTCCGTTGAGGAATCCGGGTGCCGAGGCGTCGTCCACCGTGAAGCCCTCGGACAGGAACCCCTCCCGGGCGGTCGGCCACTGCTCATCGCTCAGGGCGAGCTGGCCGACGACGACGTACACGTCGCCCTGCCCGGTCCACCGGCAGAGCAGGCCGGCCTGCTGCATCTCCTCGACGATCGGGTAGTCGAAGTACGTCGCCGGCTCCGGATTCAGCCGCAGCCCCTCGGACTCGAGGTCGGCGAGCTCCGCCGCGATGAGCAGCTCGGGGCAGGGGGTGAGGCCGCCGGCGACCGGGGCCGCCGGGGCCGCCGGTGCTTCGGCTGCGGGTGCTTCCGCGGCAGGTGCCTCGGCCGCCGGCGCCGCCGTCTCGCCCGTCGGCGACTCCGCGGTCGGAGTGGCAGCCGCGGCGGTGGCGGTCGGAGTCGCGGCGGGAGCGCGGGTGGCCGTGGTCGTCGCCGTCGGGGCCACTGTGTCGACCGGCGCGGGCTCCGTGCACCCGGTCAGCGCGAGCACCCCCAGGAGGCCGAGGCCCAGCGGCACCGTGCGTGTCCGCATCGTGCTTCGTGTCGGCCCGATGCTGTCCCTCGTGAACCGGCTCATCGTCGTCCCCCTTCGTCGCGGGTGCTGCCCCTGCGCCGAGGCTACCCGCGACGCCCGGGTCCCGCACCGATCGACCAGACCCGCGGAGGAAGTGCCCCGGTCACGGAGTGATCGCCGACGATCCGCGCCTTGAAGACCCACGGGTTGTGGCTGGCGGCGGTGCGCGAGTTGCGCCAGTGCCGGTCGAGGTTCTTCGAGGTGCTCACTCCGGAGGCGCCGAGCGCGTCGAAGACGTCGGAGGTCGCGCGGGTGGCGAGCTGCGTCAGCACGATCTGCGCCTGGGCCGTCTCGAGCTCCGCGAGGTCGTTCAGGTGCTCCTCCTGCACGAGATCGTCGCCGGAGGCGGCGTCGTGCGCGAGCTGCAGGGCCTGCGCGGCCTTCTCGACGATCGCCGAGCCCGCCCACGCGGCCGCCGAGATCTGGCCGACGACCTGCAGGATCTGCGGGTCCGCCGCGTACGAGTCGGCGTTGCCGTGCGAGTAGATGCGGGTGCGGGCGCGGACCGCTTCGGCGAGCTCCCGCTCGGCGGCGGCGATCGACCCCGCGAGCACGGACAGCAGCACCGCCTGGTAGAACGCGGTCTGGTAGCGGAACCGGGTCCCGAAGTCGATCACGTCCTCGGCGGCGACCTCCGCGTCCACGAAGGTGCTGGTGCCGGAGCCCGTGGTGCGCTGGCCGAAGCCGTCCCAGTCGTCGGCGTGCGTCACTCCGCTCTGGTGCGCGTCGACGATCGCGATCACCGTCGCACCCGTGTCGGAGCGCTGGGCGAAGGTGTCGATCCAGTCGGCGAAGATGCTGCCGGTGGAGTAGTACTTGGTGCCGTTCACGCGGAACCGGGTCGGGTCGCCCTCGATCGGGCTGACCTTCGTGTTCACGTCGCCGATCGCGACGGTGCCGATCTCGGTCCAGGCGTTGCCGCCGAGCTGCCCGTCGGCGAAGCGCGACAGCCAGCGCTCGCGGGTGCCGTCGGTCGCGACCAGGCGGTCCTCGACGAGAGCGAAGTGGCCGCGCAAGGCCTGCGGGATGTTGGAGTCGGCCGCCGCGAGCTCGGTCAGCAGGCGGAAGAGCTGGGGGAGCGACGCCCCCGCTCCTCCGTTCTCGATCGGGACGCGGACGGCGCCGAACCCGGCCTCGGCGAGGGCTCGGATCTGCTCGGCGGGCAGCACGTGGTCGCGCTCGCGAGCGGAGGCGCCCGCCGCGATCTCGGCGAAGAGCGGCCGGAAGCGCGCGGCGAGGGTCTCGTAGGGGACCTTCTCGGTCGTCGCGGTGGGCGCGGCGGTGGTGGCGACAGGCATGTCGGCTCCTCTCGATCGGCGCGCCGGAGTGGCGGCACGGGTGCGACGGTAGCCGCCGGCGGTGGCGGGCCGCCGTCTGTGTCCAGGTGTTACGGGGAGGGAGGAACGGACGAGTCGCCTGGGGAGGACGGCCACGGCGGGACCCGGTAGGGAATGCCTCGCGGCGGTCGGCGTTGCCCCTGGGGATGACTTCGACGCACCCGTCCACCCCGTCCACCTCCTCCACCACTGCCTCCGACTCCGACGCCTCCGCGACCGACCGCCGCGCCCTCGTCGTCGGTGCGACCGGCATCGGCGGCTCCGCCCTCGTCGACCTGCTGACCGGGCAGGGCTGGCCCGTGACGGCCCTCTCCCGCCGGCCGATCGCCGAGCGGCCCGGTGTCCGCCCCCTGTCGGCCGACCTCCGCTCGGCCGAGGACCTCGCCCGCGTCCTCGCCGACGAGCGCCCCACCCACGTCTTCTTCACCGCCTGGTCGCGCCAGGAGACGGAGGAGGAGAACATCGCCGTCAACGCCGGCATGGTCCGCGACCTGCTCGCAGCACTGGCGCACGCGCCGCTCGAGCACGTCGCCCTGGTCACCGGGCTCAAGCACTACCTCGGACCCTTCGAGGCCTACGGACAGGGCGCGATGCCCGACACCCCGTTCCACGAGGAGGAGGAGCGCCTGGACGCTCCGAACTTCTACTACGCGCAGGAGGACGAGCTCTTCGCCGCCGCCGAGCGCGCGGGCTTCACCTGGTCGGTGCACCGCTCGCACACGGTGATCGGGCACGCGGTCGGCAACGCGATGAACATGGGACTGACCCTCGCGGTCTACGCCTCGATCCAGCGCGAGCTCGGAGAGCCGTTCGTGTTCCCGGGCTCGCTCACCCAGTGGAACGGCCTCACCGACATGACGGATGCCACCGTGCTCGCCGCGCAGATGGTGTGGGCCGCGACCTCCGAGGCCGGCCGCGACGAGGCGTTCAACGTCGTCAACGGCGACGTGTTCCGCTGGCGCTGGATGTGGACGCGCCTGGCCGAGTACTTCGGCGTGGAGCCGGTGGGCCCGGGGGAGCAGCCGCAGCCGCTCGAGCAGCAGATGGCCGACGTGCAGCCCGTCTGGCAGCGCCTGGTCGAGCAGCACGGCCTGATCGAGCCCGACCTCGCCCGCGTCGCCTCCTGGTGGCACACCGACGCCGACCTCGGCCGCGGGATCGAGGTCGTCACCGACATCAGCAAGTCCCGCCTCGCCGGATTCACGCTGCACCACCGCACGGTCGACTCCTTCACCGCGCTGTTCGACCGCTACCGCGCCGAGAAGCTGATCCCGTAGGGCGGGTCCCGGCGCCCCTCCCCGGTCTCCCGACCGTCGCCGTCCCGTCGTCTCCGCGTCACTCCGATGACACCGACCGCCCCTAGCGTCACGGCATGGCGGCGGCGGTGAGCGGAGCATGATCGAGCGGGTCGACCCGTTCCTCGGCACGGAGCCCACGGACCTCCCGGATCCCGTCGGCCTCGCCGCGACCTGGTGGTCGCCGAAGCCGCAGATCGGCAACACGCATCCGGGCGCGACGTACCCGCTGGGCATGGTCTCGGCGTGCTCCTACTCCGGGGCGTACCCGACGGGCTACGGACGCTACGACCTGGCGCTGGAGGGAGTCCCTCCGCGGATCCGCGAGGGCATCGAGGCGTCGGGCTTCACCCACTTCCAGCAGTCGGGCACCGGCGCGATCCGGAAGTACTACAACTACCTCCGCGTCACGCCGATGATCGAGCCGCTCGACGAGCTCGGCCGCAGCTGGGACGTCGTCGACGAGGTCGCCGAGCCGGGCTACTACGCCGCGACCCTCTCCTCGGGAGTGCGCGCCGAGCTCACGGTCGGCCCCGCCTCGGCGGTGCACCGCTACACGTTCCCGCGCCACCGCAGCGCCCGCGTCGTCGTCGACCTGTCGCTCGGCGGCCTCGCGATCCCGAGCGGAGCGACGATCCCGCTGCGCGCGCAGCTGCGCTCGATCTCGCCCGGCGTCGCGAGCGGCGAGATCGTGATGGAGGGCGCTCCGCTGGCCGTGCACCTCGAGTGCGACGCGCTGCAGTGGCGCCAGATGCTCTGGTACGACCGCCGGCTGATGCCGGGCGGCACGCGGCTCGACTTCGACCACATCCGGCCGACGACCCTCCGCCCGTTCGGCCTGATGTGGGCGGGACCGAGCGAGCCCGGCACGACCGTCGAGCTCCGGATGGGCTTCTCTCTCCGCGGCACGGAGCGCGCCCGCGAGAACCTGCACCGCGACGTGCCGCCGACCGGCACCGGCTTCGACCAGCGCCGCGACCGCACCCGCAAGACGTGGCGGAAGCACCTGCGCCGGATCGCCGTCGACACGCCGTCCGTCGACCGCGAGACCGTCTTCTCGACCGCGCTGTACCACTCGCTGATCAAGCCGTGCCTCGCTCCATCCGAGAGCCCGTTCTGGCCGACCGACGGTCCGTTCGTCTTCGACATCAGCACCATGTGGGACATCTACCGCACCCAGCTTCCGCTGCTCACGGCGCTGCTGCCCGAGCGCGCCGTCGAGATCGCGGCGGCCCTGCTGACCATCTGCGAGGAGGAGGGCAACTTCCCGATCGGCTACCGGATGGCGAAGGGCAGCGACCGCTTCTCGCGGCAGGGCAGCGCCCTCGCGCACACCTTCCTCGCCGACCTCTGCCGACTGGGTCTGCCCGGAATCGACTGGGAGGCGGCCCTCGTGCACATGGCGGAGGATCTCAAGCGCACCTACGGCGAGGAGTTCCTCGCGGCCGGCGAGGCGCATCCGATCAGCCACACCCTCGACCTCGCTCACGGCTACTGGTGCACCGCGGTCGTCGCGCGTCACGTCGGAGACCGGGTGCTCGCCGAGCAGCTCGAGGAGCGCGCGGCGCAGTGGGTGAACGCCTTCGACCTGCGGACGGGCCTGCTGAAGGACTCGACCTACTACGAGGGCACGCGGCACAACTACTCCTTCCGCCTGCTGCACGACATGGCGGGGCGCATCGCGCTGAGCGGAGGGGACGACTCCTTCGTCGCGCAGCTCGACGAGTTCTTCGGCTACGGCGCCGAGCCGGTGCGCCAGCCCGGACTCCGGCCCGAGCGCGCCGAGATGCTCGCGGGTGCAGCGCTCGGGCGCTTCGAGGGGCTCAACAACGAGCCCGACATGGAGTCGCCGTGGGCCTACCACTACGCCGGCCGGCCCGACCGCACGGCCGAGATCGTGCACGGCGTGCTGCACCAGCGCTTCGGCACCGGCCGCGGCGGACTGCCCGGCAACGACGACTCCGGAGGCCTGAGCTCCTGGTACGTCTGGGCGGGTCTGGGCCTGTTCCCCGTCGCGGGGCAGGGGCTGCTCCTCGTGAACGCCCCCGCGTACTCCCGCGTGTCCGTGGCCGTCGGCGGCGCCGACTTCGAGATCCGCACGACCGGCTTCGTCGAGCCCGTGCCCGGCGGGCCGGTGCAGTACGTGCAGTCGGCCGAGCTGAACGGAGCGCCGCTCGAGGCGAGCGTCCTGAGCGCCGCCGAGCTGCACCGCGGCGGCGAGCTCACCCTGCACCTCGGACCGGAGCCGTCGGACTGGGCGACCGCGTCGGAGCACCGACCGCCGTCGCATCCGGTGCGGCCGACCACGACCACCACCCCGACCAGCACCATCCAGTCCAGCACCATCCAGCCCTAGGAGGAGACCATGGACCAGAGCACTCACGCGAGCACCGTGCAGAACCGGCTCGTGATCGTCGTCCGGGCGGATCCGGTGATCTGCGGCCACTCGGTCGAGGCGCGCAACCTGGCCGAGACGGCTCGCGAGCGCGGCTTCGACGAGGTCCGCATCGTCACCTGGCCGATCGAGCGCCTCGAGGCGGCGGGCCTGCCGCTGAAGCCGCTGGACGCGGTGCTGCCCTACAGCGACGGCATCATCGTCGAGCGACCGGCTCCGGTGGGCGACTACAAGGTGCCGGACGGCCGCTACCTCGCCGGCATGATCGGCCGCCTGGTCGAGCTCTTCACCGACGGCGTGCCCACCGTCTGCCTCTCGCTCTACCTCAGCCCCCACACGATCGCGGTGGCGGATGCGCTGCGCGCGGCCTGGAGCACCGGACTGCCCGTCGACGTCACCACGGTCGCGGAGGCGGTCGGCTCGGACGTCACCAACGTCGTCCGCCGGGCCGTGGAGGAGGGGCGCCTGGGCGCCGCCGCCCACATCTTCGCCTCGTACCTCTCGCAGGACCACTGCGTCGCGGTGTCGGAGTACACCCGCGACCTCATCGTCGAGGAGGCCGAGCGGATCGACGCCGCGCACGGCACCCGCTTCGCCGAGCAGTGCCGCGCCCGCATCGAGATCTCGTACCCGGCGATCGACTCCGACGCCTACTCCGACCTCGACCCGGTCGCCCTCGAGGACCTCGTGCGCGCCCGCGGACTGCGCAAGGACGGCTACGTGCTGTTCCTCTCCCGCCTCACCGAGGCCAAGGGAGTCGAGGACCTCATCGCCGGCTACGAGCGCAGCCGCGTGCACGAGCAGCACGAGCTCGTCATCGCGGGCCGCGGACCCCAGGAGGCGGAGCTCCGCCGGATCGCGGCGGCGTCACCGCTGGCGCACCGCATCCGCTTCCTCGACGACGTGGGCGACGCCGAGAAGCCCTACCTGATGGCCGGATGCTCGGCCTTCGTGCTGCCCAGCAAGCCGCGCCCGGAGTTCGTCGAGACCTTCGGCATCGCGCTCGCCGAGAAGATGCTCGCCGGAGGCGGCCCCGTGATCACGACGCTCACCGGCGGGATCGGCGAGGCGATCGGCGAGCACGCGTTCATCACTCCCGTCGAGGACCCGGACGCGATCGCCGCCCTGCTGGACCACGCGATCCTCGAGCTCGACGACGCCGAGCGGGCACGACTCGCGGTGGCTGCGCGCGAGTACGCGCTGCGCTTCGACCGCCGGGCCGTGTTCGACCGGCTGTTCGCGCGGCTGCCGCAGTCGGTGCGACCGGAGCCTGCGCTCTAGGGGCGCCGAGGTCAGCGCCGGTCGCGTCGCTCCGGCGCCTCCTGCGGCTCCGGCGCGATCTCGGACGGCAGCGAGAGCCGGTAGCGCACGAAGCGGAGCGTGAAGCTGCGGCGCTCGGTCCCGGCGGGACTCGCGGCGCCCTCGAGGCGTTCGGCGAGCACGCGGATGCCGAGGACGGCGACGATCCGCCACTGCTCGAGGCCGCCCGAGGTGACGGCGGTGAACACCGCTCCGGGGTGCGCGAGGTCCTGCGCGGGCGCCGCGGCGGTCTGGTCGACAGCACCGCCGTCGGTGCCGTCGGTGCTGTCCGTGTCGTCGCTGTCCGTGTCGTCGGTGCTGCCGCTCGTGCGGGAGGTGGTGTCGAGGGTCATGTCGCCGGGCTCCTGAGGGGTGGCGGACCTGATCACGGCGCGTCGGATGCGCCTCGAATCCGGGCGCCGGCCTCGGGCAGGGGGACCCGGGCCGGCGACCGGCCATGCGTGCGGTGCGAGGACGAGCCCGCCGGAACGTCCCCTGCACCGCCCTCGAAGTGTAGGGCTCGTCATCACCCGGTGGCGGGAAATGTCAACCACCTTCGAGCGAATTGCGAGGAAGAGCCATCCGTGCTGTACCCGGACGCGACGAAGGCCCGCTCCAGGGAGAAGCGGGCCTTCGTGGGTGCTGCTGCCGGATCGGCTCGTCGATCGGGAGTCGTCGGATCCGGGGGAGTGGTGGCCGGTGGGGCTAGGCGGCGGGCTCGGCGCGGCGCAGCGGCACGGCGGCCTGCGCAGCGGGCTCGGGCACGATGCGCAGGCCCGCTCCGCTGTTCGCCCGCTCCATCAGCGACTCGACCCACTCCGGGTTGATCGTGGGCTGGCGGCTGCCCTTGAACTCGAACTGGATCGGGATGGTCGGGTGCATCCAGACCCCGCGGCGGCCGGTGCCGGCCTGGGGGGAGGCGTCCAGGGTCAGCAGGAAGCGCTCGTCGCGGCGGAACTTATTGATGATCACGATCTGGAGGTGGGCGAGTGCCCGGTCCTCGACCTCGATGGCGGCGGGAGGCGTTCCGTACAGGATGTTGCCCATGATCTTCTCCGATCAGACGAGTGGGTGCGGTCCGATCAGCATATCGCTAGACAGACTTCCTACTAGTCAAGCTAGCTAACAGCACCAGGGGGATTGACCGGATGCCGCTCCGCCGATAGTGCCCCGCCCCGTGTCGAAGAGGATGCGCCAGGCCTTGTGCGCACGACGGATCGACGGTATCGCCCGGAGGTGAACGGAGATCGAGAACTCCGAGTCGGCGGAGCGGGGTCGCGTGCGACCTCAGGCGCGTCGGCGCTCCTGCGTGCTGTCCACGAGCTCGTCGGCGAAGGCCTGGTCGGCGAAGGCGATGTCGGCCGTCTCGGTCGGGTTCTCGACGATGTCCCGCATCGTCTGGAGGAAGCGGATGATCGTTCCCGCCTCGGTCGCGTCGAGCCTCTCGGCCGCTTCGAGCATCCGGCGGTGCATCTCGTCGAGCGTCTCGCGCACCTCGCGGTGGGAGGTGGGGGTCGCGACGATGCGGATCGCGCGGCGATCGCTGGGGTGGGGCTGGCGCACGACGTGACCGCTCTTCGCGAGCCGGTCGATCAGCACGGTCGTCGACGCGGAGGAGATGCCGAGGTAGGCGGCGAGGTCCTTCGGGCTCACGTGCTGGCCGGTCTGCTGACGGCGCATGAGGAACTGCACCGCGAGGAGGTCGTTCTCGCCCATGCCCATCGATCCGCGCGTGCGGCGGCGCATCGCGGTCTCGGCGGTCCGGAAGGCTCGCATCGCGGCGAGGACCTCGACGGCTCCGGGCTCGCTCGTCTCGCCCGGGAACCAGAAGGCTCCGGGTCGAGGGGTCGCGACGTCGTCCATGCAGGACAGTCTAGACAGTCGTGTAGCAAGAACATCTAGTGATCGGGAACCCCGGGCGACCGGCTTGTGCGGGAGCGGTCCGTACCGATAGAACTCTCATAGCTAGTTAGACAAGCTAGCGATTCCGGAACGAGGAGGTGCGACGTGATCGAGACGATCGGCCTCCTGCCTCCGAGCGCGGTCGCCGACCCGCTCCTGGGCGCCACCCTGGCCGGCCGCTACCTGGTGCTCGAGCGCATCGGCGAGGGCGGCAGCGCCACCGTCTACCGGGCCCGCGACCAGCGCCTCGCCCGTCCCGTCGCCGTGAAGGTGCACCGCGCCGTCGCCGACACCCCCAACGAGCGCTCGCGCCGCGAGCGCGAGATCCGCTTGCTCATCGACTCCCGCCACTCGGCCGTCGTCGAGATCCTCGACCAGGGCGAGATCGCGCACGAGGAGGGCGAGCTGTCGTACCTCGTCCTCGAGTACTTCGACCCCGCCGACCCGGCCGCCGCCTGGTTCTCCTCCTCCGACGAGCGGATGATCGCCGAGGTCGGCGCTCAGGTCGCCGACGCGCTCGCCCACCTGCACGCCCGCGGAGTGCTCCACCGCGATGTGAAGCCCGAGAACGTCCTCGTGCGCTCGCGGCCCATGCCGGCCGGCGCCTCCCTCCGCGAGGCGAAGCTCAGCGACTTCGGCATCGCCCGCGCGGTCGACGACGCGCGGCTGACCCGCCCCGACCTGCTCGTCGGCACCGCCGGCTACCTGAGCCCCGAGAGCGTGGGAGCCGGCCCCGTCGGTCCCGCCTCCGACGTCTACTCCCTCGGTCTCGTGCTGCTCGAGGCGCTCTCGGGCCGCCGCGCCTACGAGGGCACCACGCTCGAGATCTCGCTGCAGCGGATGCACCACGCACCGGTGGTGCCCGCGAACGTCCCCGAGCGCTGGCGCCCGCTGCTGACCGCGATGACCGCGCTCGACCCTGCCGAGCGGCCCTCGGCGTCGGCCGTCGCCGACCAGCTCTGGACCGGACTGCAGGGCGGACAGGTCACCGCCCCGGCGCGGATGCGCCTGCACGGGCTGCTCGCGACCGTCGCCGCCGTCGCGGTGGGAGCGCTGTCGGCGCTGTCGCTGACGCACGTCCTGGGCTGAGTGCGCCATCGGTCGTCCGGCTCAGGTCCTCCGGAGCCGGGGTGCCGTAGTCTCCCGGCCATGAGCCCCCGTCGACTCTTCCGCGTCCTCTCGATCGTCGAGGCGGTGACCTGGACCCTCCTGATCGTCGGCATGCTGCTGAAGTACGCCGTCGGCGTCGGCGACTGGCCCGTCAGCGTCGCCGGTCCGATCCACGGCTTCGCCTTCCTGGCCTACGGCGCCGCCGCTCTCGTGCTCTCGGTGAACCAGCGGTGGTCGATCGGAGCGACGGTCCTCGCGGTCGCCAGCGCGGTGATCCCGTACGCCACCGTGCCGCTCGAGCGCGGCTTCGAGCGCCGCGGGCTCCTCGAGGGCGGCTGGCGCCGGGTCGCCGGCGAGGATTCGCGCGATCAGCGGGTGACGAGCAGGCTGCTGCGCTGGGCGCTCGTGCGGCCCGTGCTCGCGGGAGTGCTGGTGCTCGCGGCCGTGGCCGTCGTGTTCACGGCGCTGCTGATCGTCGGTCCGCCCGGGGGCGGCGAGGCGTAGGGATCCGCGGTCAGGCCGCTCGGCGCGCTTCGGCGTCGATCAGCACGACGGCCGCGCGGCGCGCCTGCAGGGCCGCCTCGGGCGTCCCGGCGATCGCGGCGGTCGTCTGCGCGCCCTCCGCGAGGATCGCGAGCTGCGCCGCCAGCTCGGCGTCGCCTCCGATCTGCTCGGCGAGCTCGGCGAGGAAGCGCTGGAACGACGCCTTGTGCTCGCGGGCGAGCTGCGCCACGGCCGGATTCGAGGAGCCCAGCTCGCCGAAGGCGTTGATGAACCCGCAGCCGCGGAAGGTGTCCTCCGAGAACCAGTCGAAGAGGAAGTCGTAGATCGCGAGCAGCTTCTCGCGCGGGCCGTCGGCTCCGGCGACCCGGGCGGTGACACCGGCGGTCCAGGCGTCGTGCCGGCCGTGCAGCACGGCCACGACGACGGCCTCCTTGCTCGGGAACTCCGCGTAGAGGCGCTTCAGCGAGACGCCCGAGGCGGTGCGCAGCTCGTCCATGCCCACCGACAGGATCCCGCGCTCGTAGTAGAGGCGGTCGGCCGCGGCCAGGATCGCTGCGCGGGGGGACAGGATCGCTGCGCGCGGGGAATGGATCGCTGCGCGCGGGGACGGGGCCTCGGCGCGCGACGAGGTCGTCGCTACGTCGGGATCGGCGGTGGGCGCGGGCATCCTCCCATCGTACGCGCCGAGGGAACGCGCGTTCTCGGACCGACGGGAACCGGCTGCCGCGATGTCGGCGGCCGGTGCTAGCGTCGGCCGCGCCCGGGCCTTCCCGGGCCGCGATCCCGGAGGGGGAACGGCATGGTCCTGGCGATGCAGGCGGACGACTACTCGGGCACCTCGCTGCGCGCGGTCGAGGTGGAGCTCGGCGAGCCGGGGCCCGGAGCGGTGCGCGTGCGCGTCCGCGCGGCGGGAGTGAACCCCTCCGACGCCAAGCTGCTGCAGGGCGTCTTCGGGCAGGGCCGCACTCCGGTGCGCCCGGGCTCCGAGGTGTCGGGAGTCGTGACCGCGGTGGGCGACGGCGCCGTCGGCCCGCTCGGTCCGCTGCACGTCGGCGACGAGGTCGTGGCCTTCCGGGTCGCGGGCGGCTGGAGCGAGGAGCTGATCGCGCGGGCGTCCTCCGTCCTGCCCAAGCCCGCCGGGCTCGGCTGGGAGGCGGCGGCCGGGCTCCTGCTGACCGGCACCACGGCCGTGCACCTGCTCGAGGCGGTGCGGGTCGCCGCCGGCGAGACCGTGCTCGTGCACGGGGCGAGCGGAGCGGTGGGGAGCCTGCTGGTGCAGCTCGCGGTCGCCCGTGGCGCGCGGGTGCTGGGCACGGCGAGCGCCCGGGGTGAGGCGGTCGTCCGGCGCTTCGGCGGCGAGCCGCTGGCCTACGGGCCGGGTCTCGAGGAGCGCGTGCGGGCAGCGGCACCCGACGGCGTCGATGCCGCCCTCGACACCGCGGGGACCGACGAGGCCCTCGACGTCTCGGTCGCCCTGATCGCCGACCGCTCCCGCATCGCCACCATCGCGGGCTTCGAGCGCGCCGAGCGCCTCGGCGGCGTGCTGCGGCTGGGCGGGGGAGCCGGCGCCGATCCCGGCACCGCGCTCCGCGACTCCGCCCGCGCCTCCCTCCTCGACGCGGCGGGCCGGGGGGAGCTCGAGGTCGTCCTCGCACCCTCGTTCCCGCTCGCCGAGGCGACCGCAGCCCTCGAGCTCGTCGCCTCCGGCCGCGCTCGCGGCAAGGTGGTGCTGGTCCCCTGAGCGAGGTGCGCACTCTCGAGCTGCGGGCGAACGGGCCGGTCGACCTCCCGGCGACCGCGAACCTCCTCCGGAACCACGCGCTGCCCGGAGCCGAGCGGGTCGCCGACGGCGGCCGCCGGCTCGAGCGGCTGCTGAGCATCGGCGGTCGCCCGCGGCTCGTCGTGCTCGAGCCGACGGCGTGGGGCGCGCTCGTCACCGCCGAGGCCGATGCGGTCGATGCTGCGGCGGCGCTCGTGCGGGCCTGGCTCGATCTCGACTCCGACGTCGAGGCGATCGGCCGCTCGTTGTCCGTCGATCCGCTGCTCGCGCCCTCCGTCGCCGCGCGGCCGGGGCTGCGGGCGGTCCGGTATCCCGAGGCGTTCGAGGCCGCGGTCGTCGCGGTGCTCGGCCAGCAGGTGTCGGTCGCGGCGGCGCGGACCTTCGGCGGCCGGGTGGTCGCGGCCTTCGGCGGTGCCGGCGCGGCGGGGCTGCGGTCGTTCCCGACTCCGGGCGCCCTCCTGTCCGTGCCGCTCGAGGAGCTGCGCTCGGCCGTCGGAGTCACGAACGCCCGAGCGCGCACCGTGCGGGCCGTCGCGAGTGCGTTCGCGGACGGGCTGGTGCTCGACCCCGACGCCGACCTGCCACAGCAGCGGCGGGCGCTGCTCGCGATCCCGGGGATCGGCCCGTGGACGGCCGACTACCTCGCGCTGCGGTTCCTCGGCGACCCCGATGCGTTCCCCGCGGGCGACCTCGTGCTGCGGCGCGCCCTGGGCGGGGTGACGACCGCGGTCGCCGACGCGCTGTCGGAGCAGTGGCGGCCGCATCGCGCGCACGCCGCGTTCCACCTGTGGGCCTCGACCGGGGCGATCTGAGGGCGGCGCCCCCGGCGTCCTCTAGCTCAGGTACTCGACGTCGTCGTAGTGGAACGGCGCGTCCTCGGCGTCCGGGTCCTCGGCCGGCACGTCCTCGTGCTCGAGGATCACGGCGACTCCGGGGGAGACCAGGACGCAGACCTCGCGCTCGCCGGCGACGGTGAAGCTCACCATGTCGCCGTGATCGCGGACCGCTTGGACGAGGCGCTTCTCGAGCGCCTCCGTGTCGAGCTCCAGGCTCAGCAGGAAGCGGCGTCCGTCGATGCTGAGGACCGTGCGTCTCATCGTGTCCTCCTGCTCCGGGCCGCCACCGCGCGACGAGCGACCGGGGGTGACCGCCTTGACGCGCAGCGAGGCGGCGTGCATCCGGATGACGGCGTTCATGTGCTCTCCGGTCGGGACTCGTGGTGACGGCGGCCCGCCGTTCGGCGGTCCTCCTTCATCTCGGACTCGAAGAGGTGGCGGCGGCCGTCGGCGAGCTCGTCGCGGGCGGCGCGCTCCTGCTCGCGGAACGCGCTGTAGTAGGTGTCGTCGTAGTCCTCGACGATCTGGAAGGTCCAGCGGCCCTCGATGACGTTGCGGCCGACCAGCTGCGACTCGAGGCGTTCGGCGACCTCGTCGTGCCCCGCCTCGCGGAACGCGTCGACGGCCTCGCCGAGCGCGAGGTCGGCGGCTCCGGTCAGGCGGTGGAAACCGTAGAGGAGGCCGCGGGCGTGCTCGACGGTCTCGAGCGCCTCCGAGAGCTTGCCCAGTGCGGCGACGGTGGCGTCGTCGAGCCCGGCCGGGCGGAGGTGCGCGGTGTCGGGGTTGTCGTGCGAACCGGTCATCTCAGTGAGCTTAGGCGGACCATACTTCGCTGCCACCCCCTTGCGCCGGGCTCGCGAAACGTCCCGGAACGAGCGCGAGGGGGTTCGTCAAGGCCCTCCCCGAACCCGACGGGCGTCGCTTAGCGTCGCGTCGTCGGGCCCCCCGAGCGACGACGTGGTCGCGGGGTCCGGCGATCGGGAGGCACCGTGCTCGGCTCCGGAATCGCGGAGGAGTTCGTCCTGCTGGACGCCACCGGCCTGCATCCGCTGGACCTGGGGAACGCGGTCTACTCCGAGTTCTTCGGCGACCCGAACTTCGGCGGGTGCCTCGGCCGCGAGTTCCTCGCCTGCCAGCTCGAGTTCACCTCGCCGGTGCTGCGGAGTCTCGCTGAGGCGCACTCCTGCCTGTCGAGGTTCCGCTCCCGGCTGACCGCGACGGCCGCGGCGTTCGACGCTCTCGCGGCCGGCGTGGGGGTGCCGTTCGCGTCGTCCGGGCAGCCGGCGCTTTCCCCGGAGCCGCGCTACAGAGAAGTAGGCGAGCGGATGGGCGCGCTGATCGACGAGCACCGGGTGCAGGCGCTGCACGTGCACGTCGAGGTGCCCGGCCGCGACGCGGGAGTGGCGGCGCTCAACCGGCTCCGGATCTGGCTGCCGACGGTGCTCGCGCTGTCGGTCAACTCGCCGTTCCGCTCGGAGGCCGACACCGGCTTCGGCAGCTGGCGGAGCGTGGCGCTGCGCCGGTGGTCGACCGCCGGATGCCCGCCGCGGTTCGCCAGCGCCGACGACTACGACCGCCGCGAGCGCGCGCTGATCGGCCTCGGGGCGACGGTCGACCGCGGAGCGATCGCCTGGCAGGCGCGGCTCTCGTCGCGCTACCCGACGCTCGAGATCCGGGTCGCGGATGCGCAGCTCGATGCGGCCGACGCCGTGCTGATCGCGGGGATCTGCTGCGCTCTCGTGCGCTCGGCGCTCGACCGGGCCGAGGGCGGGGAGCCGTGCTCGCCGATCGCCCCCGAGCTGCTGGACGCGGCCCTCTGGCACGCGGGCCGGTTCGGTCTCGACGGCACCCTGCTCTCGCCCGGCGAGGGCCGCGCCCTGCCGGCCGCCGAGGTCGTGGCCGAGCTGCGCGAGTGGATCGACGGGGCTCTGCACGACCTCGGCGACGCGGAGGCGGTGGACGACGGACTGGAGCGGCTGGCCCGTCTCGGCACGGGCGCCGCTCGGCAGCGCCGGGCCTTCGCGGAGGGGGGCACGCGCGGGCTGAGCGAGCTGCTGGGCACGCCGGGCAGCCCCGCACCGCGGAGCCTGCTGCGCGAGCTGTCGAGGAGGCGGGACTAGAGGGACTCGCGCGACGGCGCTCCTCGCGGCACGGCCGGTGCCCGCGGCGGCAGTTCCACGAGCCGGACGTCGTGCAGCGCGCCCGCCTCGGCGACCGCGGTGAGGTAGGTGCAGGCCGGCTGACGGCGTCGATCCGTCGGGGAGCCCGGATTGAGCAGGCGCAGGCCTCCCGGGCTCACCGAGTCCCAGGGGATGTGGCTGTGGCCGAAGACGAGCACGTCGACGTCGGGGTGCGCGGCGTCGGCCCGCGCCTCCCGGCCGCTCGCGGCGCCCGTCTCGTGGATCACGGCGACGCGCAGACCTCCGACGACCGCGTGGGCGACCTCGGGCAGGCGGGCGCGCAGCCCCTCCGGATCGTTGTTGCCCCAGACGGCGAGCAGCCGCGGCGCCCGTACCTCGAGGGCGTCGAGGCTCGCCTCGTCGACCCAGTCGCCCGCGTGCACGACGAGATCGGACTCGTCGACGGCGCGCCAGACCTCCTCGGGTAGCTCCCTGGCCCGCTTGGGCAGGTGCGTGTCGGCGAGCAGCAGGAGGCGGACCGGTCCGTCGAGGCGCGGGGGAGCGCCGGTGGCGTCCGGGACGAGGAGGGCCATCAGCGCCCGGGGGTCGGCTCGACCCCGCCCTCGGCGCCCGGCTGCTCGGGAGTGCCGCTCCGGTCCAGGCGCTCGTCCAGAGCGTCCAGCGCCGGCACGAACCAGAGGTGGTCGCCGCCGTTGGACTCGACGACGAAGTCGTGGAAGGTGCTCGACTCCGAGACCGCCGCCGTGATGTCTCCGACGACCACGAGGCGCTTGCGGTAGTCGACGAGTGTCTGCACGAAGCCGCCCGCGATCCCCGAGCGCAGGTGGAAGAACTCGGGATCGAGACGGCCGACCGGCACGACGACCGTCTCGACCTCGCCCTCGTAGCTGCCGCCGACGATCGCGAGCGCGTCCTCGGGGGTGGAGAGGGCGGGGCCGTCGTCGTCGACGAGGAGGAGGGGGACGCCCTGACGGGTCTCGGTGCGCATCGTCCCAGTCGATCACGGCGGAGTCGGGAGCGCCAGGGTGCGCCGGCGGGCACCCGGCCTCTGTGCTCAGCCCTGCGCTCGGAAGCCGCGCAGGCGCAGGCTGTTGAGCACCACGAACACGCTCGAGAACGCCATCGCCGCGCCCGCGACGAGCGGGCCGAGCAGTCCGGCCATCGCGAGCGGGATCGCCGCGACGTTGTACGCGAAGGCCCAGAAGAGGTTGCCGCGGATGATCCCGAGGGTCCTCCTGCCCAGCCGGAGCGCGTCGGGCACCCGGGCGAGGTCGTCGCCGACGAGCGTGATGTCGCTCGCCTCGATCGCGGCGTCGGTGCCGGCGCCCATCGCGATGCCCAGATCGGCCGCGGCGAGGGCCGCCGCGTCGTTCACTCCGTCGCCCACGAGCGCGACGCTGCGGCCCTCGGAGCGCAGGCGCTCCACGACCGCGAGCTTCTCCTCCGGGAGCACCTCGGCGATCACCTCGTCGATGCCGACGGCCGCGGCGGCCGCTGCGGCCGCGCGGGGGTTGTCGCCGGTGAGCAGCAGCACGCGGAGCCCGCGGGAGCGGAGCGACGCCACGGCGCGGGCGGCCTCGGGGCGCGGCTCGTCGCGCAGCACCGCCAGACCGCGGAGCTCGCCCTCCCAGCCCACGCCGACCACGGTCCCTCCGCTGCCTCCGGCCCGCTCGGCCTGCTCGGCGAGCGCTCCGGCAGCGAAGCCCCACTGCTCCTCGAGCCAGCGGAGGCGGCCGGCGACCACGAGTCGGCCCTCGACGCGGGCGCGGACGCCGAAGCCGGCGCTGGCGCGGAACCCGCTCGCCTCGGGCACGCTCAGGCCGCGCTGCTCGGCGCCCCGGACCAGTGCCGCCGCGAGCGGGTGCTCCGAGCCGCGCTCGACGGCGGCGAGCATCCGCAGCGCTTCGTCGCCGCTGGACTCGACGACCTCGAAGGCGCCGGTGGTCAGGGTGCCGGTCTTGTCGAACACGACCGTGTCGATCCGGCGGCCGGCCTCGAGGACCTCGGGTCCGCGGATCAGGATGCCCAGCTGCGCGCCGCGGCCGGTGCCGACGAGCACCGCGGTCGGAGTGGCGAGGCCCAGCGCGCACGGGCAGGCGACGACCAGCACGGCGACGGCGGGCGAGACGGCCGCCGCGAGGTCGGCGCCGGTGAGCAGCCAGCCGACGAGGGTGGCGAGCGCCAGTACGACGACGACGGGCACGAAGACCGAGGAGACGCGGTCGGCGAGCCGTTGCACCCGCGCCTTGCCGGCCTGCGCCTCCGAGACGAGGCGGCCCATCCGGGCGAGGACGGTGTCGGAGCCGACGCGGTCGACCCGCACGGTCAGCACGCCGTGGGCGTTGAGCACGCCGCCCGCGACGGCGGAGCCCGGGCCCACCTCGACCGGCACGCTCTCGCCCGTGAGCATGCTCGCGTCGATCGCGCTCGACCCCTCGAGCACGCTGCCGTCGGCGGCCACGACCTCGCCGGGGCGGACGCGGATCCTGTCGCCGACCGCGAGCGACGCCGCGGCGACCCGCTCCTCGGAGCCGTCCGCGGCCAGGCGCACCGCGTCCTTCGCGCCGAGGTCGAGCAGGGCGCGCAGCGCCGCTCCGGCGTCGCGCTTCGAGCGGGCCTCGAGGGAGCGGCCCGCGAGGACGAAGACCGGCACCGCCGCCGCGACCTCGAGATAGATCTCGTCGTGGCCCGAGCGCGAGCCGAGCAGCTCGAACGGCATGCTCATCCCGGCTCGACCCGCGTCGCCGAGGAAGAGGGCGTACAGCGACCAGCCGAACGCGGCGAGCACGCCGAGGCTGATCAGCGTGTCCATCGTCGTGGAGCCGTGCCGCAGCGCCTTCACCGCGTTCCGGTGGAACGGCCAGGCGCCCCAGACGGCCACCGGGGCCGCGAGCGCCAGGCACAGCCACTGCCAGTTCGCGAACTGCAGCGGAGGGATCATCGACAGCAGGACGACGGGCGCGGCGAGCAGGGTCGAGACGCCCAGGCGGGTGAGGAGAGTGCGGCGCTCGAGGTCGGCGGGGTCGGAGGCGGCCGGCTCGGCGCTCTCTCGGGCGGGCACCGTGGCCGTGTAGCCCGCCGCCTCCACCGCGGCGATCGCGTCGGCGGCCGTCGTGCCCTCGGGCAGCACGACCGTGGCGCGCTCGAGCGCGAGGTTCACGGTGGCCGTGACTCCGGGCAGTGCGACGAGGCGCTTCTCGACCCGGGCGACGCACGACGCGCAGGTCATGCCGCCGATCGCGAGCTCGAGCGCGGCGGGAGCGGTCGTGCCGGACGATCCGGGCGCGTCGGGCGAGGGCACGTCAGGAGAGGGGTGCGAGGCGGTAGCCGGCGTCCGCGACGGCGGCCGCGATCTCCTCGCGGCCGAGCGGGCGGAGCGAGCCGACGGTGACGGACGAGACGCCCTCGGGGGAGAGCGAGACGTCGACGCCGGTGACCTCGGGGTACGCGGCGAGCTCCTCCGTGACGCTGCGGACGCAGTGCTCGCAGGTCATGCCGGCGACGCCGAAGGTCTGCACGGAGGGGGCGGCCATCGAGGTCGAGGCGCCGTGCGATCCGCCGTGGCCGCCGCAGGCGCAGCCGCCGGTCGCGCCGCAGCCGCAGGAGCCGCCGGACGGCGCCTCCGCGGTCGTCTTCGCGGTCAGGCCGAGGTCGAGTCGAGTGGTCATGCCGGTGCTCCTCGTGGTGACGGCGGGGTCGGCGCCGTGGTGATGGGATACCCCAGGGGGGTACTCCCATCGTAGGTCGGAGCGGGCTCCCGGGCAAGACGCGGGACGGCGGGGGAGAATCGGGAGGGACAGCGCAACCGGAGGAGGGGACGTGGACGCAGGTGCACCGCCGCCGTGGGGCGCTCCGACCCGGGAGTCGACCCGGGGTCCCGTGCGGGCCGCGCCGCTCCCGCCGCGCACGCGGTTCGAGCCCACCGGGCTGCTCACCTCGCCCGGCGAGCTGCTGCGCGTGCGCGAGAGCGTCCGGGCACGGATCCACCACGCCGCTCCCGCCCGCCAGCGCCGGCTCGCCGAGCTGGCCGACGTGGGCGAGGGCTTCACGATCCTCGGCGCCCGCGAGCTCGAGCGCTCGCTGCACCGGGCCGCCGCCCCGCCGCCGCGCGGCGCCCCGACCCGGTCTCGGTCGTCGTGCTGGGCTCCGACGGGCCGGCGCTCGCCGCCGAGCGCTCCGACTCGCTCCGCATCGCGCTCTGGGAGGACGTGGTCTCGGTGCAGGTCGCGACGGTCGCCCTCGGCGCCCGGCGGGTGCGCGCCCTCGCCCTGGGAGTGCTCGC
Source organism: Rathayibacter caricis DSM 15933 (assembly GCF_003044275.1). NCBI lineage: Bacteria > Bacillati > Actinomycetota > Actinomycetes > Micrococcales > Microbacteriaceae > Rathayibacter > Rathayibacter caricis. The sequence goes on along the minus strand of NZ_PZPL01000001.1, from coordinate 292,978 downwards.
CCCGGGCCGCCGTCGCCGGCGCACCGTGCTCGTGCCCCTCGTCGTCGCCTCGCCCGGTCCGCTCGGCTGGAACGTCGCCGACGACCGCTCCTTCCTCCGCGCCCATGACCGGCTGCTCGCGGCTCGGCCCCGGGGCGGCCGGTGAGGGCGCGGGTGCCGTACCTGCTCGCCGCCGTGGCGGCCCTGGCGCTCGGCCTCGCCCTCCGCTTCCTCCTCGTCGGGCTGCCGGCCGATCTGGCGGGCGGCGTCCTCTACGTCGTCCTGGTCGCGCTCCTGGTGGCGGCGTGCCTCCCGCGACTCGCGGGCGTGCCCGCCGCGGGCATCGCGCTCGCCTGGTCGATCGCGATGGAGCAGCTGCAGGCGATCGGAGTCGCCGCGCGGCTCGTCGAGCAGTGGCCGCCTCTGCGCCTGGTCCTCGGCACGACCTTCGCGTGGCTCGACCTCGTCGCCTACGTGCTCGGCGCGGTGCTCGCGGCGGCGGTCTTCACGGCGCTCGGCCCCCGGAGGCGTCCCGATGTCGACCCGACCCTCGTCTAGGGTGAGCGGGATGGAGGCCCAGCAGAGCACCGTCGAGAACAGCGGCACCGTCGAGCGGGGCGGCAGCGTCGAGCAGAGCGGCACCGGCGAGCAGAGCGGCCGCGACCGGCACCACCGCGATCGCCGCACCGACCGCCGCATCCCCGAGCCCGTCGACCGCTTCGCCACGGGCGAGGACTTCCCCGAGTACCGGGTGGACCTCGAGCGGATCCGCTTCTCGCCCTATTTCGCGCGGCTCTCCGCCGTCACCCAGGTCATCTCGCCCTCGGGGGTCGGGCAGGTCGTGCACAACCGGCTGACCCACTCCATCAAGGTCACCGCCGTCGCCCGGGCGATCGCCATGCAGCTCACCACCACCGACCCGGGCCAGCGCGACCTCGTCGAGCGGCTCGGCGGCTGCGACCCGGTGGTCGTGCAGGCCGCGGCGAGCGCGCACGATCTGGGGCACCCTCCGTTCGGCCACCTCGGCGAGCAGGCGCTCGACCGCCTCGCGCGCGAGCGGCTCGGGCTCGAGGAGGGCTTCGAGGGCAACGCGCAGTCCTTCCGGATCCTGTCGGAGCTCGACGTCTGCGAGACCGTCGAGGCCGGGCTCAATCTGACCGCCGCCTCCCGCGCCGCGGTCCTGAAGTACCCCTGGGGCAGGACCGTCTGCCGGCCGGGCATCGAGTCGGCCGACCCCACCGAGCTGCCGCGCGGCTCGACCGCGAGCCGGTGGGAGACCGCGCCGCCCAAGTTCTCGGCGTACACCCTCGATCTCGACGACCTGCTCGATGCGCGGGGCGTCTTCGAGGCCATCGCCCCGTGGCAGCAGACGCTCGAGTGCTCGGTGATGGACGTCGCCGACGACATCGCCTACTCCCTGCACGACCTCGACGACTTCTACCGGGCCGGAGTGCTCCAGCAGGCCGCGGTCGCCGTCGAGTTCCGCGCGTTCCTCCGCGAGCAGAACGCGCTCGCCGCCCTCGACGCGGGCGAGCTCTGGGCCCGCGCGCCCGGGCACTCGCTCGAGATGCTGCGGCGCCGGCTCGTCGCCCGCGACCCGTGGATCGCCAGCGACGAGCACTTCCGCTCCTCCGTCGAGCGGGTGTCGACCGAGCTCGTCGAGGGACTGCTCGCGGTGCCGTTCGACGGCTCCACCCGCACGGAGCGGGCGATCGAGGCGTTCGTGTCGTCCTGGATCGGCCGACTGCAGCGCTCGGTGCTGGTGCTCGCCGAGCCGAACGTCCGATCGGGGCACGTGTCGCTGCTCCCGGACGCCTGGCACGACGTGGCCGTGCTGAAGTTCGTGCACACCCGCTTCGTCATCGACCGCCCCGACTTCGCGACCTACCAGCGCGGTCAGTCCCGCGTGCTCGAGACGCTCGTCACCCACCTCGACGACTGGCTCGACGACCCGCGCGACGGCTCGCGCGCGCCGCAGAAGCTGCTCGACCTCATCGAGCTCGCCACCGACGGGTACTTCCGCCTGCGCGCCGACCGGCCCGAGTGGCTGCCCGCGGGGGAGCGCGGGAGGCCGCGCGTGGATCCGGAGTCGCTGCAGCGGCTGGGCCGCGCCCGCGGCATCGTCGACTACGTCGCCACGCTGACCGACGAGCAGGCGATGGCGCTCGCCGCACGGCTGCGGGGCGACCGCGAGCCGTGGGCGATGGGCACCTGAGCCGTCGCGTCCGGGGAGGTTGACAGCGGCCTCCCGGTGTGACCGTCGGCCGCGATCCGCGCGGGGACGGGGGAGAGGTCGGTCGGAGGGGGTTCCCGTCGCACCCAGCCGCCGTCCAGGATTCACGGAGTGAACGAAAGCGTAAAATCATCGCGGCACCTGCCACGATCGACAACTCGACAGGGAGTTCCGTTGGACGGAAACGCAACGACCACGCACCGCAACGTCGCGTTGCTGTCCGTCGCGACCACGATCGCTCCGAACGTCACGACCTCCGAGGAGATCGACGCGCGCCTGGCGCCGGCCCTGAAGCGGCTGCGGCTGCCCACCGGCCTCCTCCAGCGGGTCGCCGGAGTGCACGAGCGCCGCAACTGGGGCGCCGGTCAGACCTTCGACGCCGCGGCGATCGACGCCGGCCGTCGCGCGCTCGAGGAGGCGGGGGTGCGGCCGGACCAGATCGGCCTCATCATCAACACCTCCGTCACCCGCAAGCACCTCGAGCCCTCCGTCGCCGTGCGCCTGCACCACGGCCTCGGCCTGCCGTCGTCGGCGATCAACTTCGACATCGCCAACGCCTGCCTGGGCTTCGTCAGCGGCATGACGCTCGCGGCGCAGCTGATCGACTCCGGCCAGATCCGCTACGCGATGATCATCGACGGCGAGGACGCCGACGAGATCCAGGTCAACACCATCGAGCGCTTGAGCCGCGACGGCGTCTCGCGCAAGGACTTCATGAGCGAGTTCGCCAGCCTCACCCTCGGGTCGGGCGCGGCGGCCGCCATCCTCGGCCCCGCCGACGCGCACCCCAAGGGGCACCGCCTCCTCGGCGGCATCACCCGCGCCGCGACCCAGTTCAACGAGCTCTGCGTCGGCAGCGTCGACGGCATGTTCACCGACGCGAAGGCCCTGCTCAAGGGCGGCATGGAGCTCGTCGTCTCCGCCTGGAAGGAGGCGAAGCGCGACTGGAAGTGGAGCGGCATGGACCGCTACATCATGCATCAGGTGTCCGAGGTGCACACGAGCGCGCTGGTGAAGGCCGTGGGCCTGGACCGCGATCGCGTCCCCACGACGTACGCGACGCTCGGCAACGTCGGCCCCGCCTCCATCCCGATCACCCTCGCGCAGGAATCGAAGACCCTGCAGCCCGGCCACCGCGTGCTGCTGATGGGCGTGGGCTCGGGCATCAACACCGCGATGCTCGAGATCGCCTGGTGACCCCGACCGCCGGCACCCATCCGGCCGAGCGGATCCGCTCCGCGCTCGGCTCCACCGCGCCGGCGCAGCTGCCGCCGCCCGGGCTGGAGGGGCTCGACCCGTCGTGGTCGCGGCTCGTCGACGCTCCGGACGCGCACGGCGCGACCCGGCGCTGGCACCTGCTCGACACGCTCGACGCCCTCGGCACCGAGCCCGTCGGCACGATCCTCTGCGTGCACGGCAACCCGACCTGGTCCTACCTCTGGCGCCGCCTCGCCGCCGCCACCCTCGAGACCGCACGGAGCGGCGGGCCCGCCTGGCGCGTCGTCGCCGTCGACCAGCTCGAGATGGGCTTCTCGGAGCGCTCCGGCGCGCTGCACACCCTCGCCGACCGCGTCCGCGAGCTCTCGAACCTCACCGACGTGCTGGGCCTCGACCACGACGTCGTCACCCTCGGGCACGACTGGGGCGGAGTCGTCTCGCTCGGCTGGGCCGTCGACCACCCCGACGCGCTGTCGGCCGTGATGCTGCTCAACACCGCCGTGCACCAGCCCGACGGCGAGCCGATCCCCGCGCCGCTGCGCCTGGCCCTCGCGTCGGGGATCCTCGGCGCCTCCACGGTCGGCACCCCGGCGTTCCTCGAGACCACGCTCGCGATCGCGCATCCGGCACTTCCCGCCGCCGTGAAGGAGGGGTACCGCGCCCCCTACCGAGGAGCGGAGCGACGGGGCGGGGTCGGCGGATTCGTCGCCGACATCCCGGTGGACGCCGCGCACCCGAGCCACGGCGAGCTGACCCGCATCGCGGCCGGCGTCTCCGGTCTCGCCGTCCCCGCGCTGATGCTCTGGGGCCCGCTCGACCCGATCTTCTCGGACCGCTACCTCGACGACCTCGTCACCCGCCTGCCGCACGCGCAGGTGCACCGCTTCGAGGGCGCCGGCCACCTCGTCGCCGAGGACGTCGACTACGCCCTGGCCGTGCTGACCTGGCTCGGCGACGCCTTCTCCGAGACGGGAGCCGCTCCGGACGTGCGTCGTCCGACGGCGCCGATCGAGCCGCTCTGGCGCCACCTCGAAACGCACGCTGACGACGACGGTCTCGCGCTCGTCGAGATGGCCCCGCCGAGCGGGGACGGCCCGCGCCGCGTCTCCTGGCGACTGCTCTCGCGCCGGGTGCACGAGCTGGCCGCGGGGCTCCGCGCCTCGGGCGTGCGCCCGGGCGACCGCGTCTCGCTCCTGGTGCCGCCGGGTGCCGATCTCACCGCGCTGCTCTACGCGTGCCTGCGCATCGGAGCCGTCGTGGTCGTCGCCGACGCCGGGCTGGGTCTGAAGGGCCTCACCCGCGCCGTCCGCGGTGCCTGGCCGGATCTCGTGGTCGGCGCGCTCCCGGGACTGACCGTCGCGCGCGCCCTCGGCTGGCCGGGCGGACGCGTCTCGACGCAGACGCTCCCGCGCGCGTCCGCGGCGGCCCTCGGCGTCGACTCCTCGATCGGCCAGCTGATCGAGCTGGGCCGCGCCGAGCTCGCCGCCGAGCCCGAGCTGCTCGCCGAGGCGCCCGCGGCCGACGACGTCGCCGCGATCCTGTTCACCTCGGGCTCGACAGGGCCGGCGAAGGGCGTCGTCTACACGCACCGCCAGCTCGCCGGCGTCCGCGACGCCCTGGCCCGCCAGTACGGCATCGGCCCCGGGACCGGACTCGTCGCCGGGTTCGCCCCGTTCGCTCTGCTGGGCCCCGCGCTCGGCGCCCGCTCCGCCACTCCCGACATGGAGGTCACGGCACCGCGCACGCTGACGGCCGCGGCGGTCGCGTCGGCCGCCGCGCAGGTCGAGGCGACCGTCGTGTTCCTCTCGCCCGCGGCGCTCGCGAACGTGGTCGCCACCGCGGAGCAGCTCACCTCCGACGACCGTCGGGTCCTCGCGGAGGTGCGGACCTTCCTCTCGGCCGGCGCGCCCGTGTCCGAGGGCCTGCTCGCGCAGGCGCAGGCGCTGATGCCGAACGCGTCGGCGCGCACCCCCTACGGCATGACCGAGGGGCTGCTCCTCACCGACGCGTCGCTCGAGGGCATCCGCGAGGCCGCCACCGACGACGACCCCCGCGGCGGCGTCTGCGTGGGCGTGCCCGCGGCGGGCGTGCGCGTGCGCATCGCTCCGCTCGACGCCGACGGCCGCGCCGCCGACTCCTTCGACGAGCTGGTCGGCACGACCGGCGAGATCGTGGTCTCGGCCGGGCACGTCGAGGACCACTACGAGCGGCTCTGGCTGACCGACCGGGCCGCGCGCATCGGCGCCGTGCCCGGTGAGCGCTGGCACCGCACCGGCGACGTCGGGCGCGTCGACTCCGACGGCCGGCTGTGGGTCGAGGGCCGACTGCCGCACGTCGTCGTGACCGCCGAGGGCGTCGTCACTCCCGTCGGCCCCGAGCAGCGGATCGAGGCGCGCGTCGCCGCGGTCGCCCGCGCCGCGATCGTCGGCGTCGGCCCGCGCGGCACCGCGCAGCTCGTCGCGGTCATCGAGCGGAGGGACGCCGTCGCGAGAACGCGCCTCGCCGATCCGGAGCTCGCGGCCGACATCCGGGCCGCGGTCGGCGCTCCCGTCGCCGCCGTGCTGGTCGTGCCGGCGCTGCCCACGGACATCCGGCACAACTCCAAGATCGACCGTGCGGCGCTCTCGCGCTGGGCGGGTGCGATCCTCGCCGGCGGACGGATGACGGCACCGTGACGGTCCTGGTCACGGGAGCGAGCGGGCTGCTCGGAGGAGCGGTCGCCGCCCTCCTCGCCGCGCAGGGTCACGAGGTCCGCACCTTCCAGCGCCGCCCCTCGGGAGTCGCCGGGGTCGAGGACGCGCGCGGCTCGCTGACCGACCCCCGTGCGGTGGCGGAGGCGCTCGAGGGCGTCGACGGCGTCGTCCACCTGGCCGCCAAGGTGTCGCTCGCCGGCGACCCGGGGGACTTCGACCGCGTGAACGTCGACGGCACGCGCCGCCTCCTCGCCGCCGCCCGACGAGCCGGAGTGGAGCGCTTCGTGCAGGTGTCGTCGCCGTCGGTGGCCCACGCGGGCTCCTCCATCACGGGGGACGACGCGGAGCCGGCCGACCCCGAGCACGCGCGCGGCGACTACGCCCGCACGAAGGCGCGGGGCGAGCTGCTCGCCCTCGCTGCCGACGCTCCCGGATTCGCCGTGGTCGCGGTGCGGCCGCACCTGGTGTGGGGTCCCGGTGACACGCAGCTCGTGGCCCGCATCGTCGAGCGGGCGCGCACGGGGCGCCTGCCGCTGCTCGGCGACGGGCAGGCCCTGATCGACTCGACCTACCTCGACAACGCCGCCTCGGCGATCGTCGCCGCCTTCGACCGGGCCCCCGAGGTGCACGGGCAGGCCTACGTGGTCACGAACGGCGAGCCGCGCCCGGTCGCCGAGCTGCTCGCGGGCATCTGCCGCGCCTCCGGAGTCGAGCCGCCGCGCTGGTCGGTGCCCGCCTCCGTCGCGCGCGTCGCCGGCTCGCTCGTCGAGCGGATCTGGGCGGTGCGCCCGGGCGAGGACGAGCCTCCGATGACCCGGTTCCTCGCCGAGCAGCTCTCGACCGCGCACTGGTTCGACCAGCGCCGCACCCGCGCCGATCTGCGGTGGGCGCCGGCCGTGACGCTCGACGAGGGCCTCGCCCGGCTGGCGGAGGCGTCGCGCTGAGCGCAGCCCGACGCCCGTGCCTCCGGTCGGACCCGATCAGTCCGCGAGGATGAGGTACAGCGCTCGGCGCGCCTCGTCCAGCTTCTCGGAGGCCGCGGCGCGCTGGGCGTCGCTCGCCCCGCGGAACTGCTGGATCACTCCCATCAGCTTGCCGACGTTCTCCATGAACGCGCGGGCGCTGTCGCTCGCACCGGGAGTCGCCTCCCACGCGGCGGCGAGCTCGTCGGCGTGCTCGCGCACGTAGGTGCCGCCCGCGTCGGTGAGCTGGTACTCGGTGCCGCGGCCCTCGCCGACGGCCGTGATCAGGCCCTCGTCGACGAGCTGCTGGAGGGTGGGGTAGACGGAGCCGGGGCTGGGGCGCCAGGCGTCGCCGGTCTTCTCGGCGATCGCCTTGATCAGGCCGTAGCCGTTCGAGGTCGTCTCGGCGAGGAGGGAGAGGAGGGCCGCGCGGACGTCGCCGCGGCGGGCGCGTCCTCCGCCGCGGCCGGGGCCGCCGAAGGGGCCGCCGAAGCCGGGGCCGAAGCCGAAGCCGGGACCGAAGCCGCGTCCGTGGCCGCCGGGGCCGCGGCGCTCACGGCGGCCGGGGTGGTCGTGGCCGGAACGGCCGGAATCGTGCTGCGCGCCGTCGTGGCGCGAGGAGTCGTGGTCGGGGAAGAAGTTCCTGGGGTGCATGTCTGCTCTGCTCTCGGTCGTGTGGACGCCTTCCGGAATCCGATCGCCCGTCTCGGAGCGAGTGCTCTTCGATCTGTCGGCGATGCAGTAAAGATATATCGCTACTGTTCGGTAAGTCAACACCCGATATCCTGGCGACGATGCGCACCGACGATCCCGACCTCGCCGCCGTCCTCGACTCCACCCTCCTGACCGGGGCCGTGCTCACCGACCGGTCGAGCAACCTCGGCAACCTGCGCAAGCTCGCCGCGCGCGATCCCGCCCACCTGTACGGCGTCGACGTCGCCGAGCACTGGGACCTGCCGGAGCTGCTCGCGCTGATGGGCGAGCGCGTCGGCATCAGCACGGACCCCGCGTTCGAGAGCGGGCAGGACCGCATCGACGCGACCCTCACCGTCGCCCGCCTCGACGCGTACCGCCGCCGTTTCGCCGAGTCCGTCCGCCGCGGTGACCTGATCCTCTTCGCCACCGCCCACCCGGCGACCCTGATGGACCTCTACCGGCGGCTGGCGTCGGCCGCGACCGAGGCGGGCGCGCGCGTCCTCGACGTCAACACCCTCCCGTTCGCGGCGGCCGACCGCATCCGCGTTCCGCTCGCCGACGAGCACCAGTTCCTCTGGTGCACCGGCGGCGTCACCTGCGTCTACCGCGGCGGCAGCCTGATGCACACGCACTCGCCCGAGCCGATGAACGCGCTGCTCGACCGCCTCGACGCCCTCGGCATCCGGCCCGACCTCGTCGTCGCCGATCACGGCTGGGCGGGCGCCGCCGGCCGCCGGGGCCTGCCGACGATCGCGATCGCCGACTGCAACGACCCCGCGGTGTTCGTGGCCGAGGCGCAGGGCTCGATCGAGGTCGTCGTCCCGATCGACGACGGACTCGCCGTCCACCTCTACGAGCCCGTCCTCCGCTACGTCCTGGCAGCCCTCTCCGAGCCCCGTCACGGTTCCGACTCGTAGACTCGTCACCTTCCCCACCTCTTCTGCAGTCGGAGCATCCGTGACCCAGCCCCAGGACGGCGTCCTCCCGCGCTTCGCCGTCGGCGTCGACATCGGCGGAACGTCGATCAAGGCGTCCCTCGTCGACGTGACCACCGGAGAGAGGGCCGCCCGCCGCTTCGCCGTCGCGAACCCGCTGGGCAAGGAGCCCGAGGACTTCGCCGCGGCGATCGCCGGCATCGTCCGCGACGTCTCGCCGATCGCGGGGACGCCCGTCGGAGTCGGCTTCCCCGGCATCGTCCGCGGCGGCGTCGTCCGGCAGACCACCCACGTCTCGCAGCGCTGGGTCGGCCTCGACGCCCAGGCCCTGCTGTCCGAGGCGACCGGGGTCGACGTGGTCGTCGTGAACGACGCCGACGCGGCCGGAGTCGCCGAGCGCGAGTTCGGCGCGATGCGCGACCGTGAGGGCCTGCTCCTGCTCACGACCCTCGGCACGGGCATCGGCACCGCGCTCGTGCACGAGGGCGTCGTGATCCCCAACTCCGAGCTCGGCCACGTGCACATCGACGGTCCCGACTTCGAGCCTCGCGTGGGCTTCTCGGCCGTCCGCCGCGAGGGCATCACGCTCGAGGAGTGGGCGGGCCGCCTCAGCGTCTACTACCGCCACCTCGAGATGCTGCTCTCGCCGCAGCTGTTCGTGATCGGAGGCGCCGCCGCGCACGTCTTCGACGAGTTCGCCGGCTTCCTCGACATCGGCACCGAGATCGTCCCGGCCCGCTTCGGCAACGACGCGGGCTTCACCGGCGCCGCGATGGTCGCGGTCTCGCCCGACCGGCTCGCCCCCTGGTACCGCTCGACGAGCGGCGCCCGCCTCGATCCGGGCACGGTGCCGGTCGTCGACTAGCGGGACGATCTAGCGGATCAGCCCGCGGTACAGCGCGTCGAGCTGCTCGGCCGCCGCACCCCAGCTGTGCGCCGCCGCCCAGGCGACGCCTCCGTGGCCCAGCCGCTCCCGCTCGTCGGGGTCGGCCAGCAGCTCGCGGATCCGCTCGGCCCACTCGCCCGGGTCGGCGGAGTCGATCAGCACGCCGCTCCCCGCGTCGCGCACCGCGTCGACCAGCCCGGTCGTCCGGCGGGCGACCACGGGCGTCCCCGACGCCGCGGCCTCGAGCGCGATGAGCCCGAACGTCTCGGCCGCCGACGGCACCAGGGCCAGGCGGGCGCGCCGGAGCCGCTCCGCCACCCCGTCGCGGTCGGCCACTCCGTCGAAACGGACGCTCGCGGCGACGCCCAGCTCGCGGGCAGCCTCCTGCACCTGCGCCAGGTACTCCTCGCGGCCGGGCGCGGGTCCGCCGACGATCCGGAGGAGGGGCCGCTCCGCGACCGGGATCCGGGCCAGGGCCTGCACCGCGAGCAGCTGCCCCTTGAGCGGCTGGACCCGGCCGACGAGCACGATCTCGTCGGCGCGCTCGCCGCCCCCGGGACGGAACCGCGGATCGACCCCCGGCGGCACGACGACGACGCGCGACGGATCCACGCCGTAGCCGCCCTCGACGTCCGCCCGCTCGGCCGCGCCCGCGACCACCACGGCGTCGGCCGAAGCGAGCACCGAGCGCTCGGCCTCGATCCGCTCGGGCGGCTCGGGCGAGTCGCCGGGGGCGAGGCGCGCGTTCTTCGCCAGCGAGCTCGAGTGCATCGAGTGCACGTGCGGCAGCCCGGTCAGGGCTCCCGCCAGTCCCGAGACCCAGTAGTGCGAGTGCACCACGTCCGCTCCCGCCGCGGCTCGCGCGAACACGGGGGCGGCCTGCGCCAGCGCGTACTTGTCGCCCGCCCCGACCGGCACGCCCACGACCTCGACGCCGGGAGCGAGCCGGCCGGACTCCTCGCCGCGGGTCAGCACCACCACGTCCCAGCCCCGCAGGGCGAGCTCCGGCAGCACCGCGGCGAGGTACACGTTCATCCCGCCCGCGTCCCCCGTCGACGGCTGCTCGAGGGGGGAGGTGTGCGCCGAGACGACGGCCATACGGGGCATCCGACCATCGTAGGCAGGCTGCACGCCTCCACGGATCCCGGCCCGCGGCTCGCAGCGGCTCCGGAATCGGGTTGAATGGACGGATGCGCTCCGTTCGGAGCGCGGAGAGCGTGAGGTCCATGGCCCGCCGGAGTCCCTCGAGCGACGCGCAGCCCTCGGCCGCGCCCGCCCCGCAGGAGACCGCCGAGGCCTCGGAGACCGCCGCGCAGGAGCCGTTCTCCGAGCAGGACATCCGTGCGCTCGTCGGCACCGCCGCGTTCGAGAAGGGCACCGTCTACGCCGACGAGGGCCGGGTCGGCGAGCTGCAGTGGTTCGGCGGCCGCACCCGCCTGTTCGGCCAGGTCCGCGGATCCGGGCGCTCGCCCTACGCCGTCAGCGTGCAGCTGCGCGAGGACGCCGGCCGCTCGATCCTCCTCGGCGGCGCCTGCAGCTGCCCGGTCAAGCACGAGTGCAAGCACGTGGCGGCGGTGCTCGTCGAGGCCCTGCGCCGCGAGCGCGAGGGCGGCCTCGCCGGCCCGTTCGCGGGCGAGACCGGCGCCGACGCAGTCCCGGAGTGGCGCAGCGCGCTGGCACCGCTGCTCGCCGGCATGGAGCGGTCGCGCTCCGGCATCCCGCTCGGCCTGCAGTTCGAGCTCCTCCCGGGCGAGCCCGTGCGGCGCCCGCCCGGCCGCTACAACAGCTACCGGCCGCCGCCCGAGCCGCGCCCGCGACTGGGCGTGCGCCCGGTGCGGATGGGCGACCGCGACCGCTGGGTCCGCACCGGCACCAGCTGGCGCGACCTCGGCTACCTGCACTACAGCCACGACTACGACGAGCGCCAGATCGACGTCGTCCGCGAGATCCAGGGGCTGCTCTCGGGGCACAGCGCCTCGAGCTACTACTCGCCCGACACCTGGCTCTACCTCGACGGCTGCCGGAGCGAGGCCATCTGGGCCGCTCTGCACGGCGCGGTCCGCGCGGGCATCGGCCTGGTCATGGGCGACCGCGACCAGACCCCGCTGCGGATCCTCGACACCACCGCGACCGCCTCCATCGACGTCACCCGCACATCGACCGGCCTCGAGCTGCGCTCGCTCGTTGCGATCGGCGACAGCCCCGCACCCGAGGAGTTCGGCTTCATCGGCGACCCCGCGGTCGGCCTCTACCTCTGGGAGCCCGGCGACGAGCTGCGGGCGCGCCCCGTCACCCTCGTGCCGTTCGCGGCTCCGCTGCTCTCCTCCGCCCGCACGTTCCTCTGGAGCCGCGAGCCCATCCGCATCCCGGCGCAGGAGGAGGCGGCGTTCCTCACCGAGCACTACCAGCGCCTGCACCGGCTGTTCGCGATCGTCTCGCGCGACGACTCCTTCGAGGCCCCCGCGGTGCCCGAGCCGCGCCTCGGCCTGACGCTCGAGCACACCGACGGAGCGGGTCTGCGGGGCTCGTGGTGGTGGCGCTACGGCGTCGAGGGCGCCCGCGGCGGCGACGCCGAGCGCCTGCCGCTGCGGCTGGACGACGAGACCGGCTACCGCGATCCCGAGGCGGAGCAGCGGATCCTCGACTCGCTCGGCGCGGCCGGCATCGACCCCGAGGCGACTCCCGCCCTCGTCTCGCCCTCGAGCAGGCGGCTGCGCCCGACCTTCGACCTGCGCGGCATGGCCACCGTGGGCTTCCTCACCGGCGAGGTGGAGCGCCTGCGCGAGCTCGGCTCGGTCGAGATCGAGGAGATCGGCGAGCGCGTCGAGTACCGCGAGGCCGAGACCGCGCCCGTCGTCGCCGTGCAGACCGTGGCCCAGCCCGACAGCCGCGACTGGTTCAACCTCGAGATCTCGGTCACTGTCAACGACGAGGCCGTGCCGCTCGCCGAGATCTTCCTCGCCCTGGCCCGCGGCGACGAGTACATGGTGCTGCCCAGCGGCGTGTACTTCGCCCTCGACGACGAGCGCTTCGGGCGGCTGCGCGAGCTCATCGCCGAGGCGCGCGAGCTCTCGGACGACCCGGGCGAGACCCTCCGCATCAGCCGCTTCCAGTCCTCCCTGTGGGACGAGCTCGTCGAGCTCGGTGTCGTCGAGGCGCAGGCCGCCGCGTGGCGCCGCGCCGTCGAGGGCCTCTCGGGCTTCACCGCCACCGGTGCGCTCGAGTCGCGCCCCCTGCCCGACGGCTTCCAGGTCGAGCTCCGGCCCTATCAGCAGCTCGGCTACGACTGGCTGTCGTTCCTCTACGACAACCAGCTCGGCGGCGTGCTCGCCGACGACATGGGCCTCGGCAAGACCGTGCAGTCGCTCGCCCTCATCGCCCGCGCGATGCAGGAGCAGCGGGCCGCCGCGGGCGACGCGGGCACCTCCCCGCGCCCGTTCCTGGTCGTCGCGCCGACGAGCGTCGTGCCCAACTGGGTCGGCGAGGCGAAGCGGTTCGCACCGGGGCTCACGGTCGTCGGCATCGACGAGACGTCGAAGAAGAAGCGCCGCGCCCTCACGAGCACGATCGGCGAGGCCGAGCTCGTCGTCACCTCCTACGCCCTCTTCCGCCTCGACTACGAGTCCTACGCGGGCATCCAGTGGGCCGGTCTCATGCTCGACGAGGCGCAGTTCGTCAAGAACCGGCAGTCGGCGACGCACCAGCTCGCCCGCCGCCTCGACGTGCCGTTCAAGCTCGCCATCACGGGCACGCCGATGGAGAACAACGTGATGGAGCTGTGGTCGCTGCTCTCCATCGTGGCTCCGGGCCTCTTCCCCTCGCCGGCCGGCTTCGCCGAGTACTACCAGAAGCCGATCGAGCGGGAGGCCGACACCGAGCGCCTCACGCAGCTGCGCCGCCGCATCCGCCCGCTGATGCTGCGCCGCACGAAGGAGCTCGTCGCCACGGAGCTGCCGCCGAAGCAGGAGCAGACCATCGAGGTCGAGCTCGGTGCGCGCCAGCGGAAGGTCTACGACACCTATCTCGCCCGGGAGCGGCAGCGGGTGCTGGGACTGATCGGCGACTTCGAGAAGAACCGCTTCGCGATCTTCCGGGCGCTCACGGTGCTCCGCCAGGTCGCGCTGGACGCCGCGCTCGTCGACGAGGCGCACGCCACCGTGCCCTCGACCAAGCTCGACCTGCTCGACGAGCTGCTCGCCGACGCGCTCTCCGAGGGCCACCGCGTCCTCGTCTTCAGCCAGTTCACCCGCTTCCTCGGCCGCGTGCGCGACCGCCTCGACGGGGCGGGGATCGAGTACGCCTACCTCGACGGCGCGACGAAGAAGCGCGACGAGGTCATCGACCGCTTCCGCTCGGGCGAGGCGGGCGTGTTCCTCATCTCGCTGAAGGCGGGCGGCTTCGGCCTCAACCTCACCGAGGCCGACTACTGCATCCTGCTCGACCCGTGGTGGAACCCGGCGACGGAGTCGCAGGCCGTCGACCGCGCGCACCGCATCGGCCAGACCCGCTCGGTGATGGTCTACCGCCTTGTTGCGAAGGACACGATCGAGGAGAAGGTCATGGCGCTCAAGGAGGCGAAGGCCGCCCTGTTCGCCGCGGTCATGTCGGACGACGGAGCGGCGTCAGCCGGCGGCATCACGGCCGAGGACGTGCGGGAGCTGCTGGGCTGACCCGCACGGTCGTCAGAGCTGACCCGCGCGGTCGTCAGCGCGAGGCCTGCTCCGCGGCCTCGCGCGCGGTGCGGACCGCGTGCACGACGTCGGCCGCGCGGCGACCGACCGCGGTGGCGGCGCGGAGCGACGGCGCTCGGTGCGGGTGCACGAGGCGCTGAGCGGCGGTGCAGGGCAGGCAGAACGCGCCGGTGACTCCCGCGTCGATGCCCTCGAGACCGCCGTCGTCCCTCCCGAAGATCAGCTCGCGGCCCTCGCGGGCGAGCGCCTCGGGCAGGTCGGCCTCGCCGATCGGGAGGTGGAGCGCCCAGAGCAGTGTCGCGGCCGCGATCCGGCCGGGCAGCGGGCGCCCCAGATGCGAGGCGGCGAGCTCGCCGAAGAAGTCGGCGTGGCGCTCGAGGATCCCCGTGACGGCCTCCGCGAGGCGCTCCATCTCGGGGTGCAGCGAGAGCCGTGCGAGGCGGCGGTAGGCGTGCAGCGCGATGTGGGAGTCGACCGCGAGCACGAGCGCGACCGGCCCGGGCAGGAGCCGCGCGACGCGGGCGCGCAGGGCCGACGGAGCGGCGACCGGCTCCGGCGGCGCGGTCTCGACGCCGCGGATGCGCGGCGAGGCGGTCAGCACGTCGCCGAGCGCGTCGGCGATGCGGTGCCGCTCGGCGGCCCAGGCGCTCGCGAAGCCGCGGACCCGGGCGTCCGGGTGCGTCCGGGCGACGGGCAGGACGCGCGCGATCACCGCGTGCTCGAGAGCGCGGAGGTAGGCGGTGGCGACGATCGCCTCGCGGTCGAGCGGCACGTCCTCGAACTCCCGGATCGAGAAGTCCTCCCGGAGACTGCCGTGGGCGCTCCTGCTGTAGCTCTCGACGTCGAACGGCTCCGCGATGCCCATGACCCCGCCTCTCCTGCCGACGGCGTCGACGCTACCCCTCATCCTCCGCCGCCCGCTCGACGGGATCCTGGGAAACGACGGAACGCGCGGCGCCGGGTGCGAGTCGGGTCGCGGGCGCGCGTCCTGGAAGACTGGTGCGGCGCGCCGACCGGTGCGGGATCGGGGACCGGATGAACGCGCGCCTGCCGGCGATCGGCGCCGTGGTCCTCGCCGCCGTCTGCTTCGGCACCACCGGAACCGCTCAGGCGCTGGGCGCCGAGGGACTCGATCCGCTCCTGCTCGGGGCTGCGCGCATCGTCCTCGGCGGTGCGCTGCTGGCGTTGCTCCTCGGCGTCGAGACCGCCCGGTCGCGTCGGGTCGCGCGGCCCTCCGCGGCGGTGCTCGTCCTCGTGCTGCTCGGGGCCGCGGGAGTCGCGGCGTACCAGCCCGCCTTCTTCACCGGCACGGCCGAGAACGGAGTGGCCGTCGGCACGATCGTGGCGCTGGGCTCCGCGCCGGCGTTCACCGGGCTGCTCGAATGGCTCGTGCTGCGCACCGCGCCCAGCGCGCGCTGGTTCGCGTCGACGGCGCTGGCGGCCGTCGGCGTGGTGCTGCTCGCGGGGCTCGTCACGGGCGGCGGATCCGCAGGCGTCTCGGTGCCGGGGCTGCTCGGCTCCGCGGGCGCGGGCGCCTCCTACGCCCTCTACGCCGTCTGCGGCAAGCTGCTGCTCGAGCGCGGGTTCACGCCCGCGGCGGCGATGGGGTCGCAGTTCGGGGTCGCCGCTCTGCTCTCGCTGCCGGTGCTGCTCGCGCGCGATGCGAGCAGGCTGGGCCCGGCACTCCCCGCCGTCCTCTGGCTCGGCGTCGTGACGGTGGCGATCGCCTACACCTTCTTCGCGCGGGGCCTCCGGGTCCTGCCCGCCGCGACCGTGTCGACCCTGACCCTCGTCGAGCCCGCGACGGCGACCCTCCTGGGCGTCGCGCTGCTCGGCGAGCTCCTCACGCCCGACGCGGTCCTCGGAGTGGCGGTGCTCGTCGCCGCGGTGCTCCTGCTGGCTGTGCCCGGCCGCCGTCGCGCAGGGGCGCTCGGCCGCTGACCGGGCCCGCCCGCACCTTCCCCTGCGCGACGTCTCCGCGACGGTCAGACGGACGGCTGGGGCGGAGCGGTGGCCGTGGCGCCCGTGCTCAGGCGCAGTCCGACTTCGGAGCCCTTGACGACCGACGTCCCCGCTGCGGGCTCCGTCAGCGCGACCTGTCCCGTCGGCACCTCCGAGTCGATCTGGGCGGTGTCGCCGACCATCAGGCCGGCCGCTCGGAGCGCACTCGTCGCCGCGTCGACGCTGCGACCGGACACGTCGGGGACGATCACCTGCGGTGCCGTCAGGAAGGACTCGTCCGCGCGCGTGAAGGCGCGGCCGCCGTAGGCGTCGTCGTACGCCGCCATCACCGGATTCCAGATCCGATGGCGCGCGAGGATCGCGGACCCGCTGTCGAAGTCGATCGAGTCCAGCGCCATCCGGTCGCCCGCGGGGTTCAACGGCGAGATGCTGCCGACCCACACGGCCAGCGCGACCTCAGTGGAGGCACCGAGCGTCCACCCGTCCGCCGCCGCATCGGTCGTCCCGGTCTTGGTGATGTGCTCGGTGCCGTCCCCCGGGCTCGCGGCCGCGCCGGTCCCCTGCGACGTGACCTGGAGGAGGGCGTACTGAGTCGCGTGGGCGACGTCAGAGCCCATCGAGCGAGTGCAGGTGGCTTCGGGTGCGGCGATGTCCTGTCCGTCGGGGCCCACGATCGAGTCGATCGCGACGGCCGAGCAGGTGACTCCGTCGTTCGCGATGCCGGCGTAGGCGACGGCCATCGTGAGCGGGGCGATCTCGTTCGTGCCGAGCACGGTCGCCGGCGACTTCAGGAGCGCCGTGGCATCGGCCCGGTGCACGCCGAACGCCTCGGCCGTCTCGCGGATCGCGCAGAGATCGAGCAGGTGCGCCATGCCGATGAATCCGGTGTTGATGGACTGGATCGTCGACTCGAGCGCGTTCAGCGAGTCGGGGAAGATCTGCCCGCCGTTGTTCTGCGGGTTGAAGGAGGCGTAGTTCTGCGTCCCGTCGCAGCTGTCGTGGAAGCCGGTCCAGTTCTGGTTCCGCGCGTCGAACTGCTCGAGCAGCGTGTGGTCGTTCTCCAGCCACTCGATGAGGGTGAAGACCTTGTAGGTCGAACCCGTCTGGAAGCCGTTCCCGCCCCCGTATGCCGCGTCGACGTTCAGATTGATCGCGGAGTACTCGCCGCCGTCCTCCGACGCGATCTGCTCGGGATCCTGGCTGTAGCGCTTGTTCTGCACCATCGAGAGGATGCGCCCTGTTCCGGTCTCGACCCCGACCGCGGCCGCGCCGACGTCGAAGCGGGGATCCGTCGCGGGGACCTGCTCGGACATGACGTCGGCCGAGCGCTCCTGCATCGCGAGGTCGATCGTCGTGTAGACCTTGAGTCCGCCGCGCTTCACCGCCGCGTACCGCTCGTCATCGGTGTCGCCGAGCGCGCGGTCGTTCCGCAGCACGTGCGAGACGTAGTCGCAGAAGTACGCCGCGTCCCCCGCGGTCTGGCAGCCGGTCGACGGCGGGGTGATGCGGGGCTGGAGCGCCTCCTCGACGGCGGCGTCGTGCGTCGCGGCGTCGATCCTCCCGTACTCGAGCATGCGGTCGAGGATGTAGTCGCGGCGGGCGGTGGTCAGCGGATAGCCGTTCGCCTCGCCGTTGTCCGCGTCGTCCGGACGGTCGAAGCGGAACTTCTCGGGATTGTTCACGATGGCCAGGAGCGCGGCGGACTGCCCCACCGTCAGGTCGGCGGCCGAGACGCCGTAGTAGTACTCGGCCGCAGCCTCGATGCCGTAGACCGTCCCTCCGAACAGGGCGATGTTGAGATAGCCGAGCAGGATGTCGTCCTTCGAGTACTCCTTCTCGAGTCCGATCGCGAGGCGCATCTCCCGGAGCTTGCGCTCCGGTGTCGTCGCCGTGGCGTCGGCGTAGGCCTTCTCGCGATCCGCCTCATCGCTGATCGTCTCGGCCTTCTGCACCAGCACGTTCTTGACGTACTGCTGAGTGATCGACGACCCGCCCTGCGTCTCGCTGTTCAGGACGTAGGTGCTCGCGATCGCGCGCAGGGTGCCCTGGAGGTCGATGCCGCCGTGGTCGAAGAACCGCGGATCCTCGCTGGCGACGAGCGCGTCCTTCACGGAATCGGCGATGCGGTCCGACGAGACCTCGATGCGGTTCTGGTCGTAGAAGGAGGCGAGGAGTGTCGGATCCTCCGGGTCGCCGGCGTAGACGTCGGTCTTCTGCATGAGCGCCCCGACCTCGAGGTAGCTCGGCAGCGACTGGAACGCCGAGATCGTCCCGGAGGTCGCCGCCCCGGTCAGGGCGACGGCAGGGGCGACCGCGAGGCTCGCCAGCAGGCCGGCGAGGACGCTGACGATGACGAATCCGAACAGCGCGCCGAGGGCTCCGTGGACGGTTCGACGGGGCTGGAAGACGGGGACGTTCGGTCGCTTCAGGATGGATCCTCTCGCTGCACCAGCACTGTAGGCGAGGCGGCGGTGCGACCCGGGCAGGCGCGCGGCGATCGAACGAGCGCCTCCCCGATCACTCGGTGAGCAGGTCGCCGTTGATGTCGGCGGCGTCGCTCGGGTTCACCGGCGCCTTGCCCGAGCTGATCTGCAAGGGGATCACGGCGCCGTCGACCGCGTCGAGACCGGCGCTCGGGGTCGTCCAGACCACGGATCCGGCGGGGACCGTCGCGGAGTCGACGACCTCCTGGTGCCCCGCGGTGAAGCCGACCGCCTGCAGCGCCGCGGTCGCCTCCGCGACGGTGGCGCCCGTCACATCGGGGACCTCGGTGACCGACGAGGCGCGGGTGGAGTAGCCCAGCATCGAGGAGGGCGGGTCGATGAAGTCGTCTCCGCCGTACTTGGAATCGAGCGCGGTCATGATCGGACGGAAGATCGCGTGCCGCGAGGAGGCCGCCTGGATGGTGCCCTCGTTGCCCGTGATGCGGACCTGCCGGAGGTTGGCCTTCTTGCCGTTGTCGAAGCCGTTGATGCTGCCGACCCAGACGGCGAGGGAGGCGGAGCGGCTGGCACCGGCGGTCCACACGTCGGCCGCGTCATCGGTCGTCCCGGTCTTGCCGATGTGCTCGATGCCGTCGTTCGGGTTCGAGGAGACTCCGGTACCGGAGGTCATGACGCGCTGCATCGCGTACTGCATGCCGTGCGCGACCTCGGCGGAGACCGCCGGGGCGCAGTCCGCTCCCGGCACGGCGACGGGGGCGCCGTCGGCGCCCGTTATGCGGTCGATCACGATCGGGTCGCAGGCGACTCCGTCGTTGGCGATGCCGGCGTAGGCGCCCGCGACCGTCAGCGGGGCGATGGTGTTCGTGCCCAGCACCGTGGCGGGGGTCGACCACATCTCGGTGTTCGTCGCGGTGTGCATCCCGAAGGCCTCGGCGGTGGAGCGGATGTCGCAGAGGTCGAGCTGGCGCGCCATGCCCATGAAGCCGGTGTTGATCGAGCCCTGGGTCGCCGTGACGGCGCTCATCGACTCGCGGTTGTCGGACGGGGAGTCGTTCTTCGGACGCCAGCTGCCGACGCCCGTCGTCCCGCCCGCGTCGACGTTGCACTTCTGCGGGTAGCTGCGGAAGCCGGACGTCGGGGAGGGGAAGCTCTCGTTCAGCGTGTGGCCGGCGGTCAGCCAGTTCGCCAGCGTGAAGACCTTGTACGTGGACCCGGTCTGGACCCCGCGGCTGCCGCTCATCGCCTCGTCGACGTTGAGGTTCACCGCACTGGTGCCGGGCGTCGCAGCGAGGACCTCGGGATCCTGGCTGTAGACCGTGTTCTGGACCATCGAGAGCACCCGGCCCGTGCGCGCCTCGACGCTCGAGGCGGTCGCGCCGATCTCGAACCGCGGGTCCGTCTGGGGCACGTAGGCGTTCAGCGCCGCCTGCGACACCTGCTGGATGTCGAGGTCGAGCGTGGTGACGACGTCGAAGCCGCCCTGACGGATCTTGGCGTAGCGCTCGTCGTCGGTGGCTCCGAAGACCTCGTCGTTGCGGAGCACGTTGAGCACGTAATCGCAGAAGTACGCGGCATTGCCGGCGGTCGCGCATCCCGTCGACGGCTGGGTGATGGCCGGGGTGATCGGCTCGGCGATCGCGGCGTCGTAGGTGACCTGGTCGATCTTCCCGTACCGCAGCTCCTCGCGGAGGATGTAGTCGCGGCGCTCCTTGGTCACGGCGTAGCCGTTGGCGGCGCCGTTCACCTCGCTCGAGGGGTCGTCGAACCGGAACTTCTCGGGATTGTTGACGATCGCGAGCAGCGCCGCCGCCTGCGAGGTCGAGAGCTGGCTCGCCGGGATGCCGTAGTAGTAGTTCGCGGCGGCCTCGATGCCGTAGACGGTGCCGCCGAAGAGGGCGATGTTGAGGTAGCCGAGGAGGATGTCGTCCTTCGAGTACTCCTTCTCGAGGCCGATCGCGAGGCGCATCTCCTTGAGCTTGCGCTCCGGCGTCGGCGCGGTGGCGACCTTGTACGCCGCGGCGCGCTCGGCCTCGTCGGCGATCGACTCCGCCTTCTGCACCAGCACGTTCTTGACGTACTGCTGGGTGATCGACGAGCCGCCCTGGAGGTCGTCGCCCGAGAGGGTCACCGCCAGAGCGCGCAGGGTGCCCTGGACGTCGATCCCGCCGTGCTCGTAGAAGCGCGGATCCTCGCCGGCGACGGCGGCGTCCTTGGCGGTCTGCGCCACCTCGTCCCAGCCGACCTCGACGCGGTTCTGGTCGTAGACGGAGGCGAGGAGCGTGGTGCCGTCGCCCGCGAAGATGTTGGTGCGCTGCATGGTCTGGCCGACGTCGAGGTAGCCGGGCAGGTTCTGGAACAGCCCGATCGTGTTCGTCGTCGCGAGGCCCGTCAGCGCGAGCGCGGGGGTCACCCCGACCGTGATCAGGACCCCGGCGACCGCGCTCATGCCGATGAACCCCATGACGGCCCTCAACGACATCCCGAGCGGCCTGTCGGAGCGGCGGGACGCGGTGGGGAGAGCCATGGAGCGGAGGTCCTTTCGGCGCGGCGGACCGCGGTCTTCGGAGGGGGACGGGCGGCGCAGAGCCTCGCGGCCGTCGCGCGATGTCCCCCGTGAGAATGGTACGTGACCGGCCCCGCGCGCAGGGGTCCTCCGACAGGACGACATCCGCTCTGGCGGGGGATGTACAGCGGACGCTCCGAGCTGATAGCGACAGGGGCGGATCGCCGTGGAGCGGCGCGGCGTCACAGGGCTTCCTCCGAGCCGATGCATCCGTATCGTGGGGGGTGCGGGCCCTCGTGAGCACCGCACCAGCACCTCGACCCAGCACCACTCGGCACCAGCGCCGGCCCGGGGCCCCGGGACGGCCCCTCCCGGCAGGAAGCACACACCATGGCACGCATCCACGACGACGTGACGCAGCTCGTCGGCAACACCCCGCTCGTCCGCATCAACCGCCTCTCGGGCGCCGAGAGCGCCACGGTGCTCGCGAAGCTCGAGTTCTACAACCCGGCGAACAGCGTGAAGGACCGCATCGGAGTCGCGATCGTCGACGCGGCCGAGGCCTCGGGCGAGCTGCCGCCGGGTGGCACCATCGTCGAGGGGACGAGCGGCAACACGGGCATCGCGCTGGCGCTCGTCGGCGCGGCGCGCGGCTACAGGGTGATCCTGACGATGCCCGAGACCATGTCGGTCGAGCGTCGGGTCCTGCTGCGCGCCTACGGGGCCGAGATCGTGCTCACCCCGGGCGGCGAGGGCATGCGCGGCGCGGTCGAGCGCGCTCGGGCGATCGTGGCCGAGACGCCCGGGGCGATCCTCGCGCGCCAGTTCGAGAACGCCGCGAACCCCGAGGTGCACCGCCGCACCACCGCCGAGGAGATCTGGAACGACACCGACGGCGAGGTCGACGTGTTCGTCGCCGGCATCGGCACGGGCGGCACCATCACCGGCGTCGGCCAGGTCCTCAAGGAGCGCAAGCCCGGCGTGCAGATCATCGGCGTCGAGCCGATCGACTCGCCGCTGCTGACGCAGGGCACCGCCGGTCCGCACAAGATCCAGGGCATCGGGGCGAACTTCGTCCCGGCGAACCTCGACCGCGACGTCTACGACGAGATCATCGACGTCACCCTCGACGACTCGGTCCGCGTCGCCCGCGAGATGGCGTCGCAGGAGGGCATCCTCGGCGGCATCTCCTCGGGCTCGATCATGTGGGCGGCGCTCGAGGTCGCGAAGCGGCCCGAGAACGCGGGGAAGACGATCGTCGCCATCGTGTGCGACTTCGGCGAGCGGTACATCTCGACCGTTCTGTACGAGGACCTCCGCAGCTGAGCCCCTCGGCAACCCGCCCCGGAGTGCTGACCCGGCTCCGGGAGGACGTGCGCAGCGCCCGAGTGCGCGATCCCGCCGCGCGCAGCTCGCTCGAGGTGCTGCTCTCGTACCCGGGTCTCCACGCCGTCTGGGCGCACCGCGTCGCGCACCGCTGGTGGCGGCGCGGCTCCCGCCTGCCGGCGCGACTGCTGTCGCAGCTGGCGCGGGCGCTGACGGGGGTCGAGATCCATCCGGGCGCGGTGATCGGCCGCCGCCTCTTCATCGATCACGGCATGGGGGTCGTGATCGGCGAGACGGCGCGCATCGGCGACGACTGCCTGCTGTACCACGGGGTCACGCTCGGCGGGCGCTCGACCCGGCGTGAGCGCCGGCACCCGTCGATCGGCGACCGGGTCGTGCTGGGCGCGGGATCGGTCGTGCTCGGGCCGATCGTCCTCGGCTCCGACGTGAGCGTCGGCGCCAACGCGGTCGTCGTCAAGGATGCGGGCGACGGAGCGGTGCTGGTCGGGATCCCGGCCCGCGACCTCCGCGCACTCGGCCGCGCCGAGGAGTCGGTGGCCGACCCGGCGTTCTTCATCGATCCCGCGATGTACATCTGACCCGTCGCGGGGCCGCCGCTCAGTCGTCCGAGGGGTGCGCGATGCTCCGCGGCGAGCTCTTGATCCGGGCGAAGGCGTCGAGCGCGTGCGCCCGCGTCTCCTTGAGGTCGAGGATCGGCGCCGGGTAGTCCTCGCCCTCCGGAGTGAGGGTCTCGGCGAGCGTCCACGGCTCGTGGATCGCGGAGCCCTCGACGGAGGCCAGCTCGGGCACGTTCTTCCGCAGGTAGTCGCCGGCGGGATCGAACTTGTGCGACTGCGTCACCGGGTTGAAGACGCGGAAAAACGGAGACGCGTCGGCGCCGGACCCGGCGACCCACTGCCAGTTGGCCGCGTTGCTCGCGGGATCCGCGTCGACGAGCGTGTCCCAGAACCACTCCTCGCCCACACGCCAGTCGACGAGCATGTTCTTGATCAGGAACGAGGCCGTGACCATCCGGACGCGGTTGTGCATGTACCCCGTCCGCCAGAGCTCGCGCATGCCGGCGTCCACGAGCGGATAGCCGGTGCGGCCCCGATGCCAGGCGTCGATGTCGTGCTGCGTCGCGTGCGCCCAGGGGAAGCGGTCGAAGCGGGTGTCGAAGTTGGCCGTCGCGAGATCGGGCCAGTGGAACAGCAGGTGGTAGGAGAACTCGCGCCACAGCACCTCCGAGGCGAAGCGCTCGCGCCCCTGCTCGTGGTGCGGTCCCTCGCCGCGCGACTCCACGACGGCCTGCCACACCTGGAACGGGCTGATCTCGCCCCAGCGCAGGTGCGCCGAGAGGTTCGAGGTGGCATCGTCGGCGGGTCGGTCGCGGCCGTCGGAGTAGTCGTCGAGCTGCTCGGCGATGAAGGCCCGCAACCGATCGGCCGCGGCCTTCTCGCCCGGCACCCAGCGCTCGCGGAGCCCGCCGGCCCAGTCGGGACGGGTCGGCAGCAGGCCCCAGTCGTCGAGCCGGTCGGACTCGACAGCGGAGGAGACTCCGTCGATCGAGCGCGGCCGGGGGAGCGGCGCGCGGGGCGCCTCCTTCTTCTTGCAGGCGCGGGCGAACGGGGTGTAGACGGAGTAGGGGCCGCCGCCGCCGGTCTTCACGGTCCACGGCTCGAACAGGAGCGATCCCTGGTGGCTCTCGGCCTCGGTGCCGCGCGAGCGGAGCCCCTCCTTCACCGCGGTGTCCACCGCGCGCTCCGCGCCGCCGTACCGCCGGTTCCAGTGCACGGCGCCGGCACCGAGCTCCTCGGCGAGCTGCAGGATCACGGCCTCCGCGGGTCCGCGGCGCAGGATCAGCGTTCCGCCGATCGCGGAGAGGTCGTCGCGCAGCGCGCTGAGGCTGCCGTGCAGCCACCAGCGGGCAGCGCCGCCCAGTGGCCGGATGCCCGGCGACTCGTCATCGAGCACGTAGCAGACCGCGATCGGGGCGCCGCGATCGATCGCCGCACGCAGCGCGGGATTGTCGGCCAGGCGGAGGTCGTCGCGGAGCCAGACGAGGGTCGGGGAGGAGGTGCTCATGGTCCCTCCATGATCCGCGAGGCCGACCGCACCGCGAAGTGCTGGCCGCGTCGTCCGTGGAGTGCTAGCGGCGAGCGCGCCTGGGGAGGAGCGGCCCGCGCGCTGTTCCCGATGCGGGGGTCAGGCGGAGGCGACGCCGGCGCGGAGCTTGTCGCAGAGTGCCGTCAGCTGCGCGAGCTCGTCGTCGTCGAGTGCGTCGCCGACGTGCTGCGAGATCGTCGTCATGTGGCGGAGCGCGACGGCGCGGAACAGGTCGTAGCCCTCGTCGGTGATCGCGATGACCGTGCCCCGGGCGTCGTTCGGATCCTCGCTCTTGCTGACGTAGCCGCGGCTCACGAGCCGGTCGATCAGGCGGCTGACGCTGGGCTGGGTGAGCAGCACGTGCTTGTTGAGGTCGCGCAGCCGGGCACGGCGCTCGGGCTGACGCGTGAGGTTGAAGAGGACGTCGTACTCGTTGAGCGAGATCTCCTTGGACGGGAACTCGCTGCTGAGCGCCCGCATCACGTGCACCTGAGCGCGGAACAGCGCCTCCCAGGCGGCGACAGCGCGTCTCGAACCCACCGGACCTCCTCCGTCGTGCCCAGGATACGGGGTCGCCCGCCCGCGGGGAGCGCGACTGCGCGATCGGTACGGCGCCCGTACCGGCGTCTCGGAGGCACCGCTACGGAACGACAGAAGGCCGGCCGCTGAGGCGAGCGGCCGGCCTTCATTCCCTTGCACCAAGAGTGTCCTGCAATCACATTCGCGCTTCGCCGCCACAGCAAACGACTAACGCTCTTGAACTATATAACGGATCGATAACGCCGCAAGCGCCCATTTCCTGACACTTCCCTGAGCCCCGCATCCGCCCGCGCGCTCACCCTCGAACGCGCGCCCGAGCTCCTCCGTCCGGAGCTGCAGACCATGCGTCCCGCTCCTGATGAGGGCCACCGACGGCTCGCCCGCTCCCGGTACCGAGGCGCGCTGGAGTTCCCACGAAGAGAGCGTTCTCGGCCTGCTGGAGCGGGCCGCCCACCAGCCTCTCGTCCGAGCAGGGCACCGGTCCGACCGGACTTCCGTCGCACCGTGCCGGCGAAGCCGCACCTCGTCCAGACCGTGCCGGCCAAGCCGCACCTCAGGCTTCGCGCCTCGACCAGCCGCCGGTCTCGAAGGCGATGGGCGAGAAACGCGTGCCAGCGTTTCGAGCGAGCCGAAGGCACCCCGCTCCATGGAACGCGGCCCGTCGCGAAGCCGACTGCGGTTGAGGGAGCGCTCGCGCTTCCTCAACGAATAAGCACCGCCCGACCCCTGAGGGAGGAGCGCTCGCGCTCCTTCCTCAGAAAAGGTCGGGCGACGGCGTGGACGCGTACCGGATGGCGACGTCGGCGTGACGGTCGAAGCGGTAGCCGACGCCGCGGACGGTGCGGACGATGTCCTCGTAGCGGCCGAGCTTGGCGCGGAGGCGGCGGACGTGGACGTCGATGGTGCGCTCGTTGGGCGCGTCGTCGTCGGCGGCTCCCCAGAGGGAGGCGATGAGCTCGGCGCGCTCGATGGTGCGGCCCTCGCGGAGGACGAGGTACTGCAGCAGCTCGAACTCCTTGTAGGTGAGGGCGGTGGTCTCGTCGTCGAGGATGACGCGCTTGCGGGAGATGTCGATGACGACTCCGCCGGGTGCGCGGTCGAGGTCGGGCTCGGCGTCGGCGCGGCGCTTGGCGACGGCGGCCGGGTCCTGGAGGGCGAGGCGGACGACGTCCACGTCGCGGCCGCCGGCGCCCTGGGGCGCGAGGGCGACGGAGGCGTAGGTCTCGGCGTCGGGGGCGAGGAGGGCGGTGACGCGCTTGAGCTCCTCGACGAGGCGGCCGAGGTCGACTCCGGCGGCGCGGGCCTTGGCCTCGTCGATGCCGACGTAGAGGGCGAAGCCGCGGGCCTCGGTGCCCTGGGGCACGGCGCGGAGGCGGGGGGTGGTCGGGGTGCTCTCGGGAGCGGCCTGGAGGCGGGGGGCCTCGAGGGCGGCAGGAGCGGGGACGGTGCGAGCGTGGAGGAGGGACATGGCGAATCCTTGGGGCTGGTCGGATCCGGGACGAATGTCCGGGAGAGCGGATCCGGGTGTGCGCTGTGGTGCCGGCGGCCGCGTGGTGCGGTCCGGCTGGGGCGGATGGAGTGCATCCGAGGGGTTCACCGCGCCTGCGACGCCGAGCCGATCGGACGGGGCGTGGAGCCCGGTCAGGAGGATCGGAGGGCGGAGACTGTGCGGGAACCCGGCGAGGTCAGTGCCTCACGCACACATTCGACAACACACGACGAGGCCGCCGGCCATCATCATGCCGGCATCCCCGATGGCCTCAAGGGAGGTCAGGGCGAGCGCGTTGTCAGTCATGGAGGAAAGTAAAGCGGACTGTGACGGACCGAGTCAACAGATTTCGGGTCGGTGTCCAGGATCCGGCGCGGGATCGGCTCCTCCGGGCGCGTCGCGGCACCCGGAGGGAGGACGGTCAGCCGGCGAGGCCGTAGAGGCGGTCGCCGGCGTCGCCCAGGCCGGGCACGATGTAGCCGAGCTCGTTCAGGTGGTCGTCGAGCGCGCCCAGGACGATGGTCACCTCGCGACCCTCGAACGCCTTCTCTACGGCGGCGAGGCCCTCGGGCGCGGCGAGCAGGCAGACGGCCGTGACGTCGACGGCTCCGCGATCGAAGAGGAACCTGATCGCCGCGATGAGCGACCCTCCGGTCGCGAGCATCGGGTCCAGGACGAAGCACTGGCGGTTCGAGAGGTCGTCGGGCAGGCGCTCGGCGTAGGTGGTGGGCTCGAGCGTCTCCTCGTTGCGCGCCATGCCGAGGAAGCCGACCTCGGCGGTCGGGATCAGCTTGACCATGCCCTCGAGCATGCCGAGGCCCGCGCGGAGGATCGGGACCACGAGCGGCTGCGGGTCGCTGAGCGCGAGACCGGTGGTCTGCGTGACGGGGGTCTCGATCGTCACGGTCCTGGTGCGGACGCCGCGCGTCGCCTCGTAGGCGAGCAGGGTCATCAGCTCCTCGGCGAGCTGCCGGAAGGTGGGGGAGGGGGTGCGCTTGTCGCGCAGCACGGTGAGCTTGTGCGTGATCAGCGGGTGGTCGGCTACGTGGACGCGCATAAGCTCAATCTACTTCCCGGTCCGAGCACGGCCGGACCGGACGCGGGCACGAGGGGGCGCGATGCGCGACAGCGACCTGCGCCTCCCCTCCGCCGCCGACGAGTGGATGGGTCTCGCGCTCGACGAGGCGCGGCGCGCCGCGGGCTGGGGCGATGTGCCGGTCGGTGCCGTGGTGGTCGACTCCGACGGCCGCGTCGTCGGGCGGGGGCGCAACGAGCGCGAGCTGCGCACGGATCCGACCGCGCACGCCGAGGTGGTGGCGCTGCGGGACGCGGCGGCCGCCCTGGGCGACTGGCAGCTCACGGGCTGCACGCTCGTCGTGACGCTCGAGCCGTGCGTGATGTGCGCGGGAGCGATCCTGGCCGCTCGCGTCGAGCGCGTCGTGTTCGGGGCGTGGGACGAGAAGGCGGGGGCGGTGGGCTCGCTGCACGACCTCCTCCGCGATCGGCGGCACACCTGGACGACCGAGGTGTACCCGGGGCTCCGCGCCGAGGAGAGCACTCGGCTGCTGCTCGACTTCTTCCGCGCGCGGCGCTGAGCGGGCGGCCTCAGTCGCGGGAGTGGCCGCCGAGCCACTCGGCCAGCATCAGCTCCGTCGCCTCCCGCATCCGGTCGAAGCGGCCCTCCTGCACGTCGTCGCGGAGCTGCTCGGCCGTGTAGCCGGCTCCGGCCGCGTACTCGGCGTCGCCCTCGAGCCAGCCCGCGGCCATCGCGCCGCTCAGCTCGGGGTGGAACTGCACGCCCAGCAGCCACTCGTCGATGCCGAACGCCTCGACGGCGTAGGCGTCCGAGGAGGCGAGCAGCGTCGTGCCCGCGGGGAGGTCGAAGGTGTCGCCGTGCCACTGCATCACCGGCACTCCCGCCAGGTGGCGCAGCGGTGAGCGCATCCCGGCGTCCGTGGGGTCGACGCGGCGGAAGCCGACCTCGCGGGTCGGACCGGGACGCACCTCGCGTCCGAGCGCGGCGGCGATCAGCTGGGCGCCGAAGCAGATGCCGAGGGTCGGCCGTCGGTGGTGCAGCCGCTCCTGCAGGAGGGCGATCTCGGGCGAGATGAACGGGTGCCGCGCCGTCTCGTAGACGCCGGCGCTGGAGCCGAGCGTGACGACGAGCTCGGGCTCGTCGAGGTCGACGGAGCCGAGATCGGTGCCGGCCACGGCGTCCACCGTCCAGCCGTGCTCCCGCAGGATCGGCTCGAGGACGCCCAGGCCCGCGCCGCGCTCGTTGACGATCGCCAGTGCGCTCCGCACCTCAGCCGACGTCCTCGGCGCGGAGCG
The DNA here is from genome assembly GCF_003044275.1 of Rathayibacter caricis DSM 15933. Taxonomy (NCBI): domain Bacteria; kingdom Bacillati; phylum Actinomycetota; class Actinomycetes; order Micrococcales; family Microbacteriaceae; genus Rathayibacter; species Rathayibacter caricis. Next base: position 263,984 of record NZ_PZPL01000001.1, on the reverse strand, counting down.
CCGGGGCCGGGGCGGCCGGGCCGCGGTCGACGTCGGGCTCGAGGTAGACGACGCGGGCGGCCGGGACCGCGGCGCGGATACGCTGCTCCGCCGCATCGATGCCGGCGGCGACGTGCTCGAGGGTCTCGGCCGCGGGGAACGCGACCTTGGCGGCGACGAGCAGCTCGTCGGGCCCGAGGTAGAGGGTCTTCATGTGGATGACGCGCTCGACGTCCTCGCCCGACTCGATGGCCGAGCGGAGCGCGTCCGCGTCGGCGTCGCTCGCGCCCTCGCCGACCAGGAGGCTCTTGGTCTCGATGCCCAGGATCACGGCGACCACGATCAGCAGCGCCCCGATCATCAGGGTGCCGATCGCGTCGAAGACCGCGTTCCCGGTGATCGCCGACAGACCGACTCCGAGCAGCGCGAAGGTCAGGCCGGTGAGCGCCGCGGCGTCCTCGAGCAGCACGACGGGCAGCTCCGGGGCCTTCGCCCGGCGGATGAAGCGGAACCACGACTGCGTGCCGCGGCTGCGGTTCGACTCCTTCACCGCGGTGCGCAGCGAGTAGCCCTCGAGGCAGATCGAGACGGCGAGCACGAGGATCGGCAGCCAGACGTTCTCGAGCTCGTGCGGGTTCGTGATCTTGTCGACGCCCTCGTAGAGCGAGAAGACGCCACCGACCGTGAAGAGGATGATCGCGACGACGAACGCGTACACGTAGCGCTCGCGCCCGTAGCCGAACGGGTGCTCGGCGTCGGCGGCCCTGCGGGACTTCCGGCCGCCGAGCAGCAGGAGGAGCTGGTTGCCGGAGTCGGCGAGCGAGTGCACGCCCTCGGCGAGCATCGAGGCCGAGCCCGAGAAGAACCACGCGACGAACTTGGTCAGGGCGATGCCGAGGTTGGCGGTCAGCGCCGCGAGGATCGCCCTGCCGCCTCCGGATGCGCTCACGTGGTCTCCTCGTGGATCCTGGTGGTGCCGGTCGGTGGTCGGATCATCCTAGGGTCCTGCGGATCGGGGGAGGACCCCCGTCCGGGCCGCGGTCGCTCGCGGTTCGTAGGATGAGCGGGTGACCGACGACACCGTGCTGCTCCCCTCCATCGCCGTACTCGGCCTGGGCTCGATGGGCGGTGCGATCCTCAGCGGACTGCTCGCCCCCGGCGTCCGCATCGACGGCGGTGTCCGGGTGACGAACCGCGACGCCGCCAAGGCCGCCGCGTGGAAGGACCACCCGGTCGTCACCGCGTTCGCGACCGAGGAGGACGCCGAGGCGAACCGCCGGGCCGTCGCGGGCGCCTCCGTCGTGCTGGTGGCGGTGAAGCCGCACATGGTGCCCGCGCTGCTGGAGGAGATCGCCGACGCGCTCGCTCCGGGGACCGTCGTCGTGAGCGTCGCGGCCGGAGTCACCGTCGCCGCGTTCGAGAGCCGACTGCCCGACACGGTGCCGGTGCTGCGCTCGATGCCGAACACGCCCGCCGTCGTCGGACGCGCGGTCACAGGGCTGAGCGCGGGGACGCGCTCGAGCGACGAGGACCTCGCGCTCGTCCGCCGCCTGTTCGAGACCGTCGGCGAAGTCATCGAGGTCCCGGAGTCGCAGCTGGACGCGCTCTCGACGATCTCGGGCTCGGGACCCGCCTACGTGTTCCTCCTGATCGAGGAGCTGATCACGGCGGCGATCGCCAAGGGCTTCACGCGCGAGCAGGCGTCGACGATGGTGACCGGCACGTTCCTCGGCGCCGCCGAGCTGCTCGTGCACTCGGGCGAGGAGCCCGCCGAGCTGCGCCGCCGGGTCACGAGCCCGAACGGCACGACCGAGCGGGCGATCGCCGTGCTGCAGGAGGCGGACCTGGCGTCGCTCTTCACCCGGGCGACGGACGCGGCGCTCGCCCGCGCACGGGAGCTCGCCGCGTCCTGAACGCCCGGGCCTAGGAGCCCAGGGCCGCGAAGCGCTCGATGTCGCTGGGTGTTCCGCTGACGACGATGAGGTCGTGGTTCGAGACCACGGTCTGCTCGGTCGCGTAGGTGAACGGCTTGCCGGGGCTCTTGACGCCCACCACAGTGACCCGGTGCTTGCGCCGGACCCCCGACTCCGTGAGCGTGAGCCCGCGGATGGGCTTGGGCGGGTACATCTTGGCGAGCACGAAGTCGTCGTCGAACTCGATGAAGTCGAGCATGCGGCCCGAGACCAGGTGCGCGACGCGCTCGCCGGCCTCGGCCTCGGGGTAGATGACGTGGTTCGCACCGATGCGCTCGAGGATCTTGCCGTGCGAGCGCGAGATGGCCTTCGCCCAGATCTGCGGGATCTTGAGGTCGACGAGGTTCGCGGTGATGAGCACGGACGCCTCGATCGAGGAGCCGACGGCGACGACGGCCACCTGGAAGTCCTGCGCGCCGATCTGCGCGAGGGCGTCGAGCGAGCGCGCATCCGCCTGGACCGCGTGGGTGACCCGCTCGGACCACTTCTGCACGAGCCCGGCGTCGGCGTCGACGGCGAGCACCTCGCGGTCGAGTCGGTCGAGCTGGCCGGCCGTGGCGGCACCGAAGCGCCCGAGGCCGATCACCAGCACCGGGGCGTCGTACCTGATGCGGTCAACCAACGATGGGCCTCTCTTCCGGTCGTCTGAACAACTGCCTCCGCTGACTCGCGGCGAGCGCGGCGGCGAGAGTCACGGTACCAACGCGGCCCATGAACATCGTCAGCGCCAGAACGTAGACGCCGGACGGCGGGAGCTCGGCCGTGAGCCCCGTCGACAGCCCCGACGTCGCGAAGGCCGAGATCACGTCGAACAGCACGTAGTCGAGGGAGGCCTTGGTGATGTGCAGGATGATCACCGACGAGACGGCGACGGTCGTCGCTCCCCACAGCACGACCGAGACCCCCAGGCGCAGCACGTCGTTGGGGATCCGGCGGCCGAACGCCTCCATGTCGTTGGTGCCGCGGGCCTCCGCGAACGCGGCGAGGAACAGGATCGCCAGCGTCGTGACCTTGATCCCGCCCGCGGTCGAGGCCGAGCCTCCGCCGATGAACATCAGCATGTCGGTGACGAGCAGGCTGGAGCCGTTCAGGTCGGGGACGGAGATCGTCGAGAAGCCGCCCGACCGGGTCATCGTGGAGAGGAAGAACGACTGGAAGACGGTGTCTCCCGCGTCGAGCACGCCGAACGTCTTCGGATTGTCGAACTCGAGCACGATGTAGAGCGCCGCCCCGGCGACCAGCAGGATCAGCGACGTGACGAGCGTGAGCTTGACGTGCACCGACCACTTGCGCGGGCGGCGCCAGCCGCGCGAGAAGGCGTAGATGACGGGGAAGCCGATCGAGCCGAGGAAGACGCCGATCATCAGGATCCCGAGGAACCAGTAGTCGTCCTGGAACGGGGTGAGCCCGGCGGCGTTCGGCGAGAACCCGGTGTTGGTGAACGCCATCGCCGAGTAGTAGAAGGAGTGCCACACCGCCTCGCCGATCGGGATGCCGTCGATCAGCATCCGCGGGAAGAGCAGGAGGGCGACGACGATCTCGATGACGGCCGCGCTCACGGCGACGGTGGTGAGCAGTCCGCCGATCTCGCCGAGCCGCACCGCCTGGCCCTCGGCGACGGGGCCGGAGTGGATCCGGAGCGGGTTCGAGTCGCTCGCCACCATGAGCTTGGCGCGGAGGCCGAGGCGGCGCGAGACGGCCATGCCCATGATCGAGGCGAGGGTCAGCACGCCCAGGGCGCCGATGTTGACGCCGATGAAGATGACGGAGTGGCCGAACGCCGACCAGTGCGTCGCCATGTCGACCGTGGCCAGGCCCGTGACGCAGATGACGGACATGGCGGTGAAGAACGCGTCGTGCAGCGGAGTGACCTCGCCGGCGGTCGTCGAGACCGGCAGGGAGAAGAGGAGCGTGAAGACCAGGATCAGGGCCGAGAAGATCAGGATCGCGAAGCGCGAGGGGGAGCGGCCGGCGAAGTCGTCGATGAGGTCGCGGGCCCGCTCGAAGCCCGACCACGGGGAGACGGGCGAGACCCCGACGGGGCTGCGGAACTGCTGGCGAACCACCACGGCGGATCCTCCACTCGATCGCGGCCATGCTACCCGGTCGCCGTGCGGCTCCCGGGCCCGCCGGCCGGCCGCTCTCCCGGGCGCCGCAGAGGGCGGCCTGGCTACTCTGGGCGCATGCCGGACATCTTCGCGGTGATCGCCGACGGCACCCGCCGCGACATCCTCTCCCTCCTGCGCGCGCAGAGGGAGGCGGGACCGTCGGGCGCCGGGGGCATCAGCGTCTCGCAGCTCGTCGCCCTCCTCGAGCTCAGCCAGCCCACCGTGTCGAAGCACCTCAAGGTGCTGCGCGACGCGGGACTCGTCACCGTGCGCGAGAGCGGGCAGCACCGGTTCTACGCGCTGCAGTACTCGCCCCTGGAGGAGGTCGAGGACTGGCTGATGCCGTTCCTCGAGACCGAGGACGAGCCCGCGCTGCTCGACGCGGCGGCCGCGGCCCGGGCGGAGTCGCTGGGCCGGGCGATCGCGGAGCGGACCCACCAGGTCAGCACGGTCGTGCAGGACATCCAGCGCGGGGTGAGCGAGGGGGCGACGAAGGTCGCCGAGGCGCTGCGCATCCGGAAGTGACGCGTGTCGGGGCGCTCGCCGCGTCGGGGGTCTGCTAAGCCGTGACCCGGGCGCCCGCTCGGTCGTGTAAGCTCGCGTGAGGCATTTTCTCGTAAGCGGCCGTCCGTCGGGCGGTCGACCCCCCTGAACGTTGTGAGGTCTTCGTGGGTTCTGTTATCAAGAAGCGTCGCAAGCGTATGGCGAAGAAGAAGCACCGCAAGCTGCTTCGCAAGACTCGCCACCAGCGTCGCAACAAGAAGTAGGCCCCGGCCTCTTCCCCTTCGAGCGTCCGCTCCCCACCGGGATCGGGCGCTCGTCTGCGTTCGGGCGCGATGCGGTCCTGTCGCGGTTCGGCCTGCGCCAGCGGGGTCGGGCCGCCCGAGCCTCCCGTCTAAACTGGGAGCATGGTGGACATCGCGCTGACTCTCGTGGGGAAGCCCGGCTGCCATCTCTGCGACGACGCCCGCGCGGTGGTGCAGGGAGTCCTCGCCGACCTCGGGCCCGCCGCTCCGGCCGTCTCGCTGTCGGAGGTCTCGATCCTGGACGACGCCGAGCTGCACGAGCGCTTCGTCGAGGAGATCCCCGTCCTCCTGATCGACGGTCGAGTCCACAACTACTGGCGCATCGACCCCGTCCGCCTCCGCCGAGCCCTCCTGGAGCACCCATGACCGTCCGCCACGTCGTCGCCTGGAAGCTGAACGCCGTCGACCCCGCGCAACGGGCCGAGCACACCGAGCAGATCTCGGAGGCGCTGCGCGGGCTGCTGCCGATCATCCCCGAGATCGAGTCGATGACGATCGGGAAGAACACCCTGTTCCCGAAGGACAACTTCGACATGGTGCTGATCGCGGACTACGCCGACGCCGACGCGCTCAACATCTACGTCGAGCACCCGGAGCACCGCCGCGTCGCGGGCTTCATCCGGCCGCTCGTGCGCGAGCGGGCCTGCGTCGACTTCGAGGTCTGAGCGGCGGGGTCTGACGGCGACCCGTCCCGAACCGACACGCGTCCGTGACCGGATCGTTGCGGTGAACCCCACACACGGGGGACGGACTGGCCGACGAGTGGGGCATGGATCCGCATAGTCTCTTTGCGGGGACCGCCGCTCCCCGCATCCGGGGTGCACTCAGCACTCCGACGGGGAGGAACATCCATGTCACGTCAGCGACGCCGCACCGCGGCCTCCGCGCTCGTCCTGGCCGCGCTCGTCGCCGGCCTCGCGCTGCCCGCCGCCGCCCAGGCGACCGAGCTGGTGCCCGGAGTCTCGGCGCCCGCGGTCACGGAGCCGGTCCTCGCTCCGGTGGTCGCGCCGGTCGTCCCGCCCGTCGAGGAGGTGCCGCCGGTCGTCGAGCCGGAGCCCGAGCCGGAGCAGCCGACCGTGCCGAGCGTGCCCTCCGAGGAGCCGGCGCCCGAGGTGCCGGGCGTTCCGTCCGAGCCGGAGCCGACCACGCCGACGCAGCCCCAGCCGCAGCCGAGCACGCCGACCCAGCCGGAGCAGCCGGCGCCGGAGCAGCCCTCGCAGCCGACGCAGCCGGCCCAGCCCGCGCAGCCGAACCAGCCCGCCCAGCCGAATCAGCCCGCGCAGCCGCAGGCCCCGGCCGGGGGGACCACCGGCGGCACCGCCACCACCGAGGCCGGCACGACGGCTCCGCGGCCGTCCGCTCCCGGACGCACCCTGCTCTCGACCTCCGCCGCCGACCCGGCCGCGGCGCCTGCTCCGGTCGCCGAGGGCCAGCCGGTCGCCGAGTCCGCGGCTCCCGCCGTCTCGGTCTACCTCACCCGCGACGCGGGAGTGGACCCGGGCGCGCTGACGGTCGACCTCGCCCGCTTCTACGGTGTGGGTGCCGCCTACGCCGGATTCCAGCGCGGCGAGAGCGCGACGGGCGTGCTGCGCGCGCCCGACGGCACCGAGACTCCGCTGACCGGCGACGACCGCCAGGACGGCGCGACGACCAGCACCGGCTCGGCCACCGTGCCGGCCTCAGCGCTGTCGGCGACGGGCGAGTACTCGATCACCGTGACCGGCGACCGCGGCTCCACCGCCTCGACCACCTTCTCGCTCGTGGCCTCCACCGGGCCGGGGGTCCTCGTCGAGCCTCGCGACGGCTCCGGCACCGAGACCGGCGCTCCCCGCGGCGCGGTCTGGGGCTTCGACTCCGGCGAGGCCGTGACGATCGCCGCGGTCACGCCCACCGGTGTGAAGGCGGACCTCGCGGTCGGCGCGCTGTCGGTCCGGGTCGACGACCTCGGCTGGTCGGACCTCGTGCTGGGCGACGCGATCGTGGCGACGCCCACCGCTCCGGTCTACTGCCTCGTCGCGACGGGGACCGCCTCCGGGCGCACCGCCGCCGTGACGGTCGGCTACCCCGTGGACGGCGTCTCGGCCGATCTGCCCGACGCGGCGCAGGTCTGCGGCATCGCGATCGCGACCGCCGGCGCCGAGCCGGTGCTCCCCTCCACCGAGGCCTCCGGGCAGACGGCCGGAGTGGCTCTGACGATCGGCGCGGGCGCGCTGGTGGCCGTGATCCTGGCGATCGTCATCGCGAACATCGTGATCCGCCGCCGCCGCGAGTACGACGACCTCTTCATCGGCGGACCGCTCCCTCACCAGACGCAGGAGTGACCCGACGCCGGCGGGAACGCCGGTCAGGACGCGGAACGCCCGCGGGACGACGAGGTCCCGCGGGCGTTCCGTGGTTCAGGGACGACTGCGTGCTCAGTCGATCGGGCTGAACCGCAGGAGGATCGTGCGCGCCTCGGGTCGCAGCTGGAAGTCGGGCCAGACGTCGGGGCCGCACGCGCGGGAGCCCAGGCCGTGCTGGGCCGCGTCGATCGTCAGCACCGAGCGCGTCGACTCCGGGAGCTCGTGCGGGTGCTGCGCGACCCCGATCTCCTGCGGGGTGTGCCGGGCGAGGGTGAAGCCGGGCAGGCGGCCGTGCAGATCGGGGGCGGCCTCGATCCGCAGGCTCGCCGCGCCGTTCTCATGCAGTACGAGCTCGCGCAGCGAGGAGCGGTGCCCGCTCTCCTGCGGGCGCGCGTACGGCGTCGTCAGGGCGTCGATCCCCGCCGAGAAGCGTCCGACGCGGGCCGCGCGGAGGCTGTCGGGGTAGGACTCGAGCGGTCCTGTGCCGAACCACGCGGCTCCGTCGATCGACCCGGGGAGCTCGAACGTGAGCCCGAGGCGGGGCCAGACGAGATCCCAGCGGCCGGTCGGCGCGAGGTCGGCGCGGAGGACGACCGCGTCGCCGTCGGCCGTCCAGTGCTCGTCGACCAGGAGCGCCGCGTCGAGGTCGGCGGCGGACCAGCGGGTGCGGCGGCGGAGGCCGTCCGAGGTGTCGAGGCTCTCGAGTCGGGACGTCAGCCGGTCCAGGCCGACCTCGCGCCAGCGGGCGGCCGAGGACGGGGCGGGCACTCCGCGTCCGTCGCCGGCGTTGGGGTCGCCGCTGAGGTAGGCGGGGAACCCGGCGCCCTCGTCGTTGTCGGTCGGGGCGCGCCAGAGCTCGGCGCGCGGGCCGTCGACCGCCAGCCCCGCGAGCGACCGGAGCCGTCCGCCGGCGAAGCGCGCCGCTCCGACCTCGTCGCCGCCCTGCGTGCCGCGTCGGGCCCGGGCCCACGCGGGCTGCGGCGCGGGGGCGGAGAGGCGGCGCTGCGCCGTGGAGACGACGTGACCCTCCGGGGCCCAGGCGGTCGCCGCGGCGAGCACGACGTCGACGGTCAGCCAGGTCTCCCCTTCCGCGGCGACGTCGACCTCGGGGAGCGCGACGGTCGCGGAGTCGCCGGCGGCGATCGCTCCGGTCTCGAGGACGCCGTCGGCGATCCTCCGCCCGTCGACCTCGGCGCGCCAGAGAACGCGGAGATCGGCGGTCGAGGCGTCGTGCCGCCGGTTCTCGACCAGCACGGAGTCCCCGCCGATCCGGGCGCGGACGGGAGCGACGATCTGCTTCCACTCGAACAGGCCCGGGCTCGGCGTGCTGTCCGAGAGGACCATGCCGTCCATCACGAAGTTGCCGTCGTGGACGACCTCGCCGAAGTCGCCGCCGTAGGCGTAGTACTCGACGCCGTCGGGCGTCCGGGCGCGGAGCCCGTGATCGCGCCACTCCCAGACGAAGCCGCCGTGCAGCCGCGGGTAGCGCTCGACGAGGTCCTCGTACTGGTCGATGGCGCCCGGTCCGTTGCCCATCGCGTGCACGTACTCGCAGAGCAGGAACGGCTTGGAGCGCTGGCGCGCGGACTCGCCGGGGGAGCAGCCCAGGAGCGTCGTGCGCGAGTCGTCGTCGCCGATCTGCCGCGTCTCGGGCACCGAGGAGTACATCCGCGAGTACACGTCGGTGTACGCGCCGGTGTAGTCGCCCTCGTAGTGCACCGGGCGCTCGGGGTCGCGCCCGTGCACCCAGGCCGACATCGCGGCGAGGTTCGCTCCGGTGCCCGCCTCGTTGCCGAGCGACCAGATCACGATGCTCGGGTGGTTCTTGTCGCGCTCGACGGTGCGCTCGATGCGGTCGAGGTACGCCTCGCGCCAGGCGGGGTCGTCGCTGGGGTTGCCGGCCCAGCCCCAGCGCTCGAAGCCGTGCGTCTCGAGGTCGCACTCGAGGATCACCCAGAAGCCGAGCTCGTCGGCGAGGTCGAGCAGGCGCGGGTGCGGCGGGTAGTGGCTGGTGCGGATCGCGTTGACGTTGAACCGCTTCATCAGGGCGAGGTCCTCGCGGGCGGCGTCCTCGTCGAAGGCGCGTCCGCGGTCCGGGTGGGTCTCGTGGCGGTTCACGCCGTGGAACACGACGCGCTCGCCGTTCACCAGGAAGCGGTCGCCGCGGATCTCGACGGTGCGGAAGCCCAGTCGGAGCGACACGGTCTCGCCGGTGGACGCGATCTCGGCGTCGTACAGGCGCGGCGACTCCGCCGACCACGGCTCGACGGCGTCGATCGCGATCGGAGCGACGTCCTCGGCGCTCGCCCACTCGACCTCGAGGTCGAGCGCGGGCACCCGGAGCACCACGGGGTAGGCCTCGGGGGACGCGACGAGCTCGGTCTCGAGCCGGCCGGCGCCGTCGGCGAACGCCGTCCGCACCCAGACGTCCTCGATGCCGCCGACCGGACGGGCGATCAGGTGCACGGAGCGGAAGATCCCCGGCAGCCACCACTGGTCCTGGTCCTCGACGTAGCTCGACGCCGACCACTGGTGCACGCGCACCACGACGAGGTTCTCGCCCGGGCGCACCGCCTCGGTCACGTCGAACTCCTGCGCGAGGCGGCTGCCGGATCCGATGCCGATCTCGACGCCGTTGACCCAGACGCGGTACCGGGACTCGACCCCGTCGAACCGCAGGACGACCGCCTCGGCGCCGGTCCACGACTCCGGGACCTCGATCGTGCGGCGGTAGTCGCCGGTGGGGTTCTCATCCGGTACGAACGGCGGCTCCGTGGCGAACGGGAACTGGACGTTCGTGTAGGCGGGGAGGCCGTAGCGGCCGTCGCCCTGCAGCACCCAGTGCGCGGGCACGGGGATCGAGTCCCAGGCGGAGTCGTCGAAGGACTCGGCGGCGACGTCGTCGACGCCCTCTCCCTCGGGCAGCGCGTCGATCCCGCCGAGGGTGCCCGGAGCGGCCGGCAGCAGGCGGAACCGCCACTGCCCGTCGAGCGGGATCGTCGGGGCGTCGGTGTGCAGCCACGATCGGGCGCGGCGGCGCAGTCCCCGTCCGGGACCCGTGTCGGTGAGGTAGTGCTCGGAGGTGGGGGTCACTGCGCGGAGCCTTCCGTCAGGCCGCCGCGCCGGGACGCCGCGGCATCGCGCGCCTCGGAGCATCCGATCGGAGTCGAGTCGTCACGTCGTCGTGTGGGGCGCCGCCGCGGGCGGCTGCGCCGTTCTGGACGCTACCACAATGTCGAGTAGCCACTCGAAATTGGAGGGGAGGGGGTCACATCGTCACGAACGAGATGATGGTCGGCCCCAGCACCGCGATGAAGAGGACCGGGAGGATGAAGAGCATGAGCGGGAAGAGGATGTTGACCGGGATCTTCATCGCCTTCTCCTCGGCGCGCATCCGCCGCTTCAGGCGCATCTCCTGCGCCTGCGTGCGCAGCACCGCGCTGACCGAGACGCCGTACGCGTCGGCCTGCACGATCGCGCGGACGAAGGTGCGCAGATCCGGGACCGACGTCCGCAGCTCCAGTGCGCGGTACGCGTCGCGGCGGGTCATGCCCACGCGCATGTCCTGCAGGGTGCGCACCAGCTCCTCGGCGAGCGGCCCCTTGCCGTTGTCGCCCGCGCGGGCCATGGCGGCCTCGAAGCCGAGCCCGGCCTCGACGGCGATCAGCATCTGGTCGAGGGTGTCGGGCAGCTCGAGGCCGATCGCCGCCTGCCGCTCGAGACCGCGGCTGTGCAGGAGGAGGTCGGGCACGAAGTAGGCGACGATCACAACCACGAGGATCAGCAGGACGAGGATCGGCGGCGGCTGCCGGACGAGGACGAGGAATCCGGCTGCCGCCGCGACGAGCAGCAGGAGCGGCTTGGCCAGGACGACCCGGCCCAGCGGCCACCCGGCGGGGCGCCCGGCGTGCGCATGCAGGCGGTCGAGCCGTGCGAGGGCCCCGGGCGGCAGGAGCCGCTGGGCGATCCGCTCGAGCCGCTCGGCCGTCGAGCGGGCGTCGACCGTCTCCTCGACGAGGCCCTGGGTCAGGTTGCGCCGGGCCGCGGTGCGCTCGTCACCGGCCGGCGCGAGAGCGGCGAACAGCAGGGGGAGCGCCGCCAGCAGGCAGAGGGACGCGATCAGCACGGGACAGCTCCTCAGAACTTGAAGCTGATGACGCGGCGCATCCAGAGACCGCCGATCACGAACATGATCGCGGCGACCACCATCAGGACGAAGCCCAGCCAGTGCTCGGTGAACTTCGCCACATAGGAGGGACTGGTGAGGGAGAGGATGCCGATCACCGCGAACGGCATCGCCATCAGGATGTAGACCGACATCTTGCCCTCGGCGGCCAGCGCCGAGATCTGGCGGCGGATCTGGTTGCGCTCGCGGATCGTGTGGCCGACCTGGTCGAGCACCTCGGCCAGGTCGCCGCCGACCTCGCGGTGGATGCCGATCGCCTGCCCGACCCAGCTCAGGTCCTCGCTCCGCATGCGCTCGGCCATCTGGGCGAGCGACACGTTCAGGTCGCGGCCGAGGCGCGTCTCGTTGACGACGCGCGCGAACTCCTCGGCGGTCGGCGACTCCGACTCCCGCGAGGCCGCGTCGATCGCGCGGAGCAGCGAGTGACCCGCGCGCAGGCCGCTCGCGAGCAGCTGGAGCGTGCCGTCGAGCTGATCGGCGAAGCGGCGCCGCCGTCGATCCGCGAGCGTGCGGAGGAGCACGACCGCACCGCCGAGGACGACGACGACGAGCAGGACGCCCAGGATCGCGGATCCCGCGAGCAGACCGAGCAGGAACGCCACGACGACGGCGGCCGACACGAGGATCAGCAGCTCGGAGGGGGACTTCTTCAGGCCCGCGTCGCGCAGGGCTCCCGTCAGCCGCTCCGTCCAGCCCTGCTTCAGCAGCGCCGCCGAGATCACCTCGCTCGTCGAGCGGGTGAGCTGGGTCAGACCGGAGTCCTCTGCTCCCGCATCCGGGCGCCGACGCTCGATCGGCAGCCGGGGGCGGGAGGAGGCGAGCACTCCGAAGACCACGACGAGCACCGCGGCGTAGCAGAGCACGGCGCCCAGGACCGCCATCATCGGCGCTCACCCGGCACGGGCTGGGCGAACACCCGCGGCGAGACCGTGATGCCCAGCTCGGCGAAGCGGTCGAGGAACCGGGGCCGGACGCCGGTCGCGACCGGGCCGCCCTGGATCCGACCCGAGGCGTCGACTCCCGCGTAGTCGAAGACGAAGGCGTCCTGTAGCACGACCACGTCCCCCTCCATGCCCTGCACCTCGGTGACGTGCGTGACCCGGCGGCTGCCGTCGCGCATGCGGGTGAGCTGCACGATCACGTCGACGGCCGACGCGATCTGCTCGCGGATCGCCCGCAGCGGCAGATCCATCCCCGCCATCAGCACGAGCGTCTCGAGACGGGCGATCGCGTCGCGCGGGGAGTTGGAGTGCACGGTCGAGAGCGAGCCGTCGTGCCCGGTGTTCATCGCCTGCAGCATGTCGAGCGCCTCGCCGCCGCGGCACTCGCCGACCACGATGCGATCGGGGCGCATCCGGAGGGAGTTGCGCAGCAGCTCCCGGATCGAGACCTCGCCGCGGCCCTCGATGTTCGCCGGGCGGCTCTCGAGCCGCACCACGTGCGACTGCTGCAGCTGCAGCTCGACCGCATCCTCGATGGTGATGATGCGCTCGCCGTGGGGGATGAAGGAGGAGAGCACGTTGAGCAGGGTCGTCTTGCCCGTGCCGGTGCCGCCCGAGACGATGATGTTGAGGTGCGCGCGCACGCAGGCGTCGAGCAGCTCGGCCATCTCGGGTGTCACGGAGCCGAAGCCGACGAGGTCGGACACGGTGAGCGGATCACGGGAGAACTTGCGGATGGTGAGGGACGAGCCGTTCACCGCGAGCGGCGGGATGACGGCGTTCACGCGCGAGCCGTCCTCGAGCCGGGCGTCGACCAGCGGCGACGACTCGTCGATGCGGCGCCCCACGCGGGTGACGATCTTCTCGATCACGGCGCGCAGCTGCGCCTCCGAGCGGAACCGCGTGCCGCTCAGCGTCAGGCGGCCACTGCGCTCGACGAAGATCTGCTCGTGCCCGTTCACCATGATCTCGGTGAGGGTCGGGTCGTCGAGCAGCGGCTGCAGGGGGCCGAAGCCGAGCACGTCGTCGGCGATCTGTGCGACGAGCCGCTGCCGTTCCTCGGGCGTGAGCGGGGCGGACTCGGCGTCGACGATCTCGCCGAGGATCTCGCGGGCCTGGCCGAGCAGGTCGGCCTCGGCGAGCGTGGGGTCGTTGAGCCTCGACCCCATCCGGCGGAAGAGCTCGTCGCCGACCCGGCTCTTGAGGGCGAGCAGTCCGTCCTCCCGCGCGCGCTCGTCCTCCTGCGGCTCGGGGTCCGGTTCGGGCGCGGCAGGGGGGAGCGGCGCGGCGACCGGCACGTAGGGCGCGTCGCGCTCGGCGTGCTTGGAGGCGAGGCGTTCGGCGAGGCTCACTGGATCCTGACCCTTCTGCGCGGGGCCGTGCCGACCGCGCCGGTGAACGAGCCCGCGAGCCTGCCGAGCAGCACGGCGGCTCGGGAGCGGCGCTTCGAGAGCAGCAGCGGCTGCCCCATGTTGACCGAGAGCGCGAGGTCGGCCGATCGCGGCACGACGGCAGTGACGGACATCCGCACGGTGGCCTCGATGTCCTTGACCGTGATGCCCGACTTCTTCTCGGCGAGGTTCACCACCAGGTGGCGGTTCTCGGGCAGGAGGCCCAGCTCCTCGAGCACGGTGAGCTCGCGGCGGAGCCCCCGGACGCCGGGGACGTCCATCGCCGTGACGAAGAGGGCGTCGGTCGCGATCTCGAGTGCGGCGAGGGTGTGGTCGGTGAGGCCGGCGGACGTGTCGACGACGACGTAGGCGAAGTCGGAGGACAGCTGGCGGAGCAGGTGCGAGACGGCGTCCGAGGAGATGCGGTCGGCGTCGGCGGGGTCCTTGGGCGCGCTCAGGGAGTAGAAGCCGGCCTCGTGCACGGCGAGGTAGGCCTTGAGGACGAGGAGATCGGACGCGGCCGCCGCCCCGACGGCGTCGCGGAGCGTGTGCACCGGATCCAGGCCCAGAGCGCTCGCGACGTCGCCGAACTGCGCGTCGAGGTCGACCAGGACGGTCGAGAGCGGAGCGACGCGGCCGAGGGCGACGGCGAGGTTGACCGAGAGCGTGGTCTTGCCCACTCCGCCCTTGGGGGACAGGACGACGACGACCTTGCGCTGCGGGCCGCTCCGGGCCGCCGGGCGATCGCCGATCCGGGCCTGGGCCGCGCGGCTCGAGCGGCGCAGCACCTCGCCGAGGGCGTCAGCGTCCGCATCGGGGGCGATCACGTCGCGGACGCCGGCGCGCATCGCGGCGACAGCGAGCTCGGGATCGGGGTCGTCGACGAGCACGAGGGTGATCCGCGGGAAGGCTGTGTCGAGCGCGGCGGCGAAGCGCAGCGCGGCGGTGCGCTCGATCCCGGGGCCGATCAGGACCACGTCGATCGGCTCCTCGCCGGGCGGAGGGAGGATCGCCTCGGGACGCAGGCCCGTCGCTTCGGCGGGCACGGCGGTCACGCCGGAGCCGTCGTCGCCGACGAGGGCCGCCGCGACGCGGTCGACGAAGGAGGCGGAGTCGGTGACCGCGAGGAAGCGGGTCATCGGAAGAGGTCCTCGGGGGTCACGACGCGCGTGCCGTTCGGGTCCGCGTCGAGGGGCTCCTTGGTCAGCCAGATCAGATTGAACTCCGCGGCATTGACGACCAGTTCCGCGTCGGACGCGGTGACCGCGAGGGTCACGTAGACCGAGCCCTCGGGGATCGGAGCGACGCCGCTGGCGTCCGCCTCCTCGGACGGCGAATCGAGGCCCTGGATCGTGGTGACGAGGACCTTCTGGAGGCGCATGTGCGTCTGACCGGTCCCGATCCTGGAGAAGATCACGCCCACCGTGTCGCCTGCCGCGAGGCCGCCGCCGACGACGCGCTCGGGGCTCAGGAGGACGGTCACCTCCTGCAGTCCGGGCGGCACGTCGACGCGACCGGGGACCTCGAGGGCGTCCGGCGAGACCATCCGCGAGACCAGCAGCTGCTCGCCCGTCACCAGATCGATCGACGTGACCAGGCCTCCCAGCCCGTCGAGAGTCGTCGCCGCACCGGGAGCGACGGCGACCTCGGGCAGGGCCTTCACCTCGAGGTACGGCGAGAGCTGGTCGGCCGGGGTGCCCGCCGGGGCATCGCGGGAGAGCACGAGGACGTCGACCGGCCGCTGATCCGCCACGGCACGCTGGTCCGCACCGCGCGCGTAGAGGGTCACGGCCATCACGCCGACGACGGCGAGCACGAATCCGAGGATCGCGAAGAGGATGCGGAGCTTCACGGGGCGGGGGTTCCTAGTCCGTCAGGGTGATGATGGAGGTGCCGAGATCCACGAGATCCGGGCTACCCCGGGTGAACGCGGCGTCGAGCGAGACGAACGTGACGAACTTCCCGATGAGTCCCTTGCACGTCCCCTTGCATCCCGCCCCCGGATAGGTCTGGTTGTTCCAGCTCATCCCGGGGAAGTTCCAGCCGAGCACCTGGAAAGCGGCGAATCCGCTGATCGTGTACCAGCCGCCCGATCCGGTCCCGCCCTTGTCGGAGTACACGGGGAGCAGCACCGTGGTGCCGCCGAGCTTGGACAGCTGGGCGGAGCAGCCGGGGGGCAGGCTGACTCCGGTGCTGCCGGAGACGGGCGCGGGCTTCTTCGTGTCGACCTTGGCGCGGCACGTTCCCACGGGATCGTGGAGCCAGCCGAATCCGCCGGGGAGGAGCTGCCCGGACGGGCTCGTCGTCTGGCAGGCGGTGCCGCCGGAGTCGCCGTGCATGCTGATGACCTGCACGGCTCCGTCGAGGCGGAACACGCACGGCGCGAAGGCGAGCGCGAGTGCCGCTTCGCCCGCCCCGGGACTGCCCCAGGACGAGGTGGCCGACTGCCCGACCTCGAGGGAGTCGATCCCGAAGACCGGAGCGAACACCGTCGCCAGAGAACCGGCGCCGGTGGAGCCGTCCTCGGCGGAGGTGGTGACGCGCACCGAGTTCGCGGTGGGGAAGGTGGTGACGGCACCGGAGGCTCCGTCGCCGGCATTGGCATCGGCGTAGGCCGCGGCCAAGAGCGCGGCGGCCGACTTCCTGGCCGTGGTGGTGCAGGGGCTCGCGGCGCAGCTCTGAGCCACGGCGAGGGCGGCGGCGTCGGCGCCGTTCTGCAGCTCGGCGCGCTCGAGATTCAGCCGGGCGAGGTCGATCGCGAGGGCGGCGCAGGCGAGCACGACGACCATGGCGACGGCCACGACGATCGAGACGGCTCCGCGCTCGTCCGAGAGGCGCGCTGTCAGCCGCCGCATCGCATCGCCGCCTTCCCGGTCAGGGTGATGCCGTCGCCGAAGAGGCCGGTCATCAAGTGGTACTGGTAGCGGATGGTGGTCGTGGTCCGGGCGCCTGCAGTGCAGGCGGTCGGCGAGACGGTGATCTGAGCGTCGGTGAGCCCGGGGGACAGGTTGAACGCCGAATTCTTCACGGCACTTCTCGCCGTCGCGGGATTGTTGTAGAGCGCCATGCTTCTTGCGCCTTCTCGAGCCGCATTCGTGATGGTCGTCTGCGCAGTGAAAAGGAGTGAGAACTCGATAATCCCGACGAGGACGACCATGAGGATGGGGAGGACCAAGGCGAACTCCAGGGCGACGGCGCCCTTGTCTTCTCCGAGTCTTCTATTCATGAGAGTCCTCAGGAACGAGAGACCGGGACGGCGCGGCGGAGGACCCGCTGCACCGTCCCGGCAGAGAGGGATCGACTACTCGGCGGCGGGCGCGGCGGGCAGGTCGTCGCTGATGGTCTGGAAGATCCCCGCCAGCTGCGGGCCGAGGAGCACGACGACGCCGATGATCACGACGGCGATGAGTCCGACCAGAAGGCCGTACTCGACCGCGGTCGCGCCCTTCTGCTCCTCGCGGAGGCGGTCCTTCGCGGTGGTGACGAGAGTCTGGAGAGTGATGAGGAGAGAGAGCATGGTGAACCTCCGAGATGGGGTGAGCGAGACCGGTTTACAAGGGGAGCAGGCAATCGACGACCCAGTGTGAGACCGATCGTGCGATAGCCGGTGGTGCTGTCGCGGAGAAAGAGGAGCAGTCGGATCACGGGGGTGATCGAGAGCCCGCCGATATTCATTCGGCTGCATTCACTTCTGCGACATCACTGATGATAGAGAGAACGCCCGGTCCGTCTCGTACCCTTCCGGGGGACAAAGCGACTGACGATACGTCCCTCCGCGTTAGACCGGGAGAGCGAGCACCAGCACGGCCCCGGCGAGTATCATCGGCCCGAAGGGCAGCGGCGTCCCCCGCCGTGCTCGGCCGGTCAGCAGGAGTACCGCCGCGGCCAGCGCGGCGAGGACGAATCCGGCGGCGGCGCCCAGGAGCAGCTCCGTCCAGCCGCGCGACGCGAGCATCGTGCCGATGACCGCCGCGAACTTGACGTCGCCCATCCCGAGGCCGCCCGGTGAGACGAGGGCGAGCACGAGGTAGACCGCGAACAGCGCCAGCCCGCCCAGCAGCGCGCGGAGCCCGTCCCCGGGCCGCCCGTCGACGAGGCTCGCGACCAGGACGAGCAGCCCTCCGAGAGCGATCGCGGGCAGGACCAGCACGTTCGGCAGCAGATGGTGCCGCAGGTCGATCGCCGAGAGGTGCACGCCCACGACGGTGAGCAGCACGAGCACGGCCAGCACGGCGCTCGGCCCGCTCGCGGAGGTGAGGGCCGCCGCGCCCAGGGCGCTCACCACTCCCGTCGCGATCGCCACGGCCGCCGACGAGCGTCCCGGCGGCAGCCCCCGCTCGACGCGGGGGAGGCGGTGGAGCGCCGCGTCGATCAGGGCGCCCGCGGCGAAGGCGACGACGGCCGCGATCACGACGAGGGCGGCGGAGGAGGGCATGCGCTCCATCCTGCACGCCGCGCCGTCGGACACGGCTCATTCCCGGGTTGACGGCGCATACTCGCGGCGGCCGCGCGCGGGAGACCCCGCGGTCCGCCGGCGTTCACGTCGGCGAGCGGGAGAGCGAGACCGTTCCACCGCTACACGGGAGCCCCCTGGCGTGAGACCCCGGGGGGCTCCTCCACCTCCTCCCCGGGACCTCCGCTCCTCCTGCTCGGCGCGGCTGCTCGACGGAGCTACTTCACGGACCCCTCGGTGAGCCCGCCGCGCCAGAACCGCTGCAGCACGATCATCGCGATCGCCAGCGGGATGATCGACAGCAGCACGCCTCCGGTCGTCAGCTCGTAGAACTCGGGCAGGCGGTCGACCTGGCTGAGCCAGTTGTTGAGCCCCAGCGTGATCGGGAACAGCTCCGTGTCCGACAGCATCACCAGCGGCAGGAAGTAGTTGTTCCAGATGCCCACCAGCTGGAAGAGGAACACGGTCACCAGCGCCGGGGTCAGGATGCGCAGCCCCAGCGTGTGGAAGATCCGCAGCTCGCTCGCCCCGTCGATCCGCGCCGCCTCGATGACCGCGGTGTCGACCGTCGCCTGCGCGTAGATGCGGCAGAGGAAGAGCCCGAACGGCGAGACCAGCGAGGGGATCAGCACGCTCCAGTACGTGTTCGCGATGCCCATCTGGCTGAAGAGGAGGAACAGCGGCAGGGCCGTCGCGGTGCCGGGCACGAGCACTCCCGCGAGGATCGTGCCGAACACGAGCCGGTTGCCCCGGAACTCGTACTTCGCGAGCGCGTAGCCGCCCGCCGCGGCGAGGTACGTCGCGAGCAGGGCGCCGACTCCGGCGTAGAGCACCGAGTTGAGGAACCAGCGGACGAAGATGCCGCCGTCGTACGACAGCACCTGGCCGAGGTTGTCCCAGAGCGCGAACGTCGGCGCGAACCAGAAGCCGTAGGTGGCGAAGAGGTCCTCGGTGGTCTTCGTCGCCGCGACCACGACCCAGTAGACGGGGACGAGGAAGTAGACCGCGACGATCACGAGGATCGCCGTGACGATGATCGTGGAGGCGCGGTTGCGGCCGGCCGAGCGGTCGGGGCCGCGACCCGCCTTGGCGGGCCGGTTCGCGGTGACGACTCCGGTCGTCGTGGGCTGCGCTTCGGTACGCGTCGCCTGGCTCATGAGGACTTCCTGTTCGAGATCGAGAGGAACGTGAAGGAGAGGACGAACGCGACGAGGGCGATCAGCACGGCCTGCGCGGCGGCGACGTTGTAGTCGTTGTAGGCGAAGGCGGTGGTGTATGCGCTGAGGTTCGGCGTGTACTGGCTGTCGATCGCGGGCGCCACGGTCTTGAGGACCTGCGCCTCGGCGAAGAGCTGCAGGGTGCCGATGATCGAGAAGATCGTGGTCAGCACGAGCGCCGGGCGGATGAGCGGCAGCTGGATGCTGCGCGCGACGCGGAACGTGGACGCTCCGTCGACCTTCGCCGCCTCGTACAGCTCGACCGGGATCGCCTTCAGCTGGGCGACGATGATCAGCATGTTGTAGCCGGTGTAGCTCCACAGCGAGATGTTCGCGATCGACCACAGCACCGAGTCCGCGCCGAGGAAGTCGGGCTCGAGACCGACCACGTTCGCCGCGTCGATGATCGGGCTGAGCCCCGGCACGTACAGGAACGACCAGAGGATCGTCGCGATCACTCCGGGCACACCGTAGGGGAGGAAGTAGGCCGCGCGGAAGAACCCGGGGAACCGGGCCGAGGCCGACTCGAGCATCAGCGCGAGCACGGTGCAGAGCGCGATCATCACCGGCACCTGGACGACGCCGAAGAGGAACATGCGGCCGATCGAGGCGAGGAAGTTGCCGTCGGCGAGGGCCTGCGCGTAGTTCCCGAACCCGGCGAACTCGGTCGTCACTCCGGCCTCGCCGAAGAGGCCCGAGCGGGTCACCTTCGTGAAGCTCGAGCCGATGGCCACGACGATCGGGATGATGAAGGTGAGGACGAACAGGGCGAGGAACGGGGCGAGCAGGATCCACGGGGCGCGCCCCTGGGCTCCGCCGCGCTTGCGGTTCCGGGTGTCGCCGGTGGCCGCGATGGCGGCTGCAGCGGGGGAGGTCGTCGTGGTCATGCCGAGGCCTTCCTGATGCTGAGGCCCTTGTTCTGGAAGACCGTGATGATCTGCTGCTCCGCCTCGGCGACCGCGTCGACGAGGGTGGTGCCCGACGCCTTCTTCCGGAAGCCGTCGCTGAGGATGTTGAAGGACTGCTGGGTGACCGGCCACCAGGACCAGTCGGGGTTCTGCTCCTTCGCCGCGGGCACGAGGATCTCCTCGTTGTAGTTCTGGCCCGAGAAGAACTCGCTCGGTCCCTTGCGCGCGGTGCCGATCTCGCCGACGGCGGGCGACCAGCCGATGCCGCTGTTCGCGATCATCGCGTCGATGCCCTCCTGCGAGGTCGTCATCCACACCGCGAACTCGAGCGCCTCCTTCGGGTGAGCGCTGCTGGCGAAGACGGCCGCCGTGGATCCGCCGAGGAAGCTCGAGCCGAAGCCCGTGTCGCCCCAGACCGGCATGGGCGCCGCCCGCCACTTGCCGGAGCCGCCGCTCACGCCCTGGATGAGCGCGTCGCCCCAGCTGCCCGTGGTGCAGGAGGCGATACCGCCCGTCGCCGCCGCCGCGAACCACGCGGGGGAGTAGGCGCCGTAGCCGGTCTCGACGAGGTCCTGATCGATCGCGGTGTCGAAGAAGGAGGCGACCTGCGTCGTGGCCTCGTCGGTCATGTCGATGACCCAGCCGTCCTCCTCCGCCGTCAGCCACTGCGCGCCGGCCTGCGTGGCGAAGGCCGCGAAGACGGAGGCGTCGGCGAGCGGGAAGCAGTCGATGTAGGAGTCGGCGCCGCGCAGCTCGGTCGCGACCGCCGCCCAGTCGTCCCAGGTGCGCGGCGGCTCGGCTCCCACGCGCCCGAGCACCTCGGGCTGGTAGAAGAAGGCCATCGGACCGCTGTCCTGGGGGATCCCGTAGACGCCGCCGGTGTAGCTGACCTGCCCCCAGAGAGTGGGGTCGTAGAGGTCGGCGTAGTCGGCCGCGCCGTAGCGGTTGAGGTCGACCAGCCCGTTCACGAGCATGAACTCGGGCAGCGAGCGCATCTCGACCTGGCCCAGGTCCGGTCCGCCGCCGGCCGCGAGGGCCGAGTACAGCTTCTGGTAGCCGCCCGCGTTGCCGCCGGGGATCCAGACCGCGTCGACCTGGACGTCCGGATGCGAGGCGTTCCAGACATCGCAGACCTTCTGCAGGTCCTTCAGCCAGGCCCAGTACTGCAGGCGGATCGGTCCGCTCGCGGCCGGGATCGCCGGCGCGGTGTTGACCGAGGTGGTGCCCGGGGTGGCGCAGGCCGCCAGGGTCCCGAGTGCGGCCGTGCCGAGTCCGGCGGCCATGAGCTGTCTCCGTGTGAACGGCTTCACTGTCCCTCACTTCGTCGTGGATGGGTGCCGTGGAGGTCTCCCGGCCCGGTGGATCGGACGCTATCACAAATTCGAGTAGCTGCTCGAAATTGGTGGGGACGCGGCCGGAGCGCGCGCTACGCTGGCCGCCTGAGAGCGGTTCCCGCTCTCGTGACCAGCGGAGGAAGGCGTCATGTCCGAGACCACCGAGCCCGTCCGCACCCGCCGGGGGCCCTACGCGAAGTCGGCTCAGCGGCGCCGCGCGATCATCGAGGCGGCCCACGCGGTCTTCGCTTCCCGCGGCTACGCGCGCGGCTCGCTGCAGGAGGTCGCCGACCGGGTGGGCCTCAGCCAGACCAGCCTCCTGCACTACTTCCCGACCAAGACCGACCTGCTGCTCGCGGTGCTCGAGCACCGCGACGCCATCACCGGCGACGGCTCGGCTCCGCCCGACCCCGACGAGAGCATGGTCGAGGGGATCCTGCGCCAGACCCGCTACAACGAGACGGCCCCCGGAGTGATCGAGCTCTACGCGGTGCTGTGCGGCGACTCGACCACGGCCGATCATCCGGGCCGCGAGTTCTTCGCCCGCCGCTTCCGGTCGCTCCGCCAGGGCTACGCCGACGACCTGCGCGCCCTGCAGGCCGAAGGGCGGCTGCGCGAAGGGGCCGACCCCGACCGGGTGGCGGCGTCGATCATCGCGCTGTGGGACGGCATCCAGCTGCAGTGGCTCCTCGAGTGCGACGCGGTCGACATGGTCGCGTGCCTGACGGACTACCTCGACCTGATGGTCCTGCCGCCCCGGTGACCAGGCCCTAGGCTCCGGGCATGGGGACGACCTGGAACGACACCGGCTGGATCTGGATCGGCTTCGCGCTCGTGACCGCGGGGCTCGCGGAGCAGAAGGGGCGCTCGCGCTGGCGCTGGTTCGTGCTGGGCCTGCTGCTCGGGCCGCTCGCGCTGGCGCTGGTCGTGATCTGGGCGAGGCCCGAGCCGGGAGTGGTCACGGACGTCCGCTGGAACTTCGCGATCGGAGCGGGGATCGCGGCCGTCGCCCTGCTGATCCTGGCGGTGACGTCGAGCCTGTGGCTCCTGCTCGTCCCGGCGGCGCTCGCGGCGGTGATCGCGGGTCTGCTGGCCTGGCTCAGCCGCCGCGTGCCGTTCGAGCGCCTCCCGCGCTGACCCCGGCTCCCGCACTCGAGCCGCCGACGACGAGACGGCCCGGTGCCGTCGAGACGTCCCGCTGGAACGGGCTGTCTCGACGGTACCGGGCCGTCTCGTGCGTGGCCCGGCCTACGGCAGCAGGCGCGACGGGCCGCGGAAGAGGTAGGTGACCTCGCGCAGGTTCGCCTGGTGCAGCATCAGCATGATCACGCGCGAGAGGCCCATGCCGAATCCTCCGTGCGGCGGGACGCCGTAGCGGAAGAAGTCGAGGTAGAAGCCGAGCTCCTCGGGGTCGAGACCCTTCTCGCGGGCCTGCTCGACCAGCACGTCGACGCGGTGCTCGCGCTGCGCTCCGGTCGAGATCTCGACGCCGTTGTAGATGAGGTCGTAGCTGTTGGTGATCGCCCCGTCGCCCTCGCGGCGCATGTGGTAGAACGGCCGGATGCTCGAGGCGTAGTCGGTCAGGAACACGAAGTCGTGCCCGAACTCCTCCTTCACGTAGGCCGCGATGCGGCGCTCGCCCTCGGGGTCCATGTCGTCGTCGGCGCGGGGCACCTCGTAGCCGCGCTCGGCGACGATCCGCTTGGCCTCGGCGAGAGGGATGCGCGGGAACGGGGTGGTGGGCACCTCGAGGTCGATGTCGAAGAGCGCCTTCACCTCGGCGCCGTGCTTCTCGACGACGGCGGTGAGGCCGGCGACCATCAGCTGCTCGTGCAGCTCCATGACGTCCTCGTGCGACTCGATCCACGAGACCTCGGAGTCGACGCTCGTGAACTCGGTCGCGTGACGGGAGGTGAAGCTCGGGTCGGCGCGGAAGGCCGGCCCGACCTCGAACACCTTGCCGAAGCCCGCGGGCTGCGCCATCTGCTTGAAGAACTGCGGGCTCTGCGCGAGGTACGCCTTGGTCTCGAAGTACTCGACCTCGAACAGCTCGGCCCGCGACTCCGAGGCGCTCGCCATGAGCTTCGGGGTGTGGATCTCGATGAAGTCGTTGTCGATCCAGTAGGTGCGCAGCGCGTGCTCGAAGGTGGTCTGCACGCGGGCGATGAGGTTCTGCTCCGGGCGACGGAGGTCGAGGAAGCGCCAGTCCATGCGCTTGTCGATGCCGGAGTCGGGGGCGATGGGCGCCTCGGGGATCGACGCGGCGACGATCTCGAGCGACTCGAGCTTGACCTCGATGCCGCCGAGCTTCACGCGCTCGTCGTGCTTGAGCTGACCGGTCACCGTGACGAAGGAGCCCTGGGCGAGGCCCGAGATCTCCTCGGTGATCGCGAGCTTCGCGCCGGCGACCTCGTCGCCCTGCTCCGCCTCGCGGACGGCCGGGTTCACCAGCTGCACGGCGCCGGACTCGTCGCGGAGGACCACGAACTGCACCTTCTTCTGGTCGCGCACGGTCTCGACCCAGCCGGACACGCGGACGGGTCCGTCCTCGAGCGCGGCGAGCTTCTTGACGGTGGTTCGGGGGAGGCGGGTCTCGTCGGTCACGGTAGGGGAGTCTACCCGCGGGGCGGCGCGGGGGCCGAGGGCGCCGGGTAGCGTCGGAGCATGAGCACCGCACTGATCACCGGAGCGTCCACCGGCATCGGAGCCGCCTTCGCGCGGGCGTTCGCGCGCCGCGGCTGGAGCCTCGTGCTCGTCTCGCGCGACGAGGCGCGGCTCGAGGAGGCGGCGACCGCGTTCCGCGCGCTCGGCGCCCCGCACGTCGAGGTGCTGCCGGCCGACCTGACCGATCGGGAGCAGGTGGAGCGCGTGCGGGCCCGGCTCGTCGATCCGGAGCGGCCCGTGCGCGTGCTGGTCAACAACTCCGGATTCGGGATCGACGGCGGCTTCTCGGAGCCGGACGTCGCCGCGCAGGACGCGGCGTTCGAGGTGATGGTCCGCTCGGTGGCCGTGCTCTCGGGGGCGGCCGCCGAGGTCATGCGCGCCCGGGGCCGCGGAGCGATCCTGACGGTCGCGAGCGTCGCGGGGTTCGTGCACCTGGGCCCCTACTCCGCGGTCAAGGCGTGGGCGACCGCGTTCACGCAGTCGCTCGCGGTGGAGCTCCGCGGCACGGGCGTGCGGGCGGCGGCCCTCTGCCCCGGCTGGGTGCGCACCGAGTTCCACGAGCGGGCGGCGATGGACACCTCCTCCATCCCCTCGTTCCTCTGGCTCGACGCCGATGCGGTGGTCGAGGAGTTCCTCCGCGACGTGGCGCGCGGGCAGGTCGTCTCGGTGCCGTCGTGGCGCTTCGGAGTGCCGGTCGCCGTGGCGAAGCACCTGCCGGACGCGCTGGTCCGACGGATCTCGGCGGCAGTGCTGGCCAGGCGGTGAGAGCACGGCGCTGAGCACCCGTTCAGCCCCCGCCCAGACCCGCTGTTCCCGGCGTTCCCCCACGCGGCGTTCCGTACACTTGACGCTCGTGGTTGCCGATCAGATCCATCTCGTGCGGCACGGCGAGGTGTTCAACCCCGACCGGGTCCTCTACGGGCGACTCCCGAACTTCCGGCTCTCGGAGCTGGGCCACCGCATGGCCCGCGCCGCGGCCGACGACCTGCTCGAGCGGCGCCGCCACGTGACGACGCTCGTCGCCTCTCCGCTCCAGCGCACGCAGGAGTCGGCCCAGCCGATCTCGCAGGCGTTCGAGCTCGAGATCACGAGCGATCCGCGCGTGATCGAGCCGAGCAACCGCTTCGAGGGCAAGTCCCTCGCCGCCCGCAGCTCGGCGCTGAAGAACCCGAAGCACTGGCCGTGGCTGCGCAATCCGTTCGAGCCCAGCTGGGGCGAGCCCTACCTCTCCATCTCGGCGCGGATGTACGCGGCGATCGAGGCGGCGTGGCAGAGCACCGTCGAGGGCGACGCGGTCATCGTCAGCCACCAGCTCCCGATCTGGACCGTGCACCGCGCCCTCGCGGGGGAGCGGCTCTTCCACGATCCGCGCAAGCGCCGGTGCGCGCTCTCGAGCATCACCACGATCGAGCGTCGGGGCGACGGCTTCGTCGAGGTCGGCTACTCCGACCCCGCCGCGGGCCTCCAGGGGCTCGCGACCGACGTGGGCGCTGTCTGATGCGCCGTCGCGTCGTCGCCGCCACGGCCCTCGCGCTCGTGGCCGGAGCCGTCCTCGCGGGCTGCACCCAGGATCCGCTCGCCGACCAGTACCGCAGCGGCAGCAACAAGGGTTACATCTCGGGCGACGGGACCGTCACCGAGATCGCGGCAACCGACCGCAGCGATCCGATCGTCTTCTCAGGCACCGACGAGAACGGCGAGGCGATCGACTCCGACGACCTCGCGGGCCGCGTCGTCGTCGTCAACTTCTGGTACGCCAGCTGCGCTCCGTGCCGCGCCGAGGCCGCCGACCTCGAGTCGGTGAACGCCGAGTTCGACGGCCAGGACGTCTCGTTCGTCGGCGTGAACGTGCGCGACCAGGCACCCCAGGCCGCCGCCTTCGCGAAGACCTACGGCATCACCTACTCCTCCATCGTCGACGTCGACGGATCCGCGCAGCTCGCCTTCAGCGGCAAGGTCCCGCCGAACGCGGTGCCCACCACCCTCGTGCTCGACCGCGAGGGCCGCGTGGCCTCCCGGATCCTGGGTCAGCTGCAGGAGGCGTCGATCCTGTCGACCCTCGTCGGCGACACGCTCGTGGAAGAGGAGTAGCGCGGT
The DNA here is from genome assembly GCF_003044275.1 of Rathayibacter caricis DSM 15933. Classification (NCBI taxonomy): domain Bacteria; kingdom Bacillati; phylum Actinomycetota; class Actinomycetes; order Micrococcales; family Microbacteriaceae; genus Rathayibacter; species Rathayibacter caricis. The sequence goes on along the minus strand of NZ_PZPL01000001.1, from coordinate 237,585 downwards.
GGGCGAGATCGTCATCAGCGGTCAGCTGCTCCTCGCGGTCCCGATCGCGCTGCTGGCCGGCCTGGTTTCGTTCGCGTCGCCGTGCGTGCTGCCGCTCGTGCCGGGCTATCTCGCGTACGTCGGCGGCTTCACGGACGCCGACGAGCGCCGCGCTCGCGGACGCAGCCGGGTGCTGCTGGGCGTGCTGCTCTTCGTGCTGGGCTTCTCCCTCGTGTTCGTGCTCTACGGAGCGGCCGCCGGGTCGATCGGGTTCTGGATGAGCCGCTACAGCGATGTCATCACCCGCGTCCTCGGCGTGGTCGTCATCGCGATGGGCCTCGTCTTCGTCGGCCAGTTCTCGTTCCTCCAGCGGACCCTCCGCCCGAGCATCCGCCCCGCGACGGGCCTGATCGGGGCGCCGCTGCTCGGCATCGTCTTCGGCATCGGCTGGACGCCGTGTCTGGGCCCGACGCTGAGCTCGATCCTGGCGCTCGGACTCGGCGCCGGCTCGCCCTGGCGCGGAGCGCTGCTCGCGCTGATGTACTGCCTGGGCCTCGGCCTCCCGTTCCTCCTGGTCGCGTTCGGCTTCAGCTGGGTCACGTCGACCCTCGCGTTCGTGAAGCGCCACATCCGCGCGATCAACATCATCGGCGGAGTCGCCCTCGTGGTCATCGGCCTGCTGATGGTCACCGGCGTCTGGAACGCCCTCGTCTACGGAGCCCTCGGCGAGGTGATCTATGGCTTCCAGCCCGCGATCTGATCGCAGCGACGTCGACGCGCAGAAGCGCGCCGACGCGAACTTCCGCCCGTCCGACCACTTCGACTCCGACGCCGACACGATCACGCAGCCCAAGCTCGGCGTCGTCGGCTGGCTGCGCTGGATGTGGCGCCAGCTGACGAGCATGCGCACCGCGCTGTTCCTCCTCCTGCTGCTGGCGATCGCGGCGGTGCCCGGCTCGCTCGTGCCGCAGCGCTCGTCCGACCCCAACGGCGTCACCCAGTACTTCATCGACAACCCCGACCTGGCGCCGCTGCTCGACAGCGTGCAGGCCTTCGACACCTACACGTCGGCCTGGTTCTCGAGCATCTACCTGCTGCTGTTCGTCTCGCTCATCGGCTGCATCATCCCGCGCACGAAGCACCACTTCGAGGCGATGCGGTCGCGTCCGCCGAAGACCCCGGTGCGCCTGCAGCGCCTCGCGGGCTACACGGTGCGCGACGTCGAGGGGGCGACGACGGAGGAGGCGATCGCCTCCGGGCACGCCGTGCTGCGCCGCGCGGGCTACCGCGTCGAGCGCTACGACGACCCGCGCGGGCGCTGGAGCAGCGTGTCGGCCGAGCGCGGCTACCTCCGCGAGACCGGGAACCTGGTGTTCCACTCCGCGCTCGTCGGGATCCTCGTCGCCGTCGGAATCGGCGGCGGGTTCGGCTACAGCGGGCAGCGCGTGCTCGTCGAGGGCGGTCAGGGCTTCGCGAACAACCTGGCGGCCTACGACTCGTTCAACCCGGGGCGCTTCTTCGACAGCTCGCAGCTCGACCCGTACCAGCTGACGCTCGACGGCCTCGACGTGGAGTACGTGACCGAGCGGGGCGAGGCGTTCGGTCAGCCGATCGACTTCACCGCGAACGTCACGACGACGCAGCGCGGCGGCGGCACCGAGGAGCGGACCGTGAAGGTCAACGAGCCGCTCGCGGTCGGCGGCACCAACGTCTACCTGCTCGGCAACGGCTACGCGCCGACGATCACGGTGCGCGACCCCTCCGGCACCGCGATCTTCACCGACTCGGTGCCGTTCCTGCCGCAGGACGCGAACCTGACGTCGGTCGGCGTCGTCAAGGTCCCGGACGGCCTCGCCGAGCAGATCGGCATGACCGGCTTCTTCTACCCCACGCAGGACGAGCTCCAGACCGGCGCCTCGACGTCGATCTTCCCGGACCTGCAGTACCCCGTGCTCTCGCTCAACGTCTTCTCGGGCGACCTGGGCCTGGACGCCGGGGTGCCCACCTCGGTCTACGTGCTGAACACCGACTCGCTCACCCGCCTCACCGGCGGTGACACCGGTGTCGCCCCGCTGACGCTCAAGCCGGGCGAGACCGCTCAGCTGCCCAACGGCCTGGGCTCCGTGACCTTCGACAACGTCGGAGCGGACCCGGAGGTCGTCGGCACCGACAGCGTGCGCCGGTTCGCCTCGTTCGACATCCACCACGACGCTACCCAGGGCTGGGTCCTCCTGTTCGCGATCCTCGTGCTCGCCGGGCTGCTGACCTCCCTGTTCGTGCCCCGACGACGGGTCTGGATCAAGGCGACGCCCGCCGAGGACGGCTCGCTGCGCCTCGAGTACGCGGGGCTCGCGCGCGGTGAGGATCCGCAGCTCGTGCGCGCGGTCCGCACTGTCGCCGACCGGCACGCACCGCTGGACTGAACCCCGCGGATCCGCCGAACCTGTGCATCCGTGCAGGGGTGGTTCCGAGCAGCGTCGCCTATCCTTGTCCGGTGATCGAGACCCTCTCCCAGTACTCGGTGCTGACCCTGTCCTCCGCGATGGGCATCTACGCCCTCGCCTTCATCTTCTTCGCGATCGACCTGGCGCGCCGGTCCTCGCTGGCCGACGGTGAGGCGCTCGGAGTCGTGCAGGAGGCCGAGCGGGTCGCGTCCGTCGCCGCCGCCGACAAGGCGGCCAGCGGCAAGGCCACCGTCGCCGCCGGCACGGGTCGCCCCACCGCGACGCTCTCGGGGCTCGGCAGCCGCGTCGAGGACGAGGTCTACAACGCCCCCGCCCGCTCGAAGACGATGCGCATCGGGTTCTCGCTCACGCTCCTGGCCTTCGTGCTGCACGCCGCCGCCGCGGTCCTGCGCGGAGTGGCCGCCGGTCGGGTGCCGTGGGCCAACATGTACGAGTTCTCGCTCACGGGCACGCTCATCATCATCGGCGTGTTCCTCGTGGTGCAGCTGCGCTGGGATCTCCGCTTCCTCGGAGCGTTCATCACCGGTCTCGTGCTGGTGCTGCTGGGCATCGCGACGGTCAACTACTACGTGGCCGTCGTGCCGCTCCCGCCGGCCCTGCAGTCGTACTGGCTCGTCATCCACGTGCTCGTGGCGATCCTCGGCACCGCGTTCTTCGCGCTCGGCTTCGCCCTGTCGGTCACCCAGCTGCTGCAGGCCCGCCGCGAGGGGGCGGAGGAGAACCCGCGCTCCGTCCTGCGGTTCCTGAAGACGCTGCCCAGCGCGCTCACGCTCGAGAACCTCGCCTACCGCGTCACGATCATCGGCTTCATCCTCTGGACCTTCACCCTGATCGCCGGCGCCGTCTGGGCCGAGAAGGCGTGGGGCCGCTACTGGGGCTGGGACACCAAGGAGGTCTGGACGTTCATCATCTGGACCATCTACGCCGGCTACATCCACGCCCGCGCGACCCGCGGCTGGCGGGGCACCCCGTCGGCGTGGCTCGCCATCATCGGCTTCGCGGCCGTGATGTTCAACTTCGGCGTGGTGAACGTGTTCTTCAAGGGGCTCCACGCCTACTCCGGCCTCGACACCGGCATGTAGTCGGCGGGCGCCGGCGGGGCCGCTCGCGGCGTTGTCGTCGGGGCTCGTAGCGCCGCTCCGCGCCCCTCCTCCGCCTTGCGATCGACCCCACCGGCACCCGCCGACGGGCGGGCCGCAGAACGAAGGCCGAGAGCCCCGGATCCGCCGAAGTGCGGCTGCCCGGGGCTCTCGGCCTTCTCTGTGCGGGCGTCAGGCGTTCGAGACGATGACGTCGATCAGGTGCGGAGCGAACGGCTCGTCGAGGGCGAGCACGAAGCGGGTGCGGGAGCCCTCGGGGTGCACGTCGCGGTAGATGCCGCGGAGGTCCGGGAGGGTCTGCCCGCGACCCGGGCCCCAGGTGGCGTCGACCTCGACCGGGACGGTCGGGGCGGAGGCGATGCCGATCGCGTCGAGGGCGATGGCGGCGGCCATCGGGTCGTGCATCGCGGCGGTGCGCTCGCCGAAGTGGCCCACGTAGAAGTCGAAGTAGTAGTCGAGGGCCTCGCCGATCGCCTCGGCGAGCGGGTCGCCGGAATCGAGCAGGATCGCGCGGTGCTCCTGGCTCATCAGGTGCTTCATCGTGACGTCGAGCGGTACGAGGGTGAGGTCCCAGTCGGCGGCGACCACCTCGGCCGCGGCGGCCGGGTCGTGCCAGATGTTCGCCTCGGCGACGGCGCTGATGTTGCCGGGCACGAGTGCGGCTCCGCCCATGACGGTGACGGAGTGCAGCAGCCCCGGCAGCTCCGGGTGCTTGCGCAGCGCGAGGGCGATGTTGGTGAGGGGTCCGACGGCGATCAGCCGCAGTTCGCCCTCGTGCTCCCGGGCGAGGCGGAGGAGGAGGTCGGCCGGGTCCTCGTCGACCGGGCTGCCGCCGTCGGGGAGCTCGACGCCTCCGATGCCGTTGTCCCCGTGCACGTGCGGGGCGCCGCCGGCGTAGGGCTCCTCGAGGAAGTCGTGGGCGCCGACCGCGACCGGGACGCCGATGCGGCCGGCGAGGGCGAGCAGTCCGAGCGTGTTCACGGCGGCCTGGCGCGCATCCGTGTTGCCGCTGACGGTGCTGATGCCGACGAGGTCGGCGCGCGGAGAGCGGAGCAGGTAGGCGAGGGCGAGGGAGTCGTCGATGCCGGTGTCGCAGTCGAGGAAGACGGGAACGGTCGGTGCGGTCACGGGACTCCGATGCTCGAGGGGGAGGGGTGCGCCGCGGGCATCGGCGACCGGGCGGGGTCCATCATGCCGCAGTGCACCACTCGGTTCACACCGGGGGCGCCGCGATCCGCTCGCGAGCGAGGGCCAGCGCGCGGACGACGTGCCCGGACCAGCGTCGGAGCGAGGCGGGATCCTCGGCGAGCGGAGGGACGGAGACCCACTCCTTCAGCGTCCGCCGCCCCATCACGACCGGCTCGGCCGCGCCCGTCTCGACCAGGTCGAGCATCTCCTGCCGGGTCAGCTTGACGATCAGGTGCTCGTCGTGGCCGAGGAAGCACACGATCGTGCCCTGGAGGCGGATCGCGGGGGCGCCGAACATGGTCGCGATGTCGATGCCGTCGATCCCGCTCGCCTCGATCAGGTCCTCGAGGAGCGCCCGCCGGCGCTCGATCCCGCTGTCCCCGGCCATGCGGTGAGGGTAGCGCTGCACGGCCGCCGAGCCCAGGCCTCAGAGCAGGGCGTGCGCCGAGCGGAGGCGGTCGCGCCACCAGGCGAGGCGCTCGGGAGCGACGGCACGGCGCTCGAGAAGGGCTTCCGACACCTCGACCCGCTCGACCGGGATCGACCCGTCGACCGGTCGCAGCGGCCGCTCGGTGACGTCGGCGGCGAGGAGGGAGGCGGTGCCGAGTCCGCAGTCGTAGGGCAGCTCGGGCAGCGCGGCGGCTAGGGCGGCACCCATCGCGAGGCCGACGGAGCTGTCGAGGGCGCTCGAGACGACGGCCGGCAGCCCCGCCTCGGCCGTGATCGCCAGGGCCCGGTGCACGCCGCCGAGCGGCTGCGCCTTCACCACGAGCAGGTCCGCGGCTCCCGCCCGGGCGACGGCGAGCGGATCGGCGGCCTTGCGCACGCTCTCGTCGGCCGCGATCGGGATGCCCATGTACTTCACCCGCTTCCGCAGCTGCGCGAGCTCGTCGACGCTCGCGCACGGCTGCTCGACGTACTCGAGGTCGTACTCGGCGAGTGCGTGCACCGCGTGCTCGGCCTCGTCCACGTTCCAGCCGCCGTTCGCGTCCACGCGGATCCGCCCCTCCGGCCCGAGGACCCGGCGCACCTCGGCGACGCGCGCGACGTCGTCGGCGAGCGTCTGCCCGCGCTCGGCCACCTTCACCTTGGCCGTCCGGCAGCCGTGGTAGCTCGCGAGGATCGCCGCGACCTCGTCCACGCGGACGGCGGGCACGGTCGCGTTCACCGGGATGCGGTCGCGCAGCGGCGTCGGCAGCGGGTTCCAGCCGTAGTCGAGCGCGGCGCGGAGCCAGGCGGCCGACTCCTCCGGTCCGTACTCGAGGAACGGCGAGAACTCCGTCCAACCCTCCGGACCGCGCACCAGCGCGATCTCGCGGTGGTCGACTCCGCGGAACCGAGTCAGCAGGGGCAGCGCGACGACGCGCAGGCCCGCGTCGACCTCGTCGAGGGAGGGGTGAGCGGAGGGGGGCACGACGTCGTCCATGCCGCCATCATCCTCCGGGCCGGCCGCGCGGACGCCCGGACCGCGCGGCTCCCGTGCGATCTTCAGGGCGTGCAAAACTGGCGGGGTCTGCCGCTCGACACCCGGAGGAACCCGATGAGCCAGGTCCCGACGAGCCCGGTCCCGACGGACCCGCCGCCGTTCCCTCCCGCCGCACCGCCCCAGCGCCCGCCGCTGGGCGCCGGCGCCTGGACCGCGCTGGCGGTCAGCGCGGTGGTCGGCCTGGTCTACACCGGTGTGCTCGGAACGCTGCTCGCGCTCGGCATCGGTGCGGCGCTCGACACCGCGGGGTCGGCGACCACGAGCGCTCCCGCCCCGGGCGGCGCCGAGGGCCCGTTCGGCGAGGACCCGTTCGAGGACCCCTTCGGAGAGGACCCTCTCGGCGAGGACCCGGGCGACGCGTCCGACCCCCTCTACGGCTACCCCGGCTACGAGGACGGCGACGCCGCCGACGTGCTCGACCAGCCCTCCGCCGAGGAGGCGCTCGCCCTCTCGGAGGAGGCCGTCGCCGCGGTCGAGGCCGCCCTGATCGGCGAGTGGGACTCGGCCGACGACGAGTACTACGAGCGGTCCGAGAACCTCTACGGCGGCCCGTCCCTCCTCTACGACTACATCTCGGCCACCGGCTACGCCGCCGCCGACCTCTCGACGGACGCCGACAAGCAGGCCGTCGTCGACCGCTTCACCGCGACGCTCGCGCCGCTCGGCTTCGACACCGTCGACATCGCCGACTCGCCGTCGGAGTGGGCCCAGCTGGGCTACGGAATCGACGACGGTCTCGGCGCCGAGGAGGCGAGGGCGACGTTCTGGGTCGTCACCGCGTACTCGAGCGATCAGGCCGTGCCGGCCGTCGAACTCGGCCTCGTCGACCTCGACTCCGACCCCTCCGGCGCCGTGGAGCGGATGCTGGACGACGTCGGCCTCGTGCCGCCGACGCAGGGGGCGTTCCTGGCCGGCTACGCGAACAGCCTCCTCGAGGAGGGCGACCGCGACGAGTTCACCGCCCGCATGGAGGAGTTCGGCGGGGTGGCGACGGCCTGATCCGAGGCGCCGGTATCCGCATCCGCCCGCCCCCGCAAGCCCAGGTCCGCCGCAGGCGTGCCGCCTAGCGTGAGGGCATGGCGGAACCCCGAGCGACCAGACCCCTGCGCGACTACGCGGCGATCGGCGACGGGAGGACGGTCGCCCTGATCGCGCGCGACGGCAGCGTCGACTGGCTGCCGGTGCCCGACCTCGGCTCGACCCCCGCGTTCGCCGCGCTGATCGACCCGGAGTCCGGCGGCTGCGTCGAGCTGCGGCCCGAGGATCCCGCGGAGGTCACCCGCCGCTACCTGCAGGACACGAACGTCCTCGAGACCACCTTCACGACCGAGAAGGGCTCGGTCACGGTCACCGACGCCCTCGTGACCGGCATCGCGGGCCGCCTCCCGTGGGCCGAGCTCGCCCGCCGGGTCGACGGCGTGACGGGCGAGGTGCGGATGCGCTGGGCCGTCCGTCCCGGCACCGGCCTCGGCACGGTCTCGCCGTGGATCCAGAACGCCGACGGCCGCTCCCTGATCCGCGCGGGCGACGTCACGATCGGCGTCACCGGTCAGGAGCACGGACCGGACGGCGACGACGCCCCCTCCGGAGCAGGCGACGAGCTCACCGGGTCCTTCACCGTCTCGGGCGGGAAGAAGCCCAGCCGCCACGTCCTCGTGGTCTCGGCCACCCATGACGAGCCGCTGCACTTCCCCGACGCGCACAACGTCGACCGGGGCATCGACCGGACGATCCGCAGTTGGCGCGCCTGGTCGGAGGAGTTCTCCTACGACGGCCCGTGGGCCGACGCCGTGCAGCGCAGCGCCCTCGCGCTGAAGCTGCTGATCTACTCGCCCACCGGTGCCATCGCGGCCGCGGCGACGACCTCGCTCCCCGAGTCGCCGAACGGCGGCAAGAACTGGGACTACCGCTTCGCCTGGGTGCGCGACGCCGCCTACACGGCGCACGCGCTCGTCCGCTTCGGACTGCGGGAGGAGACGCACGCGGCGCTGTCGTGGCTCCTGCGCACGATCAAGGAGCACGGCCCCGACCTGCACATCTTCTACGGCCTCGACGGGTCCCTGCCCTCCGGAGTGACGGAGTACGACGTGCCCGGCTGGGCCGGCATCGGACCGGTCGTCTCGGGCAACGGCGCGCAGAACCAGCTGCAGCTCGGCGTCTTCGGCGACCTCTTCGACATCTGCCGCATCTACGTCGACTCGGGCAACGTGCTCGACATCCAGACCGGGCGGCTGCTCTCGCGCGTCGCCGACACCACCTGCGACCTCTGGCGCAACCGCGACGCGGGCATGTGGGAGCTCGAGGAGGAGCAGCACTACACGTCCTCCAAGATGGGCTGCTGGCAGGCGCTCGACGCCGCCGTCCACCTCGCCGAGCTCGGCCAGATCCCGGGCAGCCCCGACCGCTGGCGCTTCGAGCGCGACCGCCTGCGCGAGTGGATCGAGGAGCGCTGCTGGTCGGACGATCTGGGTTCGTACGTGATGTACCCGGGCTCCTCGGAGCTCGACGCCTCGGTGCTGCTGCACGCTCCGAGCGGGTACGAGCGCGGCGAGCGGATGATCTCGACGATCGACGCCCTGGTGGGCGAGCTCGGCCGCGGCGCGCTGATGTTCCGCTACTCCGGGATGGAGGGCGAGGAGCATCCGTTCGTCGCCTGCTCGTTCTGGCTGGCGTCGGCGCTCGCCTGCGTCGGGCGGCACGACGAGGCGATCGCGCTGATGGACGAGCTGGTCGCCACCCTGCCCAACGACGTCGGCATCATGTCCGAGATGGTCGCGACCGACGACCTGGCCTTCTGGGGCAACCTCCCGCAGGGCCTCAGCCACCTGGCGCTCGTCAACGCGGCGATCACGATCGAGGAGCTCGCGCCCGAGAAGGTCGGGTCGAGGAAGCCCGGGGCCAGGAAGCCCGGGAGCGGCAAGAGGAGGAGTTCATGAGCGAGCTGACTGCACGGCTGTTCCGCGACACGAGGGCGATCCTGGTCGAGAGCCCGTTCTGGCTCGACGGCCGACTGCTGTGGTGCGACATCTCGACCGGCACGATCCACGCGAGCGCGATCGACGGTGCCGTCGACGGCTCCGACGACCTGGTCGTGCCCGTCGAGGCGCCGCTGGGATCCTTCCAGCCGGCGCGCGGGGGCGGCTTCGTCGCGGCCCTGGGCGACCGGATCGTGCTGCTCGACGACGCCTTCGCGATCGAGCGCGAGCTCGCTCCGATCGAGCACCTGCACGCCGGCCTCCGGATGAACGAGGGCAAGTGCGACCCCTCCGGGCGCTTCGTCGCGGGATCGATGAACCTCACCACCGAGGAGCAGGACGGCGCGCTCTACCGGATCGACGCCTCCGGGCGCCTGGAGACGCTGCTCGGCGGCTTCGGAGTGGCGAACGGGTTCGAGTGGTCCGACGACGGCGCGACCTTCTACTTCACCGACACGAGCGTCTCGACCGTCTTCCGCTGCTCCTACGGCGACGAGCTCGGCGAACCCGAGCCGTTCCTCGTCGGCCGCTCGTTCGACGGACTCGCGCTCGACGTCGACGGCTGCTTCTGGACCGGCGCGAACGGCGAGAGCGCCGTGCTGCGCTGGAGCCCCGAGGGGGAGCTCCTCGACGAGATCGCGATCCCCGCGCCGAACGTGACCGGGCTGGGCTTCGGCGGCGCAGACCTCTCGACGCTGTTCGTCGGCACCGCGCGCGAGAAGCTCGAGGAGCAGCAGCTCGTCGACTCCCCGCTCTCGGGCGGCGTCTTCGCGATCGACACCCCCACGCGCGGTAGACCTGTGGAGGTGTTCGGCGCAAGTCGTTGAGCGGCTCGGGCGGGGGAGCGTAGACCGGAGGCATGGACTTAGGAATCACCGGACGCACCGCCCTCGTCACCGGAGCGGACTCCGGCATCGGACTCGCCACCGCGACGCTCCTCCTCGCGGAGGGGGCGACCGTCGTGATCTCGGACCGCGACCAGGAGAAGCTCGACGCCGCAGCCGCAGGGCTCGACGCACCGGAGGGACGCCTGCACGCCTTCGCCGCCGACGTCACGAGCGTCGAGGAGCTCGCCGCTCTCCACGCGAAGGTCGCCGAGGCCGTCGGAGAGATCGACATCCTCGTGCAGAGCGCCGGAGTGACCGGCGCCCAGGGTCTCTTCCACGAGATCGACGACGAGGGCTGGACCAGCACCCTCGAGACCGACCTGCTCGGGCCGGTCCGGCTGGTGCGCGAGTTCCTCCCCGACCTGCGTCACGGAGGATGGGGGCGCCTCGTGCTCGTCGCCTCCGAGGACGCGGTGCAGCCCTACGACGACGAGCTGCCGTACTGCGCCGCGAAGGCCGGCGTGCTCGCCCTCGCCAAGGGCCTCTCGCGCTCGTACGCCCTCGAGGGCCTGCTCGTGAACGCGGTCTCGCCCGCGTTCATCCGCAGCCCCATGACCGACGCCATGATGCAGAAGCGCGCGGAGCAGCGCGGCACGTCGACCGACGAGGCGATCTCGTCGTTCCTCGACGAGGAGCGGCCGTACATGGAGCTCAAGCGCCGCGGCGAGACCGACGAGGTCGCCGCCGTGATCGCGTTCCTCTGCTCCGACCGCGCCTCGTTCGTGAACGGGTCGAACTACCGGGTCGACTCCGGGTCCGTCGCCACGATCTGAGCCGTCCTGCGCGCCCGGAGTCAACCCCCCTTCGCTCACGGCCCCCGTCCGGGCGCCGTCCAGCCACAGCAGTCACACTCGATGGAGGGGATCACCCCGACACCGTCAAGAGAAAGGAATGGTCCATGACCACCACCCTCGAACGCCACGTCGAAGCCCCCGCCGGCTCCGGAGCCAAGACCAGCCGTCGTCAGAACGCCGAGAAGGGCTTCAAGGCCTCGAAGGAGCTGCTCGACAGCCTCCAGATCGTCCTCGTCGACCTGATCGAGCTCCACGTGCAGGGCAAGCAGGCGCACTGGAACGTCGTCGGCAAGAACTTCCGCGACCTGCACCTGCAGCTCGACGAGATCATCGAGGCCGCGCGCGAGTTCAGCGACGACATCGCCGAGCGCATGCGCGCGCTGCACGGGATCCCGGACGGCCGCAGCGACACCGTCGCGGCGACCACCACGCTGCCCGAGTACCCGCACGGCGAGATCGACACCGCCGAGACGGTCGACCTCGTCACCATCCGCCTCGAGAACACCGCCGCCACCATGCGCGAGGTGCACGACCAGGTGGACGAGGAGGACCCGACCAGCGCGGACCTCCTGCACGCGATCATCCAGAGCCTGGAGCAGTTCGCCTGGATGGTGTCGGCCGAGAACCGCCGCACCTCCACCGCGAAGTAGCACTCCGCAGCACTGACGACAGAGGGATCCCGCGTACGCGGGGTCCCTCTTCGCGTGCTGCCGGGCTCTGGTCTCGATACGCCGCCTGCGGCGGCTACTCGACCAGCAAGGGTGCTGATCGAGGAGCGCGCGTCTCGAGATCCACGTCTTGCTGGCCCCGGCGTCCGCTCGGCCCGCGACAGTAGGGTCGAGGGCATGAGCACGCAGGTTTCCGAGCTGTTCGACGCGAGCCGGTGGGAGCCGGTCCGCGGCTTCGACGCTCTCGAGGACATCACCTACCACCACGACCGCACCGGGCGCATCGCCCGCGTCGCCTTCGACCGCCCGGAGGTGCGCAACGCGTTCCGGCCGCGCACGGTCGACGAGCTCTACAACGCCCTCGAGGATGCGCGGATCAATCCGCGCATCGGCGTCGTGATCCTCACCGGCAACGGCCCGAGCCCGAAGGACGGCGGCTGGGCGTTCTGCTCCGGCGGCGACCAGCGCATCCGGGGGCGCGACGGCTACCGCTACTCCGACGGCGAGACGGCCGAGGGGATCGACGCGGCGCGCTCGGGCCGCCTGCACATCCTCGAGGTGCAGCGCCTCATCCGCTTCATGCCCAAGGTCGTCCTCGCGGCGGTCCCCGGCTGGGCGGCGGGCGGCGGCCACTCCTTGCACGTGGTCTGCGACCTCACGATCGCCTCGGCCGAGCACGGCCGCTTCAAGCAGACGGACGCCGACGTCGGGTCGTTCGACGCCGGCTACGGCTCGGCGTACTTCGCCCGCCAGATCGGGCAGAAGGCCGCCCGCGAGGTGTTCTTCCTCGCCCGCGAGTACTCGGCGCAGCGCGCGTACGAGATGGGCGCGGTGAACGCGGTCGTGCCGCACGCGGAGCTCGAGACGACGGCGCTGGAGTGGGCCGAGACGATCCTGACCAAGTCGCCCACCGCCATCCGCATGCTCAAGTACGCCTTCAACGCGGTCGACGACGGACTCGTCGGCCAGCAGCTGTTCGCCGGCGAGACGACGCGCCTCGCCTACGGCACCGACGAGGCCGTCGAGGGCCGCGACTCCTTCCTCGAGAAGCGCGATCCCGACTGGTCGCCGTTCCCGTGGCAGTTCTGAGCGCATGACCCGGGAGCTGATCGCGGTCGACTCCGCTCCGGAGCGGGTGCTGATCGCCCTGCGCGCCGCCCTCGACGGCAGCGGCCCGGCGATCCGCGTCGCCGCGCCCGGAGCGTCCGGAGTCGTCGCCGCGGTGGTCCCGCAGCGCGTGGCCGTCGTGGTCGAGACCTCCGGCTCCTCCGGTCCGCCCAAGCGCGTCGCTCTCGCGACCGGGGCGCTGCTGACCAGCGCCGCCGCCACCCTCACCGAGCTCGGCGGACCGGGCCGCTGGCTGCTGTGCCTCCCCACGCACTACATCGCCGGCGTGCAGGTGCTCGTGCGCTCGATCACCGCCGACGCCGATCCCGTCGTGTTGCCGGAGGGGCACTTCGATCCGCTCGCGTTCCTGGCGCTCGCGCGCACGATGCCCGCGGGGGAGAGGCGATACTCCTCCCTCGTGCCGGTGCAGCTCGCGCGGCTGCTCGACGCAGCGGAGGCGGATCCGGCCGAGGCCGCGACTCTCCGCTCCTTCGACGCGCTGCTGATCGGCGGACAGGCGGCGCCGCGACCCCTGCGCGAGCGTGCCGCCGCGCTGGGCGTGCAGGTCCGCCTGACCTACGGATCGAGCGAGACCGCGGGCGGCTGCGTCTACGACGGGTCGCCGCTGCGCGACGTGCGCGTCCGGATCGACGACGGCCAGGTGCTGCTCGGCGGCCCGACCCTCGCCGAGGGCTACCTCGACGCCGACGGCGGATTGGACGTCGACCGCACCGCCTCCGCCTTCAGCAGCGTCGCGGGGGAGCGCTGGTACCGGACGGGCGACGCGGGCGAGCTGGTCGACGGTCGACTCCGCGTCACCGGCCGTCTCGACCGCGTGATCGTCTCGGGCGGCGAGAAGGTCTCGCTCGACGCGGTCGAGAAGGTGCTGCGCGACGGCCCCGTCCCCGACGCGGTCGTCGTGCGCCGGGCCGACGCCGAGTGGGGCGAGGTGCCGGTCGTCGTGACCGCCGCGGCTCCCGTCCCCGTGCTCGCCGAGGTCAGGGCGGTCGTGCAGGAGGCTCTCGGCCGGGTCGCTCGGCCCGTCGCGGTCGTGCGCGTGGAGGCCGTGCCGCTGCTCGCCTCCGGCAAGCCGGACCGCCGTGCGCTGGAGGGCCTCGCCGCGACCGCGGACTGAGGCGTCTCGGTAGGATTCCCTCCGTGTCGAGTACGAGTCGCAAGAAGAAGCCGCAGGCGAAGCCCCGGAGCGGCCGTCCGGGCGGCAACCCGCAGAAGGTCCAGGTGGCGCCGGCCGGCGCGCGCGAGTGGATCGCCGGAGCGCGCCTGCGCACCCTGCCGCTCGCGATCGCTCCCGTGCTCATCGGCACCGGAGCCACGCAGGTCACCGACGAGGGCTGGCACTGGGTGCGCGCCCTGCTCTGCCTCGCCGTCTCGCTCGCCCTGCAGATCGGCGTGAACTACGCGAACGACTACTCGGACGGCGTGCGCGGCACCGATGCGAACCGCGTCGGCCCCTCGCGCCTCACCGGCTCCGGAGCCGCGAAGCCGAAGCACGTGCTGACGGTCGCGCTCGTCTTCTTCGGCCTCGCCGCCCTCGCGGGCCTCGTGCTGACCGTGCTCTCGGGCCACTGGTGGTTCCTGCTCGTCGGCGCCGCCGCGATCGCCGCCGGCTGGTTCTACACCGGCGGACGCCGTCCCTACGGCTATCTCGGACTCGGCGACGTCTTCGTCTTCGTCTTCTTCGGCCTCGTCGCCACCGTCGGCACGACCTTCGTGCAGATCGGCCGCACCAACCAGGAGTCGTGGCTCGGCGCGGTCGCCGCGGGCCTCTTCGCCTGCGCGGTCCTGATGGTCAACAACATCCGCGACATCCCCACCGACCGCGCCTCGGGCAAGCGCACGCTCGCCGTGATCGTCGGACCGACCGTGGCCCGCGCGCTCTACAGCGCGTTCGTGCTGGTGCCGTTCGGCATCTCGGTGATCCTGGCGCTGTTCTACCCGCTCGCGTGGCTCACACTGTTCGTGCTGCTCGCGATCCTGCCGGCGATCCTCATCACCCTGACGGCGCGCACGGCGAAGGAGCTGATCCTGGCGCTGCAGCTGACGAGCCTGGGCGGGCTCGCCTACGCGGCGATCCTCGCGGCGGCGCTCGCGTTCTGAGGCGCTGCGCCGGCGTTCCTCGCTTCTAGCGCTCCTCGCGCGAGCGGTCGACGGCGGCGTCCTCGATGTCGTCGTCGGTCGGAGCGCGCGGCACGTCCTTGCGACGCTCGTAGATCGCCTGCGCGATGGTCTCGCGGGGCTTGCGCAGCACGATGTACGACAGCGACATGCTCGCGACGGCGGCGATCACTCCCGCCGTCACCGCGGCGGTGAGATCGGAGTCGAGGAACGTGCGCGCCGGCAGGTACACCAGCACGAAGACACCGGCGAACATCGCCAGACGCAGGAGCGAGTAGACGACGACGGCGCGGCTGAGTTTCACCGGGACAGTGTACGTCGGGCCCCTGCGCGAGGACCGCTGCACACCCGTCCGTGAGCACCCCGGGAGGCTCCTGTCCAGCCTCCGAGCGCCCGGTCGGCGAACAGCGTGCGGACGTAGACTGAATTCCGTGATCCGCCTCTTCATCGGCCTGCTCGTGGCCCTCGCCGTCTTCACGGTCTACACCGTGATCGACGTCGCGATGAGCAACCGGCACGCGGTGCGCGCGATCCCGAAGTGGTCCTGGATCCTGGTCGTCCTCCTGCTGCCGCTGATCGGCGCGGGCCTGTGGTTCTGGATCGGGCGACCGCGCAAGGACCGCTCGGCGGGCCGGCGCTTCACGGCTCCCGACGACGACCCCGACTTCCTCGGCACGATCCGCCAGGAGCGCGATCCCGAGAAGGAGCGCGAGCAGGCCGAGCGCATCGCCCAGCTCGAGCGCGACCTGGCCGACCTCGACGACCCCGACAAGTCCGACGGCCCCGGCCGACGGGATGCCTGAGCACCCCCCGGTCGCGCCCTCCACCCGTTCCGCGGTCGACCTCCTCACCCGCTTCGTCGCGCTCGGCGTCCGCGACGTCGTCGTCGCTCCCGGATCGCGGTCGCAGGCCCTGGCACTCGTCGCCGCCGAGCTCGAGACCCGCGGAGCGATCCGCCTGCACGTGCGCGTCGACGAGCGCTCGGCCGGATTCCTCGCCCTCGGGCTCGCGCTCGAGACGGGGCTGCCCGCGCTGGTGATGACCACCTCCGGGACCGCGACCGCGAACCTGCACCCCGCCGTGCTCGAGGCGGACGCCTCGGACGTGCCGCTGATCGTGCTCACCGCCGACCGCCCGGACGAGCTGCGCGGCATCCGCTCGAACCAGACGACGGAGCAGCGCGAGCTGTACGGCCGCGCCGTGCGGCTGTTCGAGGACGTCGCCGCGCCCGGGCCCTCGTCGCTGCCGGAGGAGACCGCGGCGCTCGCCGACCGCGCCTTCTCGGCGGCGCTGCATCCGGGCGGGCCGGTGCACCTGAATCTCGCGTTCCGCGATCCGCTGTCCTCGCGCCTGCCGGAGTTCGAGATCCCGCCGGCGGCCGAGCCGCTCGCCGCAGGGCCCTCGGAGGAGGTCGAGCGGGTCGCCGCCGGTCCCGACGAGCCGCTGACGGTCGTCATCGCCGGAGACAAGGCGGGCGACGTCGCGGAGGCCGTCGCGCGCGCGGGCGACTGGCCGCTGCTCGCCGAGGTCTCCTCCGGCGCCCGTTTCGGACCGCAGCTCGTCGTCGCCTGGCGCCGGCTGCTGGGTGAGGCCGACTTCGGCGGACGCGTCCGCCGCGCGATCGTGTTCGGCCACCCGACGCTCTCGCGCGAGGTGCCGGAGCTCCTGCGCCGGGACGACGTCGAGGTGATCGTCGTCGACCGCGGCCGCCCGCAGTTCTACAACCCGGGCCGCCGTGCGCGCCGGGTCGCCGGGATCGAGGTGCAGCGCCCCTCCGACTCGCCGCGCCCCGACCGCGCCGAGCGCGCCTGGGCCGGGTCGTGGGTGTTCCGCAGCCGCGCGCTCGTCGTCGACCCCGACGCCCTGCCCGAGGTCGCCGACGGCGGCACGATGTCGCTGGAGGACCGCCGCGGCTTCGCCCGCAACGCCCTCGCCGCCGTGCGCGCGCCGCTGACCCGCGAATTCGTGGTGTCAGCGGTCTGGCGCGTGACCTGGCCGCACGACCGCCTGCTCTTCGGGGCTTCGCGCCTCATCCGCGTGGCCGACGGGTCGCTGCCGGGGAAGAAGATCACCGTGCACTCCAACCGCGGCCTCGCGGGGATCGACGGGACCGTCTCGACCGCGCTCGGCATCGCCGTGGCCTCGCAGGCGGGCGAGCGGGGGGCCGCCGGAGTGACGCGTGTCGTCCTCGGCGATCTCACGCTGCTGCACGAGGCGGGCGGGCTGATGCTCGCCCCCGGCGAGCGGAGGCCGCGCGTGCAGCTCGTCGTGGTGAACGACGGGGGAGGCACGATCTTCGACGGCCTGGAGGTCGCGTCGAGCTCTGCCCCGGACGCGTTCGACCGGGTGCAGTTCACTCCGCAGTCCGTGGATCTGGAGTCGCTGGCGCGGGCATACGGATGGGCGTACTCGCGGGTCTCGACGCGCGGTGAGCTGGAGCAGGCGCTGACGGCGCCGGGCGACGGGCCGGGGATCGTGGAGATCCCGCTGGGGCGCTGAGAGCACGGTCGATCGGGACGATGGCGTCGCTCCTCCCCAAGGGGACGGTACGACGTTCTTCCACTGATCCGTGACCGGGCGGAACGGGTTGCGGCGGACCCGGCTTGACTCGGCGCATGGCAGGAACAGGGGCAGCGGAGGCGGCGCTGCGGGAGGTTCGGGCGCACGGCGACCGCGCGGCCGAGCTGGCGCTCAGTGCCGCGCCGGTCCTGCTCGCGGCCGCCGAAGCGCTGCACGCGGGCTACGTGGCGGCTCTCGCCTGCCCGGAATGGTTCGCACGCGGGCGGAGCGAGTCGCCCGGCCTGGTGGAGCGATCCATCCGAGCCGAGTTCGCCGTGGTGCTGCAGGTGTCCGAGCGGGTCGCCTCGCGCGAGATCGAGCACGCTCGGCTGCTGGTCGAGGAGCTCCCGCGGACGCGCGCCTCTCTCGGCGCGGCTCGGATGCGATGGGAAGCGGGCAGGATCGTCTGCTCGGTCGCGGCCACCCTCCCGCCCCGATCCCGCGCCGAGTTCGACGCCCGCGCGGCAGAGCTCGCCGTCGCGATGACCCCGACGCAGCTGAGGCGCGCGCTCGCGCAGCTGCGAGAGGAGTTGCACGAGCAGCCGCTCGCCGAGCGGCACGCACGCGCTCGAGCGGACAGGTCGGTGTGGATCACGTCCGACGATGACGGGATGGCGACGCTCTGCGCCCGCCTACCGGCGCCGATCGCGGTCGGCGCCCTGACACGCCTCGACAGGATCGCCCGCGAGCTCCGCTGCGACGAGGACCTGCGCACTCTCGCGCAGCTGCGAGCCGATGCGCTCGGCGACCTGCTGTGCCACGGCGAGGTGGCCGGTACGGTTCCGTCCGACGAGCTCTCCACGACCTTCGCGCCCGGCATCCGCGCCGAGGTGAGGCTGATGATGTCGGACGCCACCGCTTCCGGATCCGACGACGCCGCGGTCGATCTGGACGGCTACGGGCTCGTCCCCGCCGACGCCGCCCGCGATCTCGTCGGAGCGGACGCGACATTTACCCCGGTTCGGACCGACCCGAGGACGGGCGTGATCGTCTCGGTCGGGCGAGCGCACCGCACGCCGCCTCCGCCGATGCGCCTGCTCGTCCGACTGCGGGACCGGACCTGTCGATTCCCGGGCTGCACCCGGTCGGCGACCGCCGCGGAAGCCGATCACACCATCGAGTGGCGGAACGGCGGCGAGACGACACCCTCGAACCTCGCCTCGCTCTGCGTCGCGCACCACCACGTCCGACACGGGGACCGCTGGACGTACGTCCTGCATTCCGACGGGGTCGCGGACTGGACGACGCCGACAGGCCGTCGCATCACGACGCGGCCGTCGGCGACAGCTGCGGCACTTGTTCCACGACTCGGATCGGACCATCCGCCGTCACCACTCCGCGAGGAGTGACCGCTGCGCGTGCCGGGTCGAGGAGGCCCGGTGACGCTCAGCTCAGAGCGTCCTGCACCGGACGGAACTTGATCCGCGTCTCCGCGAGTTCGGCGTCGGGGTCGCTGTCGGCGACGATGCCGGCGCCGGCCCAGGCTGTGACCGCGCCGTCCGGAGCGATCTGGGCGCTGCGGAGGCCCACGGCCCACTCCCCGTCGCCGCGACCGTCGATCCAGCCCACGGGGCCGGCGTAGCGGCCGCGGTCGAACGGCTCGAGCGCGTCGATCAGCTCGAGCGCGGTGCCGGTGGGCGTGCCGGCGACGGCGGCCGTCGGGTGCAGGGCGTCGACCAGGTCGAGCGCGGTGGAGGCGTCGCCGAGCGTGCCGCGCACGTCGGTGGCCAGGTGCCACAGGTTCGGCAGCTTCAACGTGAACGGCTCGCCGCTCGTGCTGAGCGACGAGGTGTGCGGCCGCAGCTCCCTGAGCAGGCTCGCGATCGCGAAGGCGTGCTCGGAGCGGTCCTTCGTGCTCTCGAGGAGCGCCTGCGCGATCGCCGCGTCGGCCGCCGCATCCGTTCCGCGCGCACTCGTACCGGCGAGGACCCGCGCAGTGATCGCTCCGTGATCGACCCCGACGAGGGTCTCCGGGCTCGCGCCGACGAAGCCGTCGACGGCGAAGGTCCAGCAGTCGGGGTAGGTGCTCGCGAACTCCACCAGGATCCGCCGCAGGTCGGCCCCGCGGGGCAGGCGCCCGCGGAGGTCCCGGGCGAGCACGACCTTCTCGAGCGCCCCCGCGCGGATGCTGCCGACCGCCGAGGCCACCGCCGAGCGGTAGCCGTCGGGAGTCATCGCGCCCGGCAGGAGCGGGACGCGGTACTCGTCCCCGAACGGCCGCGCGGCAGTCGGCTCCGAGCCGGTAGCGCCCTCCGAGGAGATCCTCGTGACCCAGGAGCGCCCCCCGCGGGACCCGACGACCGTCCGCGGCACGATCAGCACGCTGGTGGCCGACGATCGGCCCGAGAAAGCGAACGCCCCGAAGGCGACGAGCCCCGTCCCCGGCAGTCCGATCGGGTCGTCCACCTCGGCGGAGGCGGACAGCACCTTCCACGCGTCGGCCGCCTCGCGCAGGCGGTCCGGCCCGGAGAACTCGAGACGCAGCGCCTCACCGAGTCCTACCAGCCCGGCACCGTTGCGCTGCCAGAGGAGGGGACGCCGCGGGTCCGCGAGAGAGGGGAGCGCTGCGGGGGAGTCCAGCGGGGTCGTTCCCACGTGAAGAGGGGGAGCCCCGGCGCCGATGAGCGTCACGTCCCCAGGGTACGCCCGCGGCTGGACGGGGCCGCTCGGAGCGGGAGGGTGTGCAGACAGCGCGAGGAGCGCCAGAGGAGCGGACGTCCCACGCCCCGCCCTCGCCCGCCGGATCCGCGCCGGTACTGTGATCCGCGCCGGAGCCGCCCGCTAGGCGGAGCTGGGCGGTTCCGGTGTCCCGCACGTCCTCCCGGAACGCTCCGGCGGGGGCGGATGCACAGCCGCCGCCCCGCCGCCCGCTCTAGACTCGTTGATCGTGACTAAGGCAGACCTCACCAAGCGCCCCGACGAGGTCGCCGCCATGTTCGACACGGTGGCACCGGCCTACGACCTGACCAACACGGTCCTCTCGGCGGGCAACGACCACCTGTGGCGCATCGCCACGACCCGAGCCGTGAATCCGGCGCCGGGCGAGCGGATCCTGGACGTCGCGGCGGGCACGGGCACCTCCTCCGCCTCGCTCGCCCGCTCGGGCGCGCACGTCGTCGCGGCCGACTTCTCGCCGGGGATGATCGCGGTCGGCCGCACCCGTCAGGCGGGCGACGACCGGATCGAGTTCGTGCAGGCCGACGCCATGGACCTGCCCTTCGAGGACGAGTCGTTCGACGCCGTCACGATCTCGTTCGGCCTGCGCAACGTCGCCGAGCCGCGCACGGCGCTCGCCGAGTTCTTCCGCGTCGTGAAGCCGGGCGGCCGCGTCGTGATCTGCGAGTTCTCGACTCCGCCGCAGAAGCTCCTCGCCGCCGCCTACGACCTCTACCTCGCGAAAATCATGCCCGCGATCGTCGGACTCGCGTCCTCGAACGACCCGGCCTACGACTACCTCGGAGACTCCATCCGTGCGTGGCCCGAGCAGAAGGTCGTGGCGTCCTGGCTCCGCGCCGCCGGCTTCGAGCGGGTCGCCTACAAGGACCTCACCTTCGGCATCGTCGCGCTGCACCGCGGGATCAAGCCGATCGTCGCCACCTCATGACACCCGGGGGCCTCGAAGGCCGAGACGTTAGGGTTTCAGTGTGAACGCCACTGCGCCCGTCGCCCGCCGCAGCCCGTCCCTGACGGCGCAGCTCGGCCTCTCCGAGCGCATCTTCTCGACCGCATCCGACCGCTCGCTCGCGCGTGCGATCGACGAGGGGCTCGAGCAGGTCGAGACGGGGCTGGTCCACCAGCTGTCCTTCGCCGACCAGGTCGCCGACGTGTCGACGCGCTACCTCCTCGAGGCCGGGGGCAAGCGCGTGCGCCCCATGCTCACGCTCCTCGCCGCGCAGCTGGGCCGCGGCAACACCCCGCAGGTGCTGCTGGGCGCCCAGGCCATCGAGATCACGCATCTCGCGTCGCTGTACCACGACGACGTCATGGACGAGGCGGAGAAGCGCCGCGGCGTCCCCTCCGCCCAGACCGTGTGGGGCAACAACGTCGCGATCCTCACCGGCGATCTGCTCTTCGCCCGCGCCAACCAGCTCATGATCGAGCTCGGCGATCGCGCGATCCGCCTCCAGGCCGACACGTTCGAGCGCCTCGTCCTCGGTCAGCTGCACGAGACCGTCGGGCCGACCGAGGGGGAGGACCCGGTCGAGCACTACCTCTCGGTGCTCGCCGACAAGACCGGCTCGCTGATCGCTGCGGCCGGGCGCACCGGAGTCGTCTTCGCCGAGGGTCCCGCCGAGTACGAGGAGGCGATGCGCGTCTTCGGCGAGAAGATCGGCGTCGCGTTCCAGATCGTCGACGACGTGATCGACCTGTCCCCGCAGCCCGAGGAGACCGGCAAGAACCCGGGCACCGACATCCGCGCCGGCGTCTCGACCCTGCCGATCCTCCGCCTGCGCGAGCGCGCCGCCTCCGACCGCGGTGCCGCCGAGCTCCTCGCCCGGATCGAGAGCTACGTCAGCCGCTCGAACGACGAGATCGCGCACACCGACGAGCAGCACGCGGACATCTCCGACGCCATCGCGCAGCTGCGCGACCACGATGTGACGGCGCAGACCCTCGCCGAGGCCCACCGCTGGGCCGACGAGGCCGTCGCCGCTCTCGCCCCGCTGCCCGACGGCTCCGTCCGCAAGGCGCTCACGCGCTTCGCGGACACGGTCGTCGACCGCAACGGCTGAACCCGATCGTCGCGGCGCTCCCTGCGCCGCAGGAAATGAGACCGGACGTGCGCCACGGCGCCCCGGCAGGAGGAACGCAATGACCAAGCTCAGGCTGGCCATCGTCGGTGCGGGGCCCGCGGGCATCTACGCCGCCGACCTCATGATCAAGGCCGAGAAGAAGTACGACGTCTCGATCGACCTGTTCGAGCAGCTGCCGGCTCCCTACGGTCTCGTCCGCTACGGAGTCGCGCCCGATCACCCGCGCATCAAGGGCATCATCACGGCCCTGCGCGAGGTCCTCGACCGCGGCGACATCCGCATCTTCGGCAACGTGCACTTCGGCTCCGACCTCACCCTCGAGGACCTCAAGCGCCACTACCACGCGGTGATCTTCTCGACGGGAGCGATCCGCGACGCCCCGCTCGACGTCCCCGGCGTCGACCTCGAGGGCTCGTACGGAGCGGCCGACTTCGTCAGCTGGTTCGACGGCCACCCCGACGTGCCGCGCACCTGGCCGCTCGAGGCCTCCTCCGTCGCGGTGATCGGCAACGGCAACGTGGCGCTCGACGTCTCGCGGATGCTCGCGAAGCATGCCGACGACCTGCTGCCCACCGAGGTCCCGCCGAACGTCTACGAGGGTCTGAAGGCCTCTCCCGTCACCGACGTGCACGTCTTCGGCCGCCGCGGACCCGCGCAGGTCAAGTTCACTCCGCTCGAGCTGCGCGAGCTCGGCGAGCTGCGCGACGTCGACATGATCGTCCACGACGAGGACTTCGTGCTCGACCCCGCCTCGCAGGCCGCGATCGAGACCAACAAGCAGGTCATGGTCATCAACCGTGTCCTGAACCAGTGGCGCACCCGCGAGACCGGCAGCGCCTCCCGTCGCCTCCACCTGCACTTCTGGGCGAAGCCGCTCGAGTTCGTCGACGACGGGCAGGGCCGCGTCGCCGCGATCCGCTACGAGCGCACGGAGCCCGACGGCGAGGGCGGCGTGCGCGGCACCGGCGAGATCCGCGAGGTCGCGGTGCAGGCCGTCTACCGCGCGGTCGGCTACTTCGGCTCCCCGCTCGACGGCCTGCCGTTCGACGAGATGCGCGGAGTGATCCCGAACCGCGAGGGCCAGGTTCTGGACGACGAGGACCAGCAGGTCCACGGCGTCTACGCGACCGGCTGGATCAAGCGCGGCCCGGTCGGCCTGATCGGTCACACCAAGTCCGACGCGATGGAGACCGTGGGCCACGTGCTGCGCGACCAGGCGTCGTGGTGGACCCCCGCGCACCCCGAGGAGTCGGCCATCGTCGGGCTGCTCGACGAGCGCGGCATCGCGTACACCGACCTCGAGGGCTGGCACCGCCTCGACGAGCACGAGCAGGCGCTCGGGGCTCCGGAGGGACGCGCCCGCGTCAAGGTCGTCCCCCGCGAGGACATGATCGCCATCTCGCGCGCCGAGCTCGTCTCGGACTGAGCCCGTCGCGGGCCGATCCGCCCGCGTCGACGAGGACCCTCCGGTGCATGCCGGGGGTCCTCGTGCATGTCGGAGGGCTCCCGTACACTGCGGGCAGCCACGAGGGCGGGACGGACGGGGACATGATGACGAGCACGACGCAGCCGGGGCCCCACGACGTGATCCGGGTGCGGGGCGCCCGGCAGAACAACCTGCGCGGCGTCGACGTCGACATCCCCAAGCGCCGCATCACGGTCTTCACGGGCGTCTCCGGCTCGGGCAAGTCCTCGCTCGTCTTCGGCACGATCGCCGCGGAGTCGCAGCGGCTGATCAACGAGACGTACTCCGCCTTCCTGCAGCAGTTCATGGGCTCGCCCGCCAGGCCCGACGTCGAGTCGCTCGACGGGCTCTCGGCCACGATCGTGGTCGACCAAGAGCGGATGGGGGCAAACGGCCGCTCCACGGTCGGCACCGCGACCGACGCCTACACGATGCTGCGGATCCTCTTCAGCCGGATCGGCGACCCGCACGTCGGCACGAGCGGCGCGTTCTCGTTCAACCTGCCCGAGGGCATGTGCCCGCGCTGCGAGGGCACGGGCCGCGCCTCCGACATCGACCTCGACGCCCTCTTCGACCGCTCGAAGTCCCTCGAGGGCGGCGCGCTCGATGCGATCCCCAACTTCGTCGTCGGCGGCTGGTACTGGAAGGGGCTCGCCGAATCCGGCCTGTACCCGGCCGACGTCCCGATCGCCGAGTTCACTCCGGAGCAGCTCGACGCGTTCCTCTATCGCCCCGCCACCAAGATGGCGATCGCGGGCATGAACATGACCTACGAGGGCCTCGTGGTCAAGGTCACCCGGCTCTACCTCGCGAAGGAGTCGCCGCAGGCGCACATCCGCGCGTTCGCCGAGCGGGTGGCCACCTTCGCCGCCTGCCCCGAGTGCGGGGGAGCGCGGCTCACCGGAGCCGCCCTCTCCTCCCGCATCGGCGGCCGGAACATCGCCGAGTGCTCGTCGATGCAGGCGACCGACCTGGCCGAGTGGCTGCGCGGGGTCGACGACCCCTCGGTCGCCCCGATCGTCGAGACCCTGCTCGGCACGCTCGACTCGCTCGTCCAGGTCGGGCTCGGGTACCTCTCGCTCGACCGCGAGTCGGGCACCCTCTCGGGAGGTGAGGCGCAGCGCGTCAAGATGGTCCGGCACCTGGGGTCGAGCCTCACCGACATCACCTACGTCTTCGACGAGCCGACCGCGGGCCTGCACCCGCATGACGTCTCGCGCATGATCGAGCTGCTCCGGCGCCTCCGCGACAAGGGCAACACCGTTCTGGTCGTCGAGCACAAGCCCGAGATCATCCTGATCGCCGACCACGTGGTCGATCTCGGGCCGCGGGCCGGCGCGCACGGCGGCGAGATCCGCTACGAGGGCTCCGTCGAGGGGCTGCGCGCCTCCGACACCCTCACCGGCGAGCACCTCGACCACCGCGTCCCGCTCAAGGAGTCGGTGCGCCGCCCGACGGCGTTCGCCGAGATCCGCGGTGCCGCGACCCACAACCTGCGCGGCGTCGATGTCGACGTGCCGCTCGGGGTACTCACTGTCGTGACCGGAGTCGCGGGCTCGGGCAAGTCGTCCCTCCTGCACGGCAGTCTGGCGAAGCGCCCCGGAGTGGTCGTGGCCGACCAGTCGCCGATCCGCGGCTCCCGCAGGAGCAACCCGGCCACCTACACCGGCGTGCTCGACGCCATCCGCACCGCGTTCGCGAAGGAGAACGGCGTGAAGCCCGCGCTGTTCAGCGCCAACTCCGCCGGAGCCTGTCCCGTCTGCAAGGGGGCCGGCCTGATCTTCACCGAGCTGGGCCCGGCCGCCACGGTCTCGTCGGTCTGCGAGGAGTGCGAGGGCAAGCGGTTCACCGCGGAGGTGCTCGAGTACCGTCTCCGCGGCCTGAACATCCACGAGGTGCTGTCGCTGCCGATCGTCGAGGCGGCCGAGTTCTTCGGCTCCGGTCCGGCGCACACGATCCTCGCTCGACTGGTCGACGTCGGCCTGGGCTACCTCACGCTCGGCCAGCCGCTCAACACCCTCTCGGGCGGCGAGCGGCAGCGGCTGAAGCTCGCGATCAACATGGCGTCGAAGGGCGCGGTCTACCTCCTCGACGAGCCGACCACAGGGCTCCACCTCGCCGACGTCGACAATCTGCTGGGACTGCTCGACCGGCTGGTCGACTCCGGGAGCTCGGTGATCGTGATCGAGCACCACCAGGCGGTGATGGCCCACGCCGACTGGATCATCGACGTCGGCCCGGGCGCCGGCCACGAGGGCGGCTCGATCGTCTTCGAGGGTCCGCCGAGCGCCCTCGTCGCCGACGGGTCGACCCTGACCGCCCGCGCCCTGAAGGCGTACGCGTCCTGAGCGGCGAGTGGCGGCCGGACGTCCTCGGCGCCGGCTTCGAGCAGCGGACGCTCCCGCTGGGGGAGGACGACGAGGGAGAGGTCGTCGCCACGCTCGTCCGCCATCGTCCGGTCGCGCCGCGCTGGCGGGGGCCGGCGTCCGGCATCGACGTGCTCTACGTCCACGGCTGGAGCGACTACTTCTTCCAGACGGGGCTGGCCGAGTTCTGGCACGGGCTCGGGGCCCGCTTCTTCGCGCTCGATCTGCGCAAGTACGGCCGCAGCCTGCGCCCGCACCAGACCCCCGGGTTCGCCTCCGATCTCGCCGTCTACGACGAGGACATCGCGGCAGCGCGGTCGGTGATGGGGGAGCACGGTCACCGCGGCCGGCGACTCGTGCTGATGGGCCACTCGACCGGCGGCCTCACCCTCAGCCTCTGGGCCGCGCGGCACCCCGAGGAGCTCACCGCACTCGTGCTCAACAGCCCCTGGCTCGAGTTCCAGGCGCGGGCGGTCGGGAGGCAGATGCTCGCGCCGTGGATGATGCTGCGCGCCCGCGTCGCTCCGCACGGCACGCTGCCGGTTATCGACCAGGGCTTCTACTCGCGCACGGTGTCGGCGACGCTCGAGGGCGAGTGGGAGTACGACCCGGCCTGGCGTCCGGAGCGCGGCTTCCCCGTCAGCCCGGCCTGGTTGACGGCCGTGCTCGCGGGGCACCGCCGCGTCGAGCGGGGCCTGAACCTGCGGATGCCGGTGCTCACCCTGCTCTCCTCCCGCAGCGTGCTGCTGCCGTGGTGGAGCGACGAGATGCGCTCGGCCGACGTGGCGCTCGACGTGCGCTCGATCGGCGAGCGGGCCGCCACGCTCGGAACGACGATCACGATCGCCCGGATCGAGGGCGCGGTGCACGACGTCGTGCTGTCGGCCCCGCGCATCCGAGCCCGGGCGTACGCCGAGATCGAGCGGTGGGCGCGAGGCTACCTCCCGGCCGACCGCCCGATCAGCGGGCGAACGGGCCGCGCAGCGCCGCCCACTGGAGCAGCATGATCGTCTTCGCGTCGACGATCTGCACGCCGATCTGCGTCAGGGCCTCGTCGAACGACAGCTCGACGACCTCGGTGTCCTCGCCCTCGTCGGCGAGGCCCGCGAAGGCGCCCTCGCGGGAGCCTGCGCGGTAGCGCCCCGCGTAGAAGTGCAGCATCTCGGTGATCGAGCCGGGGCTCATGTAGGAGTCGAAGACGTGCTCGAGGCGGCCGACCTCGAGTCCGGTCTCCTCCGACGCCTCGCGGCGCGCGCCCTCCTCGGGCCCGTCCTCGTCGAGCAGCCCGGCGGGCACCTCGAGCAGCATGCCGTCGAGGTTGCCGTTGACGTAGGTGGGGTAGCGGAACTGCCGCACGAGCACGACCGTCCGCGCCTCGAGGTCGTAGAGCAGCACGGCCGCCCCGTTGCCGCGGTCGTACGTCTCGCGGTGCTCGGTGGTCACCCGGCCGTCGCGGTGGCGGTACTCGAACTCGGTCGTGCGCAGCACGTACCAGTGGCTCGAGAGCAGGGTGACCCGCTTCACCACCACGTCCGGGTTGCCGGTGAGGTCGTAGCCCTCCTGGTCGAGGCCGGTGCGGCCCCGACGGTCGGGCTCGTCGATGCCGACGCTCATGCGCGTGCTCCTGTGCTCAGCACGCCTCAGCGGAAGTTGACGAACTGGAGGTCGAGATCGAGGTCGGCGCCTCGGAGCAGCGACATCGTCGCCTGCAGGTCGTCGCGGCTCTTGGACGAGACGCGCAGCTCGTCGCCCTGGATCTGCGACTTCACCGACTTGGGGGCCTCGTCGCGGATCAGCTTGTTGATCTTCTTCGCGTGCTCCTGGTCGATGCCGTCCTTCAGGGTGGCCTCGATCCGGTACTCCTTGCCCGAGGCGAAGGGCTCGCCGGCGTCGAGGCTCTTGAGGCTGATGCCGCGCTTGATCAGCTTCGACTGGAAGACGTCGAGGATCGCGTTCGCGCGCTCCTCCGTGTTGGCCTTGATCAGGATCTTCTCGCCGCTCCACGCGATCGAGGCGCCGACGTTCTTGAAGTCGTAGCGCTGCTCGACCTCCTTGTGGGCCTGGTTCAGGGCGTTGTCCGCCTCCATCTTGTCGACCTTGCTGACGACGTCGAACGTTGAATCTGCCATGGCTCCGAGTTTAGCTTCCGGGCGTCGCGGACTCCCGGGCGGTGCGGGGCGTCCGCGGAGGCTGTCCTGGTACCACTGGAGGATGCGCCGTCTCCCCGCCCTGCTCCTGCTGCCGCTCGTCGGCGCGCTGCTCGCGGGCTGCAGCGCCGCCACCACGTCGACGATCGAGTACGAGGGGGGAGTGGTGACGGTCCCGCCCGCGGCACCGGCTCCCGCGGCACTCGATCCCGCTCTGCTCGAGGACTCGGACGCGACGGCCGCGACTCCCGTGCGCTTCCTGACCAGCCCGGAGTGGCTGTCCGGCACCGCCGAGGGGAGCGGGATCCCGGAGCGGGCGCTGACCGCGTATGCGGGAGCCGCGCTCCTCACCTCCTCCGTCGATCCGGACTGCAGCCTCGACTGGGCGACGCTCGCCGGCATCGGCTACGTCGAGAGCCGGCACGGCACCATCTTCGGCAGCGCGCTCGGCGAGGACGGCCGTGCTGCGGAGCCGATCTACGGCCCGCGCCTGGACGGCACCGAGTTCGACCGGGTCGAGGACAACGACGGAGGGGCGCTGGACGGCGACCCGGAGGTGGACCGCGCGATGGGTCCGCTCCAGATCATCCCGGCCACGTGGATGCGGTGGGCCTCCAGCGGCTGGGATCCGCAGAACGTCGACCAGCAGGCGGTGACCGCGGCGCGCTACCTCTGCGAGGCCGGCGGGGACCTGTCGACGGAGTCGGGCTGGCGCGCGGCGATCGCGGCCTACAACCCGGCGACGAGCTACGCGGGCAAGGTGGCCGAGGCGGCGTCCCGCTACGCCGCGGCGGCGGAGTGAGGCGCCGATTTCCGATCGTCGGGCCCCGCGGGTATATTTGTCCAGCGCCTTCGGTCGAGAGCACGATTCCCGGTCGGGTGCGCCTCGGCGAGTTACCCTAGCGGCCAAAGGGATCTGACTGTAAATCAGACGGCGTAGCCTTCGGGGGTTCGAATCCCTCACTCGCCACACACTCCGCGGAACGCCCCGGCACCCTCAGGTGCACGGGGCGTTCTGCTGT
The DNA here is from genome assembly GCF_003044275.1 of Rathayibacter caricis DSM 15933. Taxonomy (NCBI): domain Bacteria; kingdom Bacillati; phylum Actinomycetota; class Actinomycetes; order Micrococcales; family Microbacteriaceae; genus Rathayibacter; species Rathayibacter caricis. The sequence goes on along the minus strand of NZ_PZPL01000001.1, from coordinate 208,487 downwards.
CCGGCTCCTAGGCTGGAGCCATGAGCGCCCACGCCTCCCTCCTCGCCATCGCCCGCTCGATCGCCGTCGAGGCGGCGCACCTCGCCCGACAGCGGCGGGAGGACGGCGTCGAGATCGCGGCGTCCAAGTCGTCGCCCGAGGACGTGGTCACGGCCGCCGACCGCGAGGTCGAGCAGCTGATCCGACGACGTCTCGAGGAGGCGCGTCCCGACGACGGCTTCCTGGGGGAGGAGTCGGGCGGCGGAGGCGGGACCAGCGGGCTGACCTGGGTCGTCGATCCGATCGACGGCACCGTCAACTACCTCTACGGCATCCCGTCCTACGCGGTCAGCATCGCGGTCGTCGAGGGCGAGCCGGATCCGCGGACGTGGACGGCGCTCGCCGGCGCCGTGGTCAACGGGTCGACCGGGGAGGTGTACGCGGCCTCCCAGGGCGGCGGCGCCTCGCGGGACGGAGCCGTGCTGCGCGCCGTCGCGCCCGCCTCGCTCTCTCTGGCGCTGGTCGGGACGGGCTTCGGCTACGACTCCGCGCGGAGGATGCGCCAGGGCGCGGTGGTGCAGGAGCTGCTGGGGTCCGTGCGCGACATCCGCCGGATCGGTTCGGCGGCGCTGGATCTGTGCGCCGTCGCGTCGGGTCAGCTGAACGCCTACTTCGAGCGGGGGCTGAACCCGTGGGATCAGGCGGCGGGCGTGCTGATCGCCCAGGAGGCGGGCGTGCGCGTCGAGGGCTTCGACGGCCGTCCGGCGAGTTCCGACCTGCTGATCGCGGCGCCGGACCCGTTGTTCGGCGAGCTCGAGCCTCTGCTCCGCCGCTTGCGCGCCGACGAGGTGTGAGCGCTCTCCGAGACCGGTCGGAGTGCGGAGTCGATGCATGCGTGTGAATGGGCACGCAACGGAGCAGTGGTCGCAGCGGCGTCCGACGCTCGGATCGTGCCTCTGCATCGACCGCTCTGGTCGGATTCCGTAGTCCGTGGGTATCCTTTATGAATTCGTGACATTCGCACAGGATGCCCTCGCGAAGACCCGAGACGCCGTCCGGCCCCTGACGGAGTGCGCCTCGTCCGCCTGTCCCCGACGGAAGATCCCGATTTCGTGAGCCCCGATTCGCCCTCCCCCGCTGCGTCCGCATCGACCCCCGGCGAATCGACCCCACCGCTCTCCCGACGCGCGCTGCGCGAGCGCGAGCGGGCTCAGGCCCTCGCGGCCGAGGTGGCCGCCGAGACCGACACCGCCGCTCCGGTCGCCACCGACCTGCTCGACGCCGAGCGCCGGGTCGCCCGGGCGCGTGCCGCTGCGACCCGCGCCCCCGCTCCTGTGCCGGCTCCCCGGGTGACCCCCTCCGACCCGCGCCGCGCACCCGCGTCGGCGGGCTCGTCGCCCTGTCCTTCGTCGCCGCCATCGTCGCCGCGACCTCGCTGCCGGCGACCTCCCTCCTCACCGCCGAGGACGTCCAGGCGCAGAACCTGACCGGTGTGCTCGCTCCGGGCGTCGACCTGCGCGAGGGCTCGCAGTCCTTCGTCGCCGGGGCCGTCGGCGCCGAGACCGTCGCGCGCGACGGCTTCGGGGTCCAGGAGCGCAAGACGCAGACCGACGTCGCGGCCATCGTCCGCACCTCCGACGCCGGCTTCACGAACGACCAGAACGCCTCGATCCAGTGGCCCTTCGCCGTCGGAGTGCCGGTGGGCGACCGCTTCGGCTACCGCAACTGCGCGGGCTGCTCGGTGAACCACGGCGGCACGGACTTCAACCCCGGCAACGGCTCGCCGATCCAGGCGATCGCCGACGGAGTCGTGCGCACCGTGATCGACGGCGAGGGCTCGCTGGGCGTGCACGTGATCGTCGACCACGAGATCGACGGCGAGCTGATCTCGAGCGTCTACGCCCACATGCAGCACGGCACCGCCGCGGTGAAGGAGGGCGACCCGGTGAAGGTCGGCCAGCTCCTCGGACTCGTCGGCAGCACGGGCATGTCGACCGGACCGCACCTGCACTTCGAGATCCGGATCGACGGGGTCACGAAGGTCGACTCGTACCTCTGGCTGAAGGCCAACGCCGGACGCTGACCGCCGGTGGAGCCGGGCCCGGCCGCTGGGCCGGTACCGTGACCGGACGCGAGTGCGATGTGCAGGTATTCGTACGATCTGCAGGCCTTCGCAGCGTGAGAGCGCGCTCAGCCGCGAAGACTCCTCCGCTCGACCGCGGAAGCCCTGCACATCGCACCGACGCCTGCAGATCGCACGGACGCCTGCAGATCGCACGGACGCCCGCAGAGCGTGCAGGCGCCGGACCTGCCCGAGCCGTCAGCTCGTGCGCAGCCAGACCGTCGTGTCGCCCGGCAGCGCCGGCTCGTGCAGCTCCACGGAGGAGAGCACGACCGTGCCGACCGGCAGCTCCACGGGCTCGGAGCCGGTGTTCGCGACGACCGTGACGCCTCCGTTCCGGAACGCCACGACCTCCTCCGGGTACCCGTCGAGCCACTCGATCGACCCCTCGCCCAGCCGCGACGCGCGGCGCTCGGCGAGCAGCGCCCGGTAGAGCTCGAGGGTCGACCCCTCGACTCCGCGCTGCGCGTCGCGGGCGAAGGGCGCCCAGTCGCGGGGCTGCGGCAGCCAGGAGTCGCCCGACGTGTTGAAGCCGTAGGCGGGAGCCCCGGCCTCCCAGGGCAGGGGGACGCGGCAGCCGTCGCGGCCGTAGCGCTCGCCCTTCGTGCGGAACCAGGTCGGATCCTGCCGCGACTCGTCCGGCAGATCGATCGCCTCCGGCAGGCCGAGCTCCTCGCCCTGGTACACGTAGGCGGAGCCGGGCAGCGCGAGCATCAGCGCCGTGGCGGCGCGGGCGCGGCGCAGACCCAGCACCGGGTCGGGGAGTCCGGCGGACTTCGGGCCGATGCCGTAGCCCTGCGGGTTGTCGGCGGTGAGGGCGAGGCGGCTCGCGTGGCGCACGACGTCGTGGTTCGAGAGCACCCAGGTCGACGGGGCGCCCACCGCGGCGAACGCCGTGAGCGAGGAGTCGATGATGTCGCGCAGGGTGGGACCGGCCCACGGCGTCTCGAGGTAGGCGAAGTTGAACGCCTGGTGCATCTCGTCGGGCCGGACCCAGCGGGCGAGCTTCGGCAGAGGCTGCACCCACGCCTCGGCGCAGAGCACGCGGTCGGCCGGGTACTCGGCGAGCAGCGCGTGCCAGTCGCGGTAGATCTCGTGCACGCCGTCCTGGGCCCAGTAGGGGGCCGTCTCGGGGTCGGGGTCGTCGGCCGGCGCCACTCCGCCCATGGAGCCGCTGTCGGCGGGCGGCGTGTAGTCGGGCAGGCCGTCGGCCTTGATCATGCCGTGCGCCACATCGACCCTGAAGCCGTCGACTCCGCGGTCGAGCCAGAAGCGCAGCACCTCGCGGAAGCGCTCGCGCACCCACTCGTTCGTCCAGTCGAAGTCGGGCTGCGACGTGTCGAAGAGGTGCAGGTACCACTGGCCGGCCGCGCCGTCGGGCTCGGTGATCCGCGTCCACGCCGGGCCGCCGAAGACGGACTCCCAGTTGTTCGGCGGCAGTTCGCCGGTCTCGCCCCGGCCGTCGCGGAACAGGTAGCGCGCGCGCTCGGCGCTGCCCGCGGGCGCCGCCAGCGCCTCCTGGAACCAGCGGTGCGCGCTGGACGAGTGGTTGGGCACGAGGTCGACGATGATGCGGATGCCCAGCGCGTGCGCGCGGGCGAGCATCGCGTCGAAGTCGGCGAGGGTGCCGAAGAGCGGATCGACGTCGCAGTAGTCGGCGACGTCGTAGCCCGCATCGTTCTGCGGGGAGGTCATGAAGGGCGAGAGCCAGATGGCGTCGACGCCCAGCTCGGCCAGGCTGTCGAGGCGGCCGGTGATGCCGGGGAGGTCGCCGATGCCGTCGCCGTCCGCGTCCGCGAAGGACCGCGGGTAGATCTGGTAGATGACGGCGGAGCGCCACCACTCGGAGCCCGGAGTGCTCGGCGAGTCGGCGGGGAACACGACCGGCTCGTTCGCGGGCGCGCCGGAAACAGGGGATTCGAGGGGCATGCGGCCAGGATAGAGCACCCCTCGCGGGCAGGTGGTGCACGACGTCGTAGGGTCGACGGGTGACCGACGAGACTCCCGACGAGGCCAGAGCCCGCCGCCGCCGCGCCCTGCTCTGGGTGGTGCCGCTGCTGGTGCTCCTGCTCGGCGGCCTGCTCGCCGCGACCCTCGCGATCGGCGGCTTCGCGGCACGCTCGATGATGGGCGCTGCGGGAGCACCGGCCGCCGGAGCGGCGCTCCTGCGCTGAACGCCTCGGCGCCTGCTCGAGGCCCCGCTCCGGGCTCGAGCCGTCGTAGACCCGGCCTACGCCGTCGCCGCCGGCCCGTCCTCGTCCTCGGGCTGCGGCGCGCGCGAGGTCCGCGCCGCCTCCTCCGACGTGTGACCCGACTCCGGCCCCGTGGTCGTGCGCGCCTGCTCATCGGCCCGCGACACGGCCTCGGCGAGCTCGTCGGCCACGAGGTACCCGGTCGAGACCGCCTCGGCGCGGTACGCGGCGCGGCCGACCATGTGCGCCGAGACCGGCACGGTCAGCAGCTGGAACCCGATCACCAGGATGATCGTGCCGGCGGCGGCGAACCCGGGGTTCCGGATCGCGACGGCCAGCATCACGCAGATCAGGCCGAGCACCTGCGGCTTGGTCCCCGCGTGCATCCGCGAGAGCAGGTCGTCGAAGCGCATCAGCCCGATCGCCGCGACCAGCGAGAGCAGCCCGCCGGCGAGGAGCAGCACGGCGGTGAGGACGTCGAGCACGAGGTCCATGTCAGTCCTCCTCGCGGTTGGCCATGAACTTGGCGACGCTGATCGAGCCGAAGACGGCGAAGAGCGCGAGGCCGAGGGCGACGGGGAGGGTGGTGGCGTGCCGGTTGACCGCCATCTCGGCTCCGATCCCGCAGATGATCGTGGCGACCAGCACGTCCGCCGCGACCACGCGGTCGAGCACCGAGGGGCCGAGGAGGATGCGCACCAGCGCGAGCACGCACGCGATGCCGAACACGGGCACGAGGATCCAGACGAGCCAGTCGATCATCGGAGCACCCCCGCACCCTCGCCGAGCGGCTGGTTCACGCGTGCGACGTCCTCCTTCGAGCCGATCGCGCGGACGATGCGCGCCTCGGTCCGGAGCACCGTGCGGCGCACCTCCTCGATCCGCTCGCCCTCGTCGTGGGTGACGCCGAGGACGTGCAGGTAGAGCACGTTCTGCTGCGGGTCGACGTCGATCACGAGCGAGCCCGGGACGAGCGACACCGCCTCGGTGGTCCAGACGAGCATGCCCTCGGAGCGGCTGCGCAGGTGCACCGCCACGATCGCGTTGTGCACCGGGACCGGAAGGGTGAGGATCTGCCACGACACGCGCACGGACGCGCTGGCGATGTCGAGCAGCAGGCGCAGGAGGAAGAGCAGCACGAACCACGGGTTGATGCGGTTCGAGAACTCGACGGGCGGGAGGTAGAAGACCCGGGTGATCAGCAGGGCGATCAGGAAGCCCGAGACGATCGAGAGCACCGAGACGTCGTCCCAGAGCAGCACCCAGATGCCGACGAGGGTGACGAACATCGCGACGCGGTTCCAGATGTCCACGCGGCGGCGGGGGCTCATCGGGGGCCCTCCTCTCCGAAGGACGAGTCGCGGTACACGGTGGCGATGTAGGTCGACGGATCGGCGATCTCGGCCGCGGCGTGCTCGCTCGCGTCGTAGAGCGGCCCGGCGCCGACGGTGAGCGCGATGCTCACGAGCACCATGCCGGCGGTCGCGAGCACCATCATGGGCGGCGAATGCCGGGTGCGGACGGTTCCCGTGTCGTGCGGATCCTCCTGCAGCTGGTCGATCAGCGGCGACTCGTAGCCGGGCACCTCCTCCTGGCGGCGCCAGAACGCCATGTTCCACACGCGGGCGACGGCGTAGAGGGTGAGCAGCGAGGTGACGGCGCCGGCGGCGATGACCGCCCAGATCAGCCACGAGGGCTGCTCCGTCGCCGACTCCGTGCCGGCGACGAACAGGCCGACCTTGCCGAGGAAGCCGGTGAACGGAGGGATGCCGCCGAGGTTCATCGCGGGGATGAAGTAGAGGAGCGCCAGCAGCGGCGAGGCCTTCAGCAGACCGCCCAGCCGCAGGATCGACGTCGTCCCTCCCACGCGCTCGATGAGCCCCGTCGCGAGGAACAGGGTGGTCTGCACCGTGATGTGGTGGATGACGTAGAAGATCGTCGCGGCGTAGCCCGCCTGCGACCCGATCGCGATGCCGAAGACCATGTAGCCGATGTGCGAGACCAGCGTGAACGAGAGCATGCGCTTGATGTCGGCCTGCGCGACCGCGCCGAGGATCCCGACGACGAGCGTCAGGAGGGAGACCACGAGCAGGACCGCGCTGAGGTCTCCTCCGGGGAACAGCAGCGTCTCGGTGCGGATCAGCGCGTAGACGCCGACCTTGGTGAGCAGGCCCGCGAACACCGCGGTGACCGGCGCGGGGGCGGTCGGGTACGAGTCGGGCAGCCAGAACGACAGCGGGAACACCGCCGCCTTGATGCCGAAGCCCAGCAGCAGCACCACGTGCAGAACGAGCTGCACGTCGGCGGGGAGCTCGGCGATGCGGATCGAGAGCTGCGCCATGTTGACCGTGCCGGTCGCTCCGTAGAGCAGGCCGATGGCCGAGAGGAAGAACACGCTCGAGACCAGGCTCACGACCACGTAGGTCGTGCCCGCCCGGATGCGCGGCGCGGTGCCGCCCAGCGTGATCAGCACGTAGCTCGCGGCCAGCAGGATCTCGAAGCCGACGTAGAGGTTGAAGAGGTCGCCCGCCACGAAGGCGTTGAGGATGCCCGCCGAGAGGATCAGGTAAGTCGGGTGGAAGATCGTGACCGGTGTCTCGCGGTTGCCGTCGACCAGGCCCTGGCCCACCGAGAACAGCAGGACGCCCAGCAGCGTGATCGAGGTGATCACGAGCATCAGCGCGGCGAGCGGATCGACGACCAGCACGATGCCCCACGGCGGCTCCCAGCCGCCCACGTAGACGGCGCTGCCGCCGTCGCCGTTCGTCAGCACGAGCACGAGCAGCACGGAGGAGATCACGAGGACCGCCGACAGCGTCACGATGTTGACGAGGATCTGGGCGCGGCGGTGCCGGCCGAGGACGAGGGCGACCGCGGCTCCCAGCAGGGGGAGGGTGACGACGAGGGGGATCAGCACGTTCATCGGTCCTCCTTCCTGTCGTCGCTCATCGAGCTCTCTCCGTGCCTGGCCGCCGTGCCCTCGTCGCTCGCCTCGAGCAGGTCGTCGAGGGCCTTGTCGTCGGCCGTGGTCTGCGCCGAGATGCCGGCGGCGTCGGCGCGCACCGACGCGTCGGTCTCGTCGTCCTCCACCTGGTCGGCGTTCGCGAGGCGCCAGCGCCGGTAGATCATGGCGAGCAGGAACGCGGTGATGCCGAACGTGATCACGATCGCGGTCAGGATGAGCGCCTGGGGGAGCGGGTCGGCCATCCCCTCCGCGGTCTCCTCGTAGCTGCGGCCGTCGTTCACGAACGGAGCGAACCCCGACCGGCCGGCCATCAGCAGGATCAGGATGTTGGTCGCGTTGCCGATCAGGACGAAGCCGATCAGGATCCGGGTGAGGCTGCGCTCGAGCATCTGGTAGACGCCGGCGGCGTACATCACGGCCATCACGACCACGAGGACGAGGGTGGTGCTCATGCGCCGTCCCCCCGTCCCGGGCCGCCGACGACCGTGGATCCGGTGGGGAGCTTCGTCTCGAGCCCGTCGACCGTGCCGGCGCCGGGGCCGGGGGTGCTGTCGGTCGAGTGGGTGACGCCGTCGCCCGAGGGCGAGCCCTGCTCGGCCTCCTCGCCGTGGCGGTCGACCTCGCCACCGAGGCTGCGGAGGATGTCGAGCGCCAGGCCGATCACGATGAGGTAGACCCCGATGTCGAAGAGGGTGGACGTGCCCAGGTGCAGCTCGCCGAGGATCGGCAGGTACAGGTCGAGCCAGCTCGACTCGAGCACCTCGAGTCCGAAGAAGAGGGAGGACACCGCGGTGCCGACGGCGAAGAGGAGCCCGAGTCCGAGCACCTTGCCCGCGTCGATCGGAGCGGCCTCGCCGAGCTCGAAGCGACCGCCCGCGAGGTACCGCGCGACCAGGGCGAGGCCGGCGAGCAGGCCGCCCGCGAAGCCTCCGCCCGGGGTGTTGTGGCCGGTGAAGAGCAGGTAGACCGACACGATCATCGCGGGGTGGAACAGGAGGCGCACGAGCACTTCGAGCACGATCGAGCGGTTCTCGGGGCGGAGCGTCCGCCCGGCGACGAGCCAGGAGCCGCGATCGCCCTCGCCCGCGGACTGCTCGGACTGCGGCGCGGGGGCCGTGAGGTCGCTGGCGCGCTCGCGGCGGTCGCCGGCGCCCGGCTGCTCCAGGCGCGGGGCGCCACCGGCCCGGCTCGAGAGGAAGATCAGGCTCGCGACTCCGGTGGCCACGACGACGAGGACCGAGATCTCGCCCATCGTGTCCCAGGCGCGGATGTCGACGAGCAGGACGTTGACGATGTTGCGGCCCTTCCCCTCCTCGTAGGCGAGGCGCGGGAGGTCGACCGAGATCGGAGTCGCGGTGCGGGCACCGAGGGCGATGGTCGCGACGACCGCCATGACGGCTCCGACCGAGATGCCGATCACGGCGCGCAGGCGCTTGCGCATCGGCTGGTGCTTCGCGGCGATCCGAGTCGGGAGGCGGCGCAGCACGAGCACGAAGACGACCAGCGTCACCGTCTCGATGAGCGCCTGAGTCAGGGCGAGGTCGGGGGCGCCCTTGAGCGCGAAGAGCGCGACCATGCCGTAGCCCGTCGCTCCCGCCAGCAGCACGGCCGCGACGCGGTTGCGGGCGAGCGCGCAGAGGATCGCGGCGAGGATCATCACGGCGGCGACCGCCAGCTGGCCCGGGGTGTCCCAGAAGACCAGCTCATCGGGCCAGGTGCGGTTGAACGCCGCGGCACCGCCGGCTCCGACGACGAAGACCGCGAAGATCACGGTGAGGTAGCGGGGGAGCGATCCGCGCTGGACGAACTCGGTCACCGTGCTGGCGACGCGGTCGAGCCAGCGCACCGTGGCCCAGTAGCCCTCGGCCGAGTCGATGCGGTTGGGCACCTTCGACTGCAGGCGGGCGACCGCGACGCGCTTCGCGAAGAGCAGGAGGCCGATCGCGATCACGAGGGCGCTCAGCGCGAGCGCCGGCTCGAAGCCGTGCCAGAGCGCCAGGTGGTAGCCGCCGTGGTCCGACTCCTCGGCCGCCGCGACCAGCTCCGCGTCCCCGTCGGGAGCGCCGAACGGGAGGGTGTCGGCGTAGACCGCGATCAGCGGGTCGAGCACCGACGCGGCGATGCCGAACACGACGCTCGCGGCGGCCAGGAGCACCGGCGGAGCGGTGAAGGTCCACGGCTCGGCGTGCAGGTGAGTGTCCTCCAGCCCCTTCTTGCGCGCGAAGGCGCCCCAGAAGAAGCGCGCCGAGTACGCCACGGTGATGATCGAGCCCAGGACGAGTCCGATCAGCGCCACCCAGGCCCAGGCCGAGCCCTGCTCGATCGCCGAGATCAGGCTCGTGAACACGGCCTCCTTGGCGACGAATCCGAGCAGCGGAGGCACTCCCGCCATCGAGAGCACGCCCAGCAGCGCGGCCCCCGCGAGCACCGGCGCTCGGCGGCCCAGCCCGCTGAGCTTGCGCAGATCGCGGGTGCCCGCGCGGTGGTCGACGATCCCGACGACGAGGAAGAGGAGCGCCTTGAACAGGGCGTGACCGACGAGCAGGGTGAGCCCGGCCAGCGCGGCGTCGCGCGAGCCGAAGCCGACCGCCACGGTCAGGAAGCCGAGCTGGCTGACGGTGCCGTAGGCGAGCACGAGCTTGAGGTCGTACTGGCGGAGCGATCGCCACCCGCCGACGAGCATGGTCCAGACGCCGACGCTCACCACGACGGGCAGCCAGACGGAGTCGTCGGCGAACCCGGGCGCGAGGCGGGCGACCAGGTAGATGCCCGCCTTGACCATCGCGGCGGCGTGCAGGTAGGCGCTGACGGGGGTGGGCGCGGCCATCGCGGCCGGCAGCCAGAAGTGGAAGGGGACGAGCGCCGACTTCGAGAAGGCGCCGAGCAGCACCAGCACCAGGGCGGTCGAGACGATCGGGCCGGACGGCGCCGCGGCGACGATGCCCGCGAGGCTCGTGGTGCCCGACTCGACGATGAGGATCACGACGCCGACGAGCATCGCGAGACCGCCGAGCGTGGTCACGAGCAGGGCCTGGAGACCGGCTCCGCGGCTCTCCTTGCGACCGCTGTAGTGGCCGATCAGGAGGTAGGAGAGGACGCTCGTGGCCTCCCAGAAGACGAAGAGGATGATCACGTCGTCGGCGGTGACCAGCCCGTACATCACTCCGGCGAAGGCGGAGAGCAGAGCGGCGAAGCGGCCCAGCGACGGCTCGTCGCGCGAGAAGTAGGACGCGCAGTACGCCAGCACGAGGGCGCCGACTCCGCTGACCACGAGCGCCAGCACGACCGAGAGGGCGTCGAGGCGGAACGACAGCGCGATGTCGAGCGCGGGGATCCACGGCACGGTCTCGCGGATCTCGCCGCCGTCGAGGATCGCGGGGAGCGCGGTGGCCGTGGCGACGAAGGTGCCGGCGGGCACGACCGCCAGGGCGTAGAAGGTCTTCGGACCGAACCGGTCGACGATCCAGGGCGTCACGACGGCGAGGGAGAACGAGATCGCGAGGATGAGGAGCATCACATGTTCCTCCCAAGGTGTACCCAGCGCAGTCGTAGGTCCAGGGTATCCGAGGGCTGTGGCGCAGAACCTGAGTACGGCGAGGCTTGACGGGTCGCGGGGTCTCGGAGAAGCGCCGGGCTCCTGCCGCGGTGCGCCGCCGCACCGTAGCGTGGGGCCATGGCCCGCTCCCTCCTCCCCGATCAGCTCTGCCGGATCCGTGTGCACGACGTCGCCTCCGGCACGTCGACGACCGTCTTCGAGTCGCGCACTCTGCTCGTCGAAGCGCCCAACTGGTCGCCCGACGGCTCGTTCCTCGTCGTCAACGGCGACGGCCTGCTGTTCCGGCTGCCGCTCGAGGGTGCCGACTCGGGCACGCTCCAGCCGGTCCCGCTCGACGGCGTGCCGGAGGAGCTCAACAACGACCACGTGCTCGCGCCCGCCGGCGGGCTCGCGTACGTGTCGGCGCGCGACGGTCACCTGTACGCGGTGGCCTTGGACGGATCGGCGCCGGCGCGGCGGCTGACGGAGGAGGCGCCCGGAGCGCGCTTCAAGCACTACCTCCACGGAGTCTCGCCCGACGGCACGCTGCTCGCCCTGATCGGTGGCGGCGAGGACGCCTCCGGCCGCTGGGTCACGAACGTGTACACGATGCCCGCCGAGGGAGGCCCGCTCACCGCGCTGACCGCCGACGAGCACCCCGACGACGGGGTCGACTTCGACGAGACCGGCGAGGTCCTCTACTTCAACTCCGAGCGCGGTGGCGGAGGTCGGGCCCAGCTGTTCCGGATGCGCCTCGACGGCTCCGAGCTCGAGCGCGTCGTCGAGTCCGCCACCGTCGACTGGTTCCCGCACGTCTCTCCCGACGGAGCGCTCCTGCTCTCGCTCGCCTACCCGGACGGCACCGCCGGGCACCCGGAGAACCTCCCGGTGGAGCTGCGCCTGCTGGACCTCGCGGGCCGGCCCGCCGGATCCGTCGAGCCCGGCCGCCTGGTGGAGCGCCTCTTCGGCGGGCAGGGCACGATCAACGTCGCCGGCTGGGCTCCCGACTCGTCCCGCTTCGCCTACGCCGACTACCCGCTGCCCGAGCACCTCTGAGAGCGGAGCGGGCTCGGCGCCTGAGTGCTTGCTCCACATGCGCCGGAGGAGGAGCGAGCGCCCCGCACCCAGCGGGTTGAATCGGATCATGACGATCGACAGCGCCCCCACCGCCCACGACTCCTCCACCCGCGCACCGCTCGGCGACTCCGGCATCGAGGTCTTCCCGCTTTCGCTCGGCGGCAACGTCTTCGGCTGGACCGCGGGACGCCAGACCTCCTTCGACGTCCTCGACGGCTACGTGGCCGCAGGCGGGAACTTCATCGACACCGCCGACTCCTACTCGGCGTGGGTCCCCGGCAACAAGGGCGGCGAGTCCGAGACGATCATCGGCGAGTGGCTGAGCCGCCGCTCGGACCGAGACGACGTGGTCGTCGCGACGAAGGTCAGCCGCCACCCCGAGTTCCAGGGCCTCGCCCCCGACACCGTGCGCGCCGCCGCCCGCGCCTCGCTCGAGCGCCTGCGCACCGACCGCATCGACCTCTACTACGCCCACTTCGACGACGACGCGGTCGCGATGGAGGACATCGCCCGCGTCTTCTCGGAGCTCGTCGACGAGGGCCTGGTGCGCGCGATCGGCGTCTCGAACTTCAGCGCCGAGCGCATCGCGGAGTGGCTCCGCATCGCTGCGGCGGAGGGACTGCACGCGCCCGTCGCCCTGCAGCCGCACTACAACCTCGTCGAGCGCGGCATCGAGGCCGACCTGCTGCCGCTCGCCCGCGAGCACGGCCTGGCGGTCGTCCCCTACTACGCCCTCGCCTCCGGGTTCCTGACCGGCAAGTACCGCGACGGCACGACGTCCGACTCGCCCCGTGCCTCCGGAGCCGCGCAGTACCTCGACGACCGCGGTCGCCGGGTGCTCGGCGCGCTGGACGCGGTGGCGGAGGGTCACGGGGTCGAGGTTGCGACGGTCGCGCTGGCCTGGCTCCGCTCGCAGCCCGGAGTCGTCGCGCCGATCGCCAGCGCCCGCGTGATGGAGCAGCTCCCCGCCCTGGTCGCCTCCGCGACCCTCGTCCTCGGCGAGGCCGAGCTCGCCTCCCTCGACGCGGCGAGCCGCTCGTAACGGCGCGGAGGCGGGCCTCGGTCCTGGTGGAGGAGTGCAGCGTCGACGGACGTCGATCGAGCGCCGTCTCCGGAACGGGACGGAACGCCTCCCCGGACATCGTCGGCGGGCCGCGCGGCGCTCGGTGAGCGCCGAGGACGACGTCTACTCGACGCCTTTCAGTGCGCTGGCCATCTCGATCCGCCGGACGCGCCGGGTCAGGAGCAGTGTCGCTGTGAGGGCGAAGAACAAGGTGACGGCGGAGGCGGTCACGAGTGTCGGAGCCGTCACGTGGGGCACGTAGACGGCGCGGTCGTCGCTGAACAGCGCTGTGTACTGCGCGAGGAACCACAGGCCGAGCGGAATGCCGAGGAGCCATCCGACCACGGCGGTGAGGGCGTTCTCCGTGCCGGCCAGGCGGCGGAGTTCGCGAGTGCGGGACCCGAGGACGCGCAAGGTGGCGTAGGAGCGCTGGCGCTCCGAGAAGCTCAGCGCTCCCAGGTTGTACAGGGAGACGACCGCGAGGAGTACCGCGAGGACCTTCATGATCGTGAAGACCCCGCCCAGGCTGGCGATCACCTGTTCCGCGTTCGCGCGCTGCTGACCGAGCGGGAGGGTCGTCGTCGCAGCGGCGGAATCGTCCAGTGCGCCCGGTGGGAGAGGGCTCCGAGTCAGGTAGGCGGTCGGTGCGAAGACGCCGCCGGACTCCGTCCACTCCGCTCGCGTGAGGAGGATGCCCTGCGGCTGTGAGATGACGGCGGTCGACGCCAGGGAGACGTCCACCGTCTGCCCGCCTCCGACCTCGATCCGCACGGGCGATCCGATCACCGCGTCGGCCGTCGCCCGCACTCGAGGAGTGATCGCCGCGCCCGCGCCGAGATCGAGGACGCGGTCGTCCGCATCCCGGAGGACGAAGAGGTCGCCGGGTCCGAGGACGGTGAGCACGTACTCCGTCCTGTCCTTGCCGTCGAAACGGAAGGGGCGCTGCATCACCCACTGTCCCGAGCCCGCCGCGGTCTCGAGAGCAGCGAGCTGCTCCGGAGTCGCACCCGGTGCCACGGCGACCCAGTCGGCGTAGCGGTACTGATCGTCGTATCCCCGTGCGACCTGGTGCGAGAGCGACTCGGGGATCCCAAACCCGGCGAGGAGCAGCATCATGCACCCGGACGAGGCGAGGACGCCGACTCCGATGCGCAGCGGGTTCCCGACCGCGTCCCGCAGAGCCCACCGCTCCCCGAATCCGATCCGCGACCAGGCCCGGGGCGACCGTTCGATCAGCAGGCGGTGAGAGCGCTCCGCAGCCGGCCTCATCCCGACGGCCGGAGAGCGGGACCGCGCACCGGCTGTGACCGCCCAGGCCGCGACCGCGCACGCGAGGAGGAGCCCGAGCGCGAGGAGCGGCGTGGTCCAGGAGTACGAGATGCGCCAGTTCGGAAGGGCGAACGCCTCCTGCTGCGTGCCCAGGACGTACGAGGACAGCGCAGGAGCGAGTGCCGCACCCACGGCGGCACCGATGACGACGACGGTGGAGGACAGGCCGACGAACGAGAGGCCGATCGTCGTCCGCCCGAGGCCGAGTGCGCCGAGGGTGGCGGTCTCGGTCCTCTGGATCTCGACCAGTCTGCGGATCGATGTCGACATCGCCAGCAGGGCGACCAGGACGAAGAGGGAGCTGAACATCACGGAGACGTCGCGGATCTGCCCGACCCGGATGAAGACGGGGGCGATCGAGGGGTTCGAGGTGCGATCGGAGAAACCGAGGTAGCGCTCGCCGAGGATGTCCGGCGCATGCTCCTGGACCTCCGCCGCTCCGCCGACGACGCGGAGCGTGTCGCCCGTGAACGCGATGCCGAAGGCGTCGGCTGCTTCCGCGGCGGACATCAGAGCGGGCGCGTAGTCGTCGAAATCCGGAGCGATCAGACCGGGCGCGGTGAGGGCCAGCGCGTCGGGGACCACGACGAGGCCGCGCACGACCGGCGCGTCGGCGTGTCCGGGGCGGGACAGCTGGATCCGATCTCCGACCACGACGCCGTGCGCCTGCGCGTAGGCCGCATCGATCCAGATGCCCTCGCCGTCAGGATCCACGGGCGCGCCCGCCGTCACCAGGGGACGATTGACGGACGTGGATCCGGACGATGTCACGAGGAGCGTGCCGGTGCCGTCGGCGCGAGCGTGGAGGAGCGGGAAGGTCGTCGAGCTCGAGACGTCGACGACCCCGGGGAGGCGGGTGAGCGCCGCGACGTCCGATGCGGTGCTGGCGGACGCGCGGACCCAGGCGTCGGGGAGAGCACTCTCGGCGGCGAAGCGGTCGATCTCGACCTGCATGCCCCGCCAGGCGCCTTCCAGCCCGGCGTACACCGTCACGCTCAGGGCCGACATCAGCAGCACCGACACGAACTGGCTCCCGTAGCGGAGGAGATCGCGCCGGAGCTTGGTCACCAGGAGACCGATCATCCGATCGCCTCGGACACCGGAACGGGGTGAGGATTCACCTCGGAGCTGACGATCTCGCCGTCGTTCAACCGGATCAAGCGGTCCGCCGTGCCGCCGAGCCGGTGGTCGTGCGTCACGACGACGACCGCGGTCGTCGTGGCGGCGGCGGTGGCCTGCAGAAGCGTCATGATGCGCTCGCCCGTTCTCGAGTCCAGAGCTCCGGTGGGCTCGTCGCAGAGCAGCAGAGCCGGACGCTTGACCAGCGCTCGGGCGATGGCGACCCGCTGCATCTCGCCGCCGGACAACTGGCCGGGGAAGTTGGACGCCCGGTGCGTCAGCCCGACTCCCGCCAGCTCCTCCACAGCGCGGCTCTCGGCCGAGCGGCGGTCCATGGTCAGCGACGCGGCCAGAGCGACGTTCTCGAGCGCCGTCAGATTCGCGATCAGGTTGTAGAACTGGAAGACGAACCCCACCGAATTCCGCCGGTACTCGGTCAGGCTCTTCTCGCGGTACGTCGAGATGGTCTCCTCGCCGACGCGGATGGTCCCGCTGCTGCAGGTGTCCATCCCTCCGAGAAGATTCAGCAGTGTGCTCTTCCCCGAGCCCGACGGGCCGAGGACGACGGTGAAGTGACCCTGCTCGATGTCGAGGTCGGCCTGCCTGAGCGCGGTGACCCGGCGACCTCCCGTTCGGTAGGACTTCGAGACGCCCTCCAGTCGGACGAAGGGCCGGTCGGTCAGCACTGAAGGATCACTGCGCCGTAGTGGGTTCCCGCGCCGGTGCCCACGAGCAGCACGGACTCGCCCTCCTGGATCCGGGCGCGGTGGAGTGCGAGGGGGATCGCGGACCCGATCGTGTTCCCGACCTCGCCGAGGGTGACGATCATCTTCTCGCGACCCCAGAGCCGCGCCATCCCCTCCATCCCGGCCTTGCTGGTCTGATGGGGGACGATGCGGTCGATGCCCGGGGTCCCCTTGCTGAGGCCGGGACGCACGCCTTCGAGGAACCGCGGGAAATGACGGAGGGCGTCGACGAGGAGCTGACCGCCCTTCATGTCGAACTTGAAGTCGCTCAAGCGCTCCGCTGCTTCCTCGACGCGGATCCGGGAGCCCATGCCCCTGATCTCGGCGTGACGGACTCCCGAGGTCTGAGTCTTGAACGACGACGCGACGACGCCCTGACCATCGAGGAGTGCGGGGCCGACGACGACGGCCGCGGCGGCGTCTCCGAACAGGATCGCGCTCTCGGCCTGGGTGAAGTCGATCCCCCTGCTGCCTCCTTCCGTGGCGACGATCAGGACGTGCTGGGCTCGGCCGCTCGCGATGAGGAATCCCGCCTCCTGCAGTGCGAACAGGAACGAGAGGCACGTGGCGTGGAGGCTGTACGCGAACACATCGGTGAGGCCGAGGCCCGCGGCGAGGAGTGCTCCGCCGTCGGGAATGGCCTGGAGCTGGGTTCCGGAGGCGTTGAGCACGACGTCCACGTCCTCGGCGCGCACACCGGAGGCCTCCAGGGCGCGCCGGGCGGCGAGAACGCCCAGGTCCAGAGGATCCTCGTCCTCGGCGAGCCAATGCCTCGTCCGGACTCCTGTCCGCCGGATCGCCTCTTCTGTCGGAATACCGCAGAGCGCCGCTACTTCGGCTGTGGAGACGACCCTCTCCGGCAATGCCTCACCTGTTCCCATAATGCGGATCGGCAGTGTCGCGGACATGATGTCGCCCCTCTGCTTCGAATTGACGGGCGACGAAGCATCATCTGTATAGCAGGGTCGCGTTTCCGCTGTGTAAAGTGCGGATACCGTCTCTCATCACGAGGATCTCCGTTGTCGACTGTCCCCGGGAAAGGCGTGCAACGGGTGATTCCGGAGTAGTCGGGGCGCTTGTCCATCGATCGGTCACAAGAGAAGAGACCAATGTCACCGGAATTGTCACAGGCGTCCTCGGAAGTGGATGTCATCCGATCAGTCCGGAGAGAATGCACAAGGGCGAGTGCCGAGGAATCGGGCGGACGCTCATCCCCTTCGTGTCGTCCTGCGGTCGTCCGGACATCGGAGATCACGTCGTCGTCCGCGAGGAGGACGTGACCGGGGATCGACGGGTCCTGATCACCGGGGCCACAGGATTCCTCGGCGGGTACGCGGTGTCCGAATTCGCGGCGAACGGTGACGACGTCATCGCGTCCGGACGGAACACCGCCGTGCTGGATCGTCTCGCGCGAACGCATCGACTGGAGACCATCGCACGGGATCTGCACGGGCTCGCCTCCACGGCGGTGCGCGCGGACGTGCTGGTGCACGCAGCTGCGCTGTCGAGCCCGTGGGCCCGGAGCAAGGACTTCCAGGAGCACAACGTCGTCGGCACGCGCCGCATGATCGATCTCGTCGAGCGCTCGGGAGTGCGCAGGATGGTGTTCGTCTCCTCGCCGAGCATCTACTCGGCGCACCGTCATCGCTTCGATGTCCGCGAGGACGAGGTCGACCCCCGCAACACGATGAGCCTCTACATCCGCAGCAAGATCACCGCTGAGCGGATGCTGCAGACCGCTCACGCCGAGGGCCGCATCCCCGAACTGGTGATCCTCCGACCGCGCGGGCTGATCGGGGTCGGCGACCCGAGCCTCCTCCCTCGACTCGTCGAGGCGAGCCGGCGAGGAGGGATCCCGCTGTTCGACGACGGCGAGAACCTCGTCGACGTGACCTGCGTCGAGAACGCCGCCACCGCCCTCCGTCTCGCGGCGGACACCCCCACCGCGCACGGCTCCGTCTACAACATCACGAACGGGGAGCCGACGCCCTTCGGAGCGCTCCTGGACCGGTTCTTCGCCGCGATGGGAGAAGTGCCGCGGTACCGGAGAGTCGATCTGAGGGTCCTGCGTGCGGCAGCGGTCGCGCTGGAGCGGATCTACACGCTCGCCCCGGTCGGGGCCGAACCGCCGTTCACCCGATACACGGTCGCGACGCTCGCCTACGCGCAGACGCTCGACATCTCCCGGGCCCGCGCCGAGCTCGGCTACCGTCCGTCAGTCCCTCTCAGTGAGGGGATCGCCCGGGTCGGCGCTCACTTCCGGGCGCTCCGTGGCTGACCCGGTCCTGCAGTGCTTCCGCTGCGGTCGGACGTCGTCCACCGGCGTCGCACTCTGCTTCAGCCACGACCACGACTCCTCGAAGGTGCTGATCCCGTGATGTCCGCTCTGACAGTCCTCCGCGCTTTCTCGCAGACGCGCTGGTCGCGGCGGTTCCGCTCACCCGACCGACTCGCGGCGCACCAGCGACGACTGCTGCTCCGCCACCTCCGTTTCCTCGGGCGGCACTCCCCGTACTTCACGGCTCTCGCCGCGCAGCAGGAGCGTCCCGGCGATCCTCTCGAACTCCAGCGCCTCCCGCTGATGGACAAAGCGGTCATGATGGCGACCTTCGACGCGATGAACACGGTCGGCCTGCGCCGGGACGACGTGCTGGCGCTGGCCCTCGAGAGCGAGCGGAGCCGCGACTTCACTCCCACTCTCCACGGCGTCTCCGTCGGACTCTCGTCCGGTACGAGCGGGCACCGGGGCTTGTTCGTCGTGAGCCGACGCGAGCGGGAGCGCTGGGCCGGGACCGTGCTGGCCCGGTTCCTCCCGCCCGGACGGATACTCGGCCAGCGGATCGCCTTCTTCCTGCGGGCCGACAACACGCTCTACGAGACGGTGCAGTCACGAGTCGTCTCCTTCCGCTTCTTCGACGTCTACGACGAGGCGGCCGAGAACGTCCGCCGCCTCGGCGCGTACCGGCCCACCCTCCTCGTCGCTCCTCCGTCGGTTCTGCTGATGCTCGCCGCCGCTGTCCGCGCGGGGGAGCTGGACATCGATCCGATCCGTGTCGTCTCGGTCGCCGAAGTCCTGCAACCGGGTGATGAGGCGGTCATCGCTGCGGCATTCGGTCAGGAGGTGATCCATCAGGCCTATCAGTGCACAGAAGGATTCCTCGCGCACACGTGCGCACTCGGAACGCTGCACCTCAACGAGGATCTCGTCGCCGTCGAACGCGAAGAGCTCGGGGACGGGCGCTTCATCCCCATCGTGACGGATCTCACCCGGAGAGCGCAGCCGATCGTGCGCTACCGCCTGAACGACGTCCTGCGCAGCCGCTCCACCCCTTGCCCCTGCGGCAGCGCCCTCACGGCCCTCGACGGCATCGAGGGCCGTGAGGACGACGTCCTCCTCCTGCCCGGCCCGGACGGACAGCCGATCCGGGTCTACTCCGACCTGATCGTGCGGGCGATGATGTACGCCGAGGGATTCGAGGAGTTCCGCGTGGTGCAGACCGGCGAGGAGCAGCTCACCGTCGCGGTCGATGCGCTGAACGCCGAGGTGGAGCGGTCGGTCGCGCTCGAGATGTCGATCCTCGGCCGGAGGCTCGGGTTCCGTCCGCCGGCGCTCGTCTTCCAGCAGTACTCCCACGACGGATCCAAGAAGCTGCGGCGGGTGGAGCGGGCTCTCTGAGCGGATGGCGTCCGGAGCGCTGTCGACCCGGCTGGACCCTGCCCCACCGCGGTCACCGCCCCTCCAGCGAGGTGCTATTGTCTAACGGTGCCAAATCGCGGGCACGCCCCGAGAGGGGCAGGCCCCCCGGGGCCGGAGCCCGCAGGTGCGCCCCCTTAGCTCATTGGTAGAGCACTTCCTTGGTAAGGAAGAGGTAGTGGGTCCGATTCCCACAGGGGGCTCCGTTCCCCGCAGGTCGAGCCTGCGAAGAACGCGCGGCGGGGTAGCTCAGGTGGTTAGAGCACACGGCTCATAATCGTGGTGTCGCGGGTTCAAGTCCCGCTCCCGCTACGTTCCGGAAGAACCCCGGCTCCTCGTGAGCCGGGGTTCTTCTGCTTCCAGGCCGCGCCGTCAGACCGCGCAGCCCGCGAAGAGCACGTCGTCCGAGGCGACCAGGTCCTCCAGTCGCAGCAGCCGCTCCAGGTCGTGACCGGCGGCCAGAGCGTTCGCCCGCTCGCCGTTCGTCTGCGGCGCGAGCCGCCCCTCCATGACACCGCCCAGCGCACGGACGGCGCACGCCGCGACGACGCCCTCCGGCGTCCCCCCGATGCCGAGAACCAGATCGACCGCGCCGTCGGGGTCGGCCGCCTCGATCGCGACCGACACGTCTCCTTCGCCGCGCAGCGACAGCGCGACTCCGACGCCGCGCAGCTCGGCGATCAGGGCGACGTGCCGCGGCTTGTCGAGCACCGCGACCACGAGCTCCTCCACAGGCCTGCCCAGCGCCTCTGCCAGCGCCCGCGCGTTGTCGCCGGGGGAGCGGTCGAGCGAGACCACTCCCGCACCCGCCGCCGAGCAGACCAGCTTGTCCATGTAGAAGACGTCGCGCGGATCGAAGAGCGTGCCCCGCGGCGCCAGCGCGATCACGCAGACCGATCCGGGCAGCCCCTCGGCGGTCAGCCGGGTGCCGTCGAGCGGATCGACCGCCACGTCGCACGAGGGAGAGGTCGCGCGGCCGAGGCGCTCGCCGTTCGCGAGCATCGGCGCCTCGTCCTTCTCGCCCTCACCGATCACCACGACTCCGTCGAACGGAGCGTCGGCCAGCACCTCGCGCATCGCCGCGACGGCGGCGGCGTCGGCCGCCTCCTTGTCGCCGCGCCCGTGCCAGGCCCTGGCCGCTTCCGCCGCCGCCCGCACACTGTCGGCGATCGCGTAGCGCAGCTCCAGGGAGTAGGCGTCCGACGCGATCAGCCGCACGTCGCTCATGCGCGAGCCGGCTGCGCCGTCGCGGTGCGCACGAGGCGCTCGAGCGTGCGCAGCCCGTCCGAGGACAGCACCGACTCCAGGTGGCCCTGCACCGACGCGACGTGCTCGCCGCGGAGCGCGTCGACCACTCCGCTGACCGGGTCGCCCGACACCTCGAGATCGAGCAGCGGGGTGCGCTCGACACCCGATCCCGCCACCGACGAGAAGGTGTTGTAGAAGCCGATCGCCGCCTCCTCGCCGAAGACGTCGACGGCGAGGCGCACGCCCTGCCGCGGAGCGGGCAGAGGCTCGACCGGCAGTCCGGCGAGCAGCGAGAGCATCTGGTGGCTGAGGCAGACGGCGAGCATCGGCCGCTCCGACTCGAGCCGCTCGGTCATCAGCTCCCGGAGTCGCGCGATGCGCGGCTCGGACCCGTCGCGCGGATCGCCGGGGCCGGGCCCGAACACCACGAGGTCGTCCGTGAGCACGTCCTCCACGCTCGACCAGCGCTCGACCCGGGCATCCATGCCGAGGTGCCGCAGCTGGTGCGCGAGCATCGTCGTGAACTGGTCCTCGTTGTCCACGATCAGTGCGGTGTGGCCGTCGAGCCCGGCGATGTGCTCGGGCGCCTGGGGCCGGAGCCAGAACGACGCGAGGCGCTCGTTGCGCGCCTCGAGCGCCTCGGCGACTCCGGGCTGCGCGTTGAGGTCGACGGCCGGCGGGACCGCCCGGCCCGGCAGGAGCCCGAGCGCCGACAGCACGCCGGACGCCTTGGCGCGCGTCTCGGCGACCTCCCCCTCCGGGGTGGAGTGGCGCACGAGGGTCGCACCCGCGGGCACGGTGAGGCGCCCGTCGGGGCGGAGGTAGGCGGTGCGGATCAGGATCGGGGCGTCGACGGTGTAGCCGTGCTCCTCGGGCTCGAAAAGGGCGAGGACGCCGGAGTAGTAGCCGCGCGGCTCCTTCTCGTACTCGGCGATGACGGCGCAGGCGTTCTCCATCGGGGAGCCGGTGACGGTGGGCGCGAACATCGTCAGGCGCAGCACCTCGCGGACGTCGAGGTCGGTGCGCCCCTCGAGGAGGTACTCGGTGTGGCTGAGCCGCGACATCTGCTTGAGGAAGGGGCCCAGGATGCGTCCGCCGTTCGGGCAGACCGCGCTCATCATCTTCATCTCCTCGTCCACGACCATGAAGAGCTCCTCGCTCTCCTTCACGTCGGCGAGGAACGCGAGCACCTCCTCGCCCGTGGGCCCGGCGGCCGGGTGGCGGAACGTGCCGCTGATGGGGTTCATCATCGCGACGCCGTCGCGCACCGAGACGTGCCGCTCGGGGGTCGCTCCGACCGCGGTCACGGTCTGGGCGCCGTCGACGCCGGGCGTGTGGATCGCGAAGGTCCAGTAGGCGCCCGACTCGTCGGTCAGCAGCCGGCGGAACCAGGCCAGCACCGCCTCGACCGGGGGAGCGTCGGTGTGGGCGACGAACGCGCGGTTGATGACGAAGTTCGCGCCCTCCCCACGGCCGATCTCGTTCTCGATCACGCGGCGCACGATGTCCGCGTACTCGTCGTCGGGCACGTCGAACCCGCGCTCCTCGACGGGGATCTCGCGCTCGGGCAGCAGGCGGAGCACGTCGTCCAGGGGCACGCTCTCGCGCTCGCGGACGATCAGGTTGCGCAGCGGCGCTCCGTCGTCCTTCGCGGCGAACCCGCGCTCGCGCACCTGGCGGTAGGGGACGAGGGTGAGGACGTCCTCGCCGTTCAGCGGGATGTCGGCGAGCCCCTCGACGTCGACGACGTCGCCGGTGAAGACGTCCACCTCGGACCGGCCCTGCCGGAGCACGACGGCGAACGGCAGCGATCCGTCGGAGGAGAGGATGCGG
Organism: Rathayibacter caricis DSM 15933; assembly: GCF_003044275.1. NCBI lineage: Bacteria > Bacillati > Actinomycetota > Actinomycetes > Micrococcales > Microbacteriaceae > Rathayibacter > Rathayibacter caricis. The sequence goes on along the minus strand of NZ_PZPL01000001.1, from coordinate 185,585 downwards.
GAGAGGAGCGAGGTCATCGTGGTCCTTGGTTCGGGGTGTCCCTCACCCGGGCCCTGACATGCAGAACGACCGCCCGGATGAGGCGGTCGTGTGCGAGGGGTTCGCGCGTCGGTCCGCCTAGGAGGCGGGCCACCAGGGGCTTCGGGTCGACGTGCGCACGGGGGGAGTCTAGGGGACGCCCGGCCGGGCGGCCAAGCGGATCAGGGGGTCCCGGACGCGGCGACGCGCTCGGTCGTCTCGCCCCGGAGCGTGCGCAGGAGGAGCGTCGCCCCCGCGGTCGCAGCGGGGGTGGCGATGACCGCGCCGCCCGGGACGAGGAACGCGAGATAGACGGCGATCCCGAAGCCGAGCGACACGGCCCGGCGCTCGCCGAGGAGCCGTCGCCGTTCGCCGAGAGCCATGCCGCGTGCGTCGCCGGCGAAGCCCGTCAGCTCGAGGGCGAGCGCGCGACCGCCGACGAGGGCTCCCGCCACGAGGCCGATCACCTGGCCGACGATCGGGATCACGCCCAGCAGCACCAGCACGATCCCGATGCCCAGCGACGTCGCGATGAGCACGGCCGAGTCTCGGAGCGAGCGGGCCAGCCCGGCCCAGAACCCGGATTCCCGCTCGTCCGGCACGCCGCCGAGCTCGTCCTCGACACCGCGCCAGATCCGCTCGTAGAACGGGTCGCCCACCAGCAGGGTGACCGCCGCGAACACGACGACCCCGAGGGCGACGAGGGCGCCGACCGCCGCGATCGAGATCGCCAGTCGTGCGTTCGACGCCCAGGTGTCGCTCCAGTCGTCGGCGAACGGGGTCAGCGCGGCGACGACGTCGCCCACGCGGGTCACGACGAGCACGAGCAGGCCGAGGAACACGAGGCCCACGATCAGCGGAGGGATCGCCCCCAGCAGCATCGCGCGGGGCGAGCGCACCCAGGTGCCGAAGCCGCGGAGGAAGAGGCGGGCGCCGAGGGCGAGTTCGCGCAGGACCGTCATGCCCCGATCCTCGCAGCCCGGTGCGACCGCTGTCAGACCCGCGCGAACGGAGCGAGCAGGCCCGACATCGCTTTCGGGCGCGGTGCGGCGAACTCGTCGCGCCGCGAGGTCGTGACGCCCATCGCCACGAGGCCTTCGACGAGGCGGACGGCTGCCGCGACTCCGTCGATCACCGGTACCCCCAGCTCGCTCGAGAGTTCGCGGCAGAAGTCGGCCATGCCGGCACAGCCCAGCACGATCACGTCCGAGCCGTCGGCGGCCAGGGCGGCGGCGCACTCCTCCAGGACCGCCCGGCGGGCGTCCGAGTCCGGATCGTCGAGCTCGAGCACCGGGATGTCGCAGGCGTGCACGCCGGCGCAGGCGTCCCCGAAGCCCGCTCGTCGCGCGATGTCCCACGCGCGACCGCTGGTCCGCGACAGAGTGGTCACCACGCTGAAGCGGCGGCCCACCAGGGTGGCCGTGTGCATCGCGGCCTCGGCGATGCCGACGACCGGGCCGCGCGCGATCTCGCGGGCGGCGTCCACTCCGGGATCCCCGAAGCACGCCACCACGAAGCCGTCGCTGCCCGCCGCGTCAGCCCGGACGATCTCGTGCAGCAGCCCGGGCACCGCCAGTGCCTCGTCGTAGTGGCTCTCGATCGAGGCGGGCCCCATCGGAGGCGTCACCGCAGTGATCACGGTGCCGATCGAGGCGACGGAGCGGGCGGCCCGGCCGATCGCCTCCGTCATCCGCTCGCTGGTGTTCGGGTTGACGACGGTGATGCGCATGGCGTTCCTCGGGGACGTGGCGGGTGCGGGGAGGGCGGCCGCCCGGAGCGAGCGGCCGCCCGGGCGGATCAGGCGGCGCTGCCGTCGCTGACGTTCTCGAGGTCCTCCTCGAGTCGGCCGATCCGCGGTGCGCGGCGCTCGAGCAGGGCCATGGCGACGAAGCCGAGACCGCAGCCCAGGAACCAGCTGTAGTCGCCGAGCCAGGTGAAGGAGGGGCCGCCCGCCTCCGCGATCCAGCGGGGCACGAGCACCGAGGCGACCGACGGCACTCCGCCGATGACGGTGGCCCACACCGCGTTGGGGTTGAACCCCTTCGAGAACCAGTATCGTCCCGTCTCGCTCATCGTGTAGAGGTCGTCGACCCACACTCGCTGGCGGCTGATCAGGTAGTAGCCGGCGATGAGCACGCCGAACAGCGGGCCGATGAGGGCGCCCAGGATCCCGAGCGTGTAGTGGATGGCGGTGTCGTTCGAGTACCAGTTCCACGGGGTCAGCAGCACCGAGCCGACGGCGGCGATCATGCCGCCCATCCGCCAGCTGATCTTCTTCGGGTTGACGTTCGAGAAGTCGAACGCGGGCGAGATGAAGTTGGCGACGATGTTGATGCCGATCGTCGCGATGACGAAGGTCAGCCCGCCGAGCAGCACCGCGAACCAGGTGTCGATCCGCTCGACCGTCTCGATCGGATCGGTGATGAGCTCGCCGAAGACCGGCACCGTCGCGGACGCGGTGATGACGGTGAGGAGGGAGAAGAAGAGGAAGTTGATCGGCAACCCGAGCAGGTTCCCCTTCTTCACCGCGCCGTAGCTGCGGGCGTAGCGCGAGAAGTCGCCGAAGTTGAGCATCGGCCCCGAGAAGTAGGAGACGACGAGCGCGACGGCCGAGATCATGACGGGCAGCGAGGCGGCGAAGTCGAGGACCTCGCCCGAGCCGAGGTTCAGCGAGATGTTCTCCCAGCCCGCCTGCGACACGAGGTAGACGGCCAGGACCAGCATCACCACGTAGACGGCGGGTCCGGCCCAGTCGATGAAGCGGCGGATCGACTCCATGCCCCGCCAGAACAGCGCGGCCTGGGCGACCCAGAGGATCGCGTACGAGAGGTAGCCCAGCGCGGACAGCCCGAGGAAGGACGCCTCCGGAGTGTTCCAGGCGGCGAGGTCGGGGAAGAACTTGAGGAACACGATGTTCAGCGACTGCGCCGCGAGGTAGGTCTGGACGCCGTACCAGGCGATCGCGATGAGGCCGCGGATGATCGCGGGGATGTTCGCCCCGCGGATGCCGAAGATCGCCCGGTTGATGACGGGGTAGGGCACGCCGGTGATCTGGCTCGGCTTGGCGACGAGGTTGCAGAAGATCTGCACGATCACGATGCCGACGACCAGTGCGACGAGCACCTGCCAGCCGGCGAGTCCGAGCGCGAAGAGGGATCCGGCGGTGACGTAGCCGCCGACGCTGTGCACGTCCGACATCCAGAACGCGAAGATGTTGTAGCTCGACCAGCGCTGCTTCACCAGCGGAGCGAGGTCCTCGTTCGCCAGGCGGTCGTCGTAGCCGGGCTTGATCAGCGCGGCGCCGGCCGGGAGCTCGGGGGCGTCGGGTGGGACGGCGGGCAGGTCGGTGCGGGGTGCTGTGGCGCGGTCGGTCATGGAGGATCCACCTCTCGGGCGGCCGGGCGCGGGCCCGGCTCGGATCGGATGTGTCAGGGTGGTCGTGGTGGCGGACCGAGGCGGTCGGCCGTCCCCGCGGAGTGCGTGAGGCGCTGTTCGTGGAGTCCGGTGCCGTGAAGCAGTGGCTTCACAGCATGTGAACCTATTGCTTGACACACTCCGGCTCGTTTCGGGTCCGTTACGGGTGTGTGACGATCGCCGAAGGAGGGCCGCCCGATGCTCACCGAGGACTCGACTCCCGATGCCGGTGCCCCCGAGAGCCCGGTCGAGATCGCCGCGGGGGCGCTCGCCGCAGGCGTCGACCGCGAGCGCCTCGGTGCGCGCCTGCGCGAGCTGCGGCTCGCCTCCGGCATGTCGCTGCGCGCCCTCGCCCGGGAGCTAGGGATCTCGGCGAGCGCGGTCTCGCAGATCGAGCGCGGCTCGATGCAGCCCTCGGTCGGCCGCCTGATCGCCGTGGTCGGCGCGCTCGGGGTGCCGCTGTCGGCGGTCTTCGACGAGCCGGCGCCCCCGTCGGTCGCCACGGCGGTCGTGCGCGCGGGCGACGTCGCTCCGGTGACCCTCGACGGCGGCGTGCTGTTCCGTCGGCTCGCGCCCCGCCCGGTCGAGGCGGTCGACTTCTTCGAGTCGACCTACCCGCCGGGGTCGACCTCGACCGCGCATCGCCAGTTCCTGCGGCACGACGGCTTCGAGGTCGGCACGGTGACGCTCGGCGAGCTCACGGTGGAGTTCGAGGATGAGACCGTCGTGCTGGCGGCCGGCGACGCGATCACCTTCCCCTGCGAGCGTCCGCACCGCATGGTGAACCGCGGGGCGTCGACGGCCGTCGCGACCTGGCTGATCGTGCACCGCTGACCCGCCCGGCGCCGTCGTGCGCGGAACCATCTGAGTATGGGAGAGTGGCGTCGCTCCTCCACAGAGGGGGAGGGGTCGGAGGCTGTCCACACCCGCGACGAAACGCGGTCGAGGGCCCTCCTCGATGTCGGTGCCGACTGGTGTGCTGTGCGCCTCGAGCGATTGGTGCGGAACATGGACGGACGACAGAACGGCGGGCGCGACCACGGGTGCCCGATGTGGTGCGCGGGCGAGCACGACGAGGTGGGAGGGCGGGCGCGGCGGCTGCACCGCTCCGAGGCGCGCAGCGTGCCGGTCGTGCGATGGCGGCCCGAGGTCTCCGCCGACGAGCCCGAGGCGCTCGTCGTGCACGTCTCGGTCTGCCGCCCGGGGGACGACGGCGAGGAGCGGCTCCGGATCGAGTCCGACGCGCTCGGAGCGCTCGATCTCGATCTCAGCGGAGCGGCCCGCTTCGTCCGGGCGGTCGAGCGGGCGCTCCTGCTACGAGGAGTCGCGGGATGAGACGCGGGGAGGATTCGGCGGGAGCAGGTCCGCCAGCTCGACGTCCAGCGCCTCGCAGAGCGCGAAGAGGGTCTTCAGCTGCGGATTCGCGGGGGAGCCGGGCTTCGACTCCCCCTTCTCGAACTTCTGGTAGGTGTAGCCCGCGAGTCCGGCGGCGTGGGCGATGCGCTCCTGGCTCTCGTTCTTGGCCATGCGCGCGCGGTGGAGGTTGGTGCCGAGCTCGCGGGCGTACTCGGCCCAGTCGCGTTCGGGGAGGGGTGTCGACATGCTGGCCAGCTTCCGAGAAGAACGCGCGCGGGTCACCCATACGTGCATGGGAAATTGCGGATGGTCATACGCGCGTGCCACCCGGGCGAGGGGAGACCGCCGCCGCGAGAAGGGCACCGCGTACACTGTCCGGGTGCCCGTGAACCCCGAACTGACCGGCCGCGCCTTCGCGCCCACCGCCGTCTACCAGGTGGGTCGAGAGAAGGTCCGCGAATTCGCGCGCGCCGTGCTCGCCACCTCTCCGCTCCACCACGACCCCGAGGCCGCGCGCCGCGCCGGGTACGCCGACGTGATCGCGCCGCCGACCTTCGCCGTCGTGCTGCAGGAGCTCACCGTCTCGCAGGTGCTGGCCGAGCCCGACTCCGGGATCGACTTCAGCCGGGTCGTCCACGGCGACCAGCGCTTCGTGCACTCCCGCCCCATCGTCGCCGGCGACGAGCTCGTGGCCGTGCTGAGCGTCTCGAGCGTCAAGCAGCTCGGTCCGCACTCCATGGTGACGATGGAGTCCGCCGTCACCGACAGCGACGGCGCGCACGTCGTCACCGCTGTGTCCACCCTCGTCGTCAGGGGAGACGAATGAGCACCGAGTCCGCCGCCGTGCCCACCGGGGAGCCGCTCGCGCCGCTCCCCGTCCTCGCCGAGCTCCAGCAGGGCCAGGTCCTCGGCGAGCGCCGTCTGCACTTCGAGCGCGACACCCTCGTGCGCTACGCGGGTGCGTCGGGCGACTTCAACCCGATCCACTACCGCGACGACGTCGCCGCCGAGGTCGGGCTCCCCGGCGTCCTCGCGCACGGGATGCTCACCATGGGCACCGCGGTCCAGGTCGTCGTCGACTGGGTCGGCGATGCCGGCCGCATCCTCGACTACCAGGTCCGCTTCACCCGCCCCGTCGTCGTCGACCCCCGCGAGGGCGCCGATGTCGACGTGGTCGCCAAGGTCGGAGCGATCGACGCCGAGGCCGGCTGGGTCCGGGTCGATCTGGTTGTCTCGGTCGCCGGTCAGGCCGTGCTGGGCAAGGCCCAGGCGCGCGTCCGGCTCGTCTGACCCGGTGCCGATGACGCCGCCGTCCCTCTCCACGCTGACCACGCTGCGCGTCGGCGGCGCTCCCGAGCGCTACTTCGAGCCCGCCACCGCGACCGAGCTGGTCTCGGTGCTGCAGGAGCTGTGGGCCGACGACGAGCCGTGGCTGCTGCTGGGAGGCGGGTCGAACCTCCTCATCGGCGACGACGGAGTCGAGGGCGCGGTCGTCCGCGTCCGCACGACGGGAGTCGAGCGGCTGCACTCGGATCGGCCCGGCTCCGTGCACCTGCGCGTGCAGGCGGGTGAGTCGTGGGACGGGCTGGTCGCGACCACCGTCCGGAACGGCTGGACCGGACTGGAGGCCCTCAGCGGGATCCCCGGAACCGTCGGAGCCTCGCCCGTCCAGAACATCGGCGCCTACGGCCAGGAGCTCAGCGACACGCTCGTCGCTGTCGACTTCCTCGACGAGGGCGCCCGCGAGCCCGTGCGCCTCACTGCGGCCGAGCTCGAGCTCGGCTACCGCACGTCGGTGCTCAAGCAGGGCCGCCGGGGCGCGGTCCTCGCCGTCGAGTTCGCCCTCGAGGAGACGGAGGGGGTCGGCGCCCCGATCGCGTACGCGCAGCTCGCCTCGGCGCTCGGCGTCGAGCTCGGCGACCGGGTCCCCGTCGACCGCGTGCGCGAGACCGTGCTCCGGCTGCGCTCCTCCAAGGGCATGGTGCTCGACGCCGACGACCCCGACACCGCCAGCGCAGGGTCCTTCTTCACGAACCCGATCGTCACGAGCGCCGCCGCCGCCGGGCTGCCGCCGACCGCACCGCGCTGGCCGGTCGAGCCGGCCGCCGAGGCCGACGTCGTCACTCCGCTCGACGCCGTCGCCGCGGGCGCGCCGATCGGTCTGCCCGCGCCCTCGGCGCCCGACGCCCTCGTCAAGCTCAGCGCCGCATGGCTGATCGAGCACTCCGGAGTCTCGCGCGGGTTCGCCCTGCCCGGCTCGCGAGCGGCTGTGTCGAGCAAGCACACCCTCGCGCTGACCAACCGCGGCGGCGCCCGCGCCGAGGAGGTCGCGGAGCTCGCCCGCTACGTCCAGGGCCGCGTGCTCTCCGAGTTCGGCGTGCTGCTGCACCCCGAGCCCGTGGTCGTCGGCACCACGGTCTGAGGCGGCGCGGCCGTCCCCTGCTGGTCGAGCAGCCGCGGAGCGGCGGATCGAGACCCGTGATGGCCGACTGGGGTGGATCTCGAGACGCGGCCTCCGGCCGCTACTCGATCAGCGAGAGCTGCTGCTGGTCGAGTAGCCGCGGAGCGGCGGATCGAGACCCGTGATGTCCGGCGGGGGTGGATCTCGAGACGCGGCCTGCGGCCGCTACTCGATCAGCGAGAGCTGCTGCTGGTCGAGCAGCCGCGGAGCGGCGTATCGAGACCCGCGATGTCCGGCTGGGGTGGATCTCGAGACGCGGCCTGCGGCCGCTACTCGATCAGCGAGGCCGGTCAGGCGTCGCGGCGGATCCAGCGGAACGTCAGGCGGCTCGCGAGGAGCCCGAGGACGAGCCAGACGCCGAGCACGATCGCCACGCCGCCGAGATCCCAGGCGCCGTCGACCTCGAGCTGCTCGAAGTCGGCGGGGAGGAACACGGCGCGCATGCCCTGCGCGATCCACTTCAGCGGGAACACGCTCGCGATGTTCTGCAGCCAGTCGGGCAGCGTGGTGAACGACAGGTACGAGCCCGAGATGAACTGCAGGACCAGCAGCGGCGGCACGATCACCGCGGTCGCGCTCTTGCCGGACCGGGGGAGCGCCGAGACCGCGATGCCGAGGATCGCGGAGGTCGCGACTCCGGCGAGGTAGATCCACGTGAAGGTCGCCCAGCGCCCGCCGTCGGTCGGGAGCTCGACCGAGAAGGCGGTGGCGGCGACGACCAGCAGGAGCGCCGTCTGCGCGACGCTCGTGACCAGCACCTGGCCGAACTTGCCGAGGAAGTAGCTCAGTACGGGCAGCGGAGCGCCGGCGAGGCGCTTCAGCGTGCCGTCGCTCCGCTCCACCGCGATGTCGACGCCGAGGTTCTGCACGCCCGAGAGCAGGATGCCCGCGGCGACCAGCCCGGGCACGTAGTACTCGGCCATGGTGATGCCCGGATCCTGCGGGTCCGCCTGCATGATCGCGTTCTCGCCGAACGCGACCGAGAAGATCGTGAGCAGCAGCACCGGGAAGAGGAAGGTGAAGAACACCTGGTCGGGCGCCCGGAAGTAGGAGCGGACCTCGTAGCGGGCGCGGGCGGCGCCGAGGCGCAGGGTGCGGCCCGGTCCGGTGCGCAGGCGGGTGCGGGGGCGGGCCTGGGTGATCGCGCTCATGCCGGCTCTCCGATCATGTCGAGGGCGATGCCGCCGTCGCTCGCCCGGTCGTCCCGGATGAGGTCGAGGTAGATGTCCTCGAGGCTGGGCCGCTGGACCTCGAGAGCCGGCGGCTCGCCGAGCCGCGCCGAGAGCTCGGCGACGAAGCGGGTCGGCTCGCTCGTTCGGACCCGGTGGAGCACGCCGGCCTCCTCCCACTGCACGATGGGCACCCGCGCCTCGTCACCGCCGATCTCGCCGATGGGGCCGATGGCCAGGAGCCGACCGCCCGCGATGACCGCGGCCCGATCGCCGAGACGGGCGGCCTCGTCGAGGTAGTGGGTGGTGAGGAGGATCGTGGTGCCCTCGCTCTTCAGGAGCGCGACGAGCTCCCAGAACGAGTGCCGCGCCTCCGGGTCGAAGCCCGTGGTGGGCTCGTCGAGGAACACCAGTTCGGGACGCCCGATGATGCCCAGGGCGACGTCGACCCTGCGGCGCTGACCGCCCGAGAGCTTGCCGATGCGCGAGCGCGCCTTCGACGTGAGTCCGACGGCCTCGATGGTCTCGTCGACGTCGCGCGGCCGCGGGTAGAGGCCGGCGAAGTGCGCGATCTGCTCGCGGACCGTCGCGTTGCCTGACTCTCCGCTGGACTGCAGCACGATGCCGAGCCGGGACTTCCAGGCGAGGTCGCCGTGGCGCGGGTCGACTCCGAGCACCGAGGCCTCGCCGCCGGAGCGGTCGCGGTAGCCCTCGAGGATCTCGATCGTCGTCGACTTGCCGGCGCCGTTGGGCCCCAGGAGGGCGAACGTCTCTCCGCGGTGGATGTCGAACGAGATGCCGGTCAGTGCGGGCGCGCCACCGTAGTCCTTCCGCAGATCTCGGACTCGGACTGCTGCGTCAGGGCTCATCGCACCAGCGTGCCCTGTCCCGGCCCCCATTGACAGCTCTGCACCCTTTTCGCCACCCCCTCTTGCGATTTCCCCCCTCGTCCCCCAGAGCCGACGCGCCCCGAAACCGGAAGGAGCGGCCTCCGGCTCGCCGGCACGGCCGAGCCGGACCGGTGATCCGCGTGCGAGCGGATCGCCGTAGGCGGACGCTGGACGCTCTGCGGATCGCAACCACCTCGCGAGCCGACCGCGGCCGATCGACGACGGAGGAGGAGAGAGGCTTACGAGAACAGCTTCTGCAACCGCCGCACGCCCTCGAGCAGTGCGTCGTCGCCGAGCGCGTAGGAGAGGCGCAGGTATCCGCTCGGGCCGAACGCCTCTCCGGGGACGGTGGCGACCTCGGCCTTCTCGAGGATCAGGTCGGCCAGCTCGAGGGAGGTGGTCGGCGTGACGCCGTCCCACTCGCGGTTCAGCAGGCCCCGGACGTCGGGGTAGACGTAGAACGCGCCGCCCGGGGTGGGGCAGTCGACGCCGTCGATCGCGTTCAGCTCGGCGACGATGGTGCGGCGGCGGCGGTCGAAGGCGAGACGCATCTCCTCGGCCGGCTCCTGCGGGCCCGTCAGGGCCGCGATGGCGGCGCGCTGCGAGACGTTGGAGACGTTGCTCGAGAGGTGCGACTGCAGGTTCGAGGCGCCCGAGATCGCGTCGGCGGGGCCGACCATCCATCCCACGCGCCAACCGGTCATCGCGTAGGTCTTCGCGACTCCGTTGACGAGGATCGTGCGGTCGCGCAGCTCCGGAACGGCCTCGACGATGGAGGTCGCCCGCTCGAGGGGACCGGCGTCGTCCTGGCCGTCGACGGCGTAGACGAGGTTCTGGTAGATCTCGTCCGCGATGACCCAGAGGCCGTGCTCCTGCGCCCACTCGCCGATGGCGCGGGTCTGCTCGGCCGAGTAGACCGCTCCGGTGGGGTTCGACGGCGAGACGAACAGGAGGACCTTGGTGCGCTCGGTGCGCGCCTCCTCGAGCTGCTCGACCGTGACGAGGTAGCCCTGGTCGGCTCCGGCGAAGACGTCGACCTGCACGCCGCCGGCGAGCTTGATCGCCTCGGGGTAGGTGGTCCAGTAGGGGGTCGGCACGAGGACCTCGTCGCCGTCGTCGAGGAGGGTCTGGAACGCCTGGTAGACGGCCTGCTTGCCGCCGTTGGTCACGACGACCTGCGACGCCTCGACGGCCCATCCGGAGTCGCGCGCCGTCTTCTCGGCGATCGCGGCGCGGAGATCCGGCAGGCCCGCCGCCGGGGTGTAGCGGTAGTTCTTCGGGTCGAGCACGGCGGCCGACGCGGCCTCGACGATGTGCTCGGGAGTGAGGAAGTCCGGCTCTCCCGCCGCGTACGAGATGACGGGCCGGCCCTGCGCCTGGAGGGCCTTGGCCTTCGCGTCGACCTTGAGGGTCGCGGACTCGGCGATGGCGGAGATTCGGGCGGAGACGCGCGTGGGAGCAGACACGAGCGCCAGCGTATCCTCTGCGCGCGCGAGGCCGCATCCGTGCGCCGGGGCCCGGCTGGACACTCCTGGCGGGTCCACGTACACTCTTCCGAGGTAGTCGAACTCTGCCACTCTTCACCGCGCCCGACAGGGCTGCGACGGGTGTTGGAGGGTTCGGTTCCTCCTCGGATGCCCGCAACGGCATCCATAGGGCGGTGGCTCAATTGGTAGAGCAGCGGTCTCCAAAACCGCAGGTTGCAGGTTCGAGCCCTGTCCGCCCTGCACATCGATGCCCGTCGCACGCGGTCCCCGCGATGCAGCGGACATCGGTCCAGGGTCGCCCGATGGGCGGCCGGCCACACCGGAGGTTCCGGTGCGGGAAAGGTGCGTGCAGGTGGCCGGGAAAGCAGTCGACGAGCCGAGCGAGGACGTCGTCGCGATCGCGAATCAGCAGCGTGCGGCGCGGCGCAATCCGTTCGCGCGGATCGCCCTCTTCATCCGGCAGGTCATCGCCGAGCTGAAGAAGGTCGTGACGCCGACCAGGAAAGAACTCGGCAACTACGTCGTGGTGGTCCTGATCTTCGTCGTCATCATGATGGCGCTGGTGTCGTTCCTCGACTGGGTGTTCGCGCTGGCCGTCACGTACGTCTTCGGCACACCGGGCGCCTGACCCGGCGGCGTCCCGATCCGCTCAGCGGAGGACGCCGGCCACAGCGGGACGCGCCCTCGGGGCGCCGACCGCATCGATCGAGAGAGAGTTGTGACGAGTGTCTGACAGAAACCGCGACGACGTCGACTGGTCGACGGCTGCCGAGCAGTCGTCGGAGGTCGAGGAGACGCAGGAGGGCGGCACCCTCACGCAGGCGGAGGACTCCGTCGAGCCCGCCGAGGAGGGCGCCCTGAGCGTCATCGACGAGAACGAGTCCGAGGAGGACCTCGCGTCCGACCTCGAGGCCGCGCTCGACGCCATCGGGTCGGTCGACGACCCCGATGCCGACCGCGCCGTCGACGAGGCCGCGCACATCGACACCGTCGAGGAGGCCGAAGCGGCCCTCGAGGCCGTCGAGGACGAGGCCGAGGTCGCCGCCGAGGACGCGGAGGCCGCCGGCGAGGACCTCGCCGACATCGACCCCTACGAGGCGTTCCGCACCGAGCTCCGCGGCAAGCCCGGCAAGTGGTACGTCATCCACTCCTACGCCGGCTTCGAGAAGCGCGTGAAGTCGAACATCGAGAACCGCAAGGTCTCGCTCGAGGCCGAGGACTACATCTTCGAGGTCCAGGTCCCGATGGAGGACGTCGTCGAGATCAAGAACGGCCAGCGCAAGATGGTCACGCGCGTGCGAATCCCCGGCTACGTGCTGGTGCGCATGGACCTGAACGAGGACTCGTGGTCGGTCGTCCGCCACACCCCGGGCGTCACCGGCTTCGTGGGCAACGCCCACAACCCGACTCCGCTGCGCTTCGAGGAGGCCTTCACGATGCTGAAGAGCCTCGTCGAGATCAAGGACGTCGCCCCCTCGAAGGCGCCCGGCGCGAAGGGCCAGAAGCAGGCCCAGCGCGTGCTGCCCGCCGAAGTCGACTTCGAGATCGGCGAGACCATCACCATTAAGGAGGGCTCGTTCGCCGGGCTCCCCGGCTCCATCAGCGAGATCAAGCCCGAGAGCGGCAAGCTCACGGTGCTCGTGTCGCTGTTCGAGCGCGAGACCCCCGTCGAGCTGTCGTTCGACCAGGTCACCAAGCTCTGACGTCCCGACGTCCCGACGTCGCGACGACGCCCTCTCCGCTGCCGCGGAGGGGGCGTTCGCCGTTCCGGGGGTGCTCCTCGGCGCGGGTGCCGGTGCGATCTGCAGGGGATCCCGGCGAAGAAGCGCTTTCCTCCGCCTCGCAGGCGCGGGCGGGCGCGATTCCCCTGCAGACGGTGCGGATGCCTGCAGATGGTGCGCATGCCTGCAGAAGATGCGGGGCCCGTGGATCCGCCCTGTCGGGAGTGGCGGGAGCCGTGTAAGCTCGTACGGGTTTTCGTGTCGGCGCCCGTTCGCGTGCGCGCCGGCCGACCCTCCTCCACCGCGATCCGACTCCGTCGGGTGCGCGGGAGAGCGGCCGGGAACCCCCGACCACTCGAACCCTGAGAAAAGGAATCAGAATGGCCCCCAAGAAGAAGGTCACCGGCCTGATCAAGCTCCAGATCAAGGCCGGCGCGGCGAACCCCGCGCCCCCGATCGGTCCGGCGCTCGGTCAGCACGGCGTCAACATCATGGAGTTCTGCAAGGCGTACAACGCGCAGACCGAGTCGCAGCGCGGCAACGTCATCCCCGTCGAGATCACCGTCTACGAGGACCGCTCGTTCACCTTCATCCTGAAGACCCCGCCCGCCGCGGAGCTCATCAAGAAGGCCGCCGGCGTCGCCAAGGGCTCCTCGACCCCGCACACCGTGAAGGTCGCGAAGCTCACCCAGGCGCAGGTCCGCGAGATCGCCGAGGCGAAGCAGGTCGACCTGAACGCCAACGACATCGACGCCGCCGCGAAGATCATCGCCGGTACTGCTCGCTCGATGGGCATCACGGTAGAGGGCTAGTCCTCCGCCCTTCCAGAACTCAACATCCGTGGGAGAGCCCGCCAGGCTCTAGAACCACATTCTCGTTTCAAGGAGAAACAACATGGCACAGAAGTCGAAGGCCTACCGGGCCGCCGCGGCCAAGCTCGAAGAGGGCAAGTACTACACCGCCGAGGAGGCCGTCGCGCTCGCTCGCGAGACCGGCTCCGCGAAGTTCAACAGCACCGTCGAGGTCGCGCTGAAGCTGGGCGTCGACCCGCGCAAGGCCGACCAGATGGTCCGCGGCACGGTCATCCTGCCGCACGGCACGGGCAAGACCGCCCGCGTCATCGTGTTCGCGACGGGTCCGGCCGCTGAGGCTGCGATCGCCGCGGGCGCCGACGAGGTCGGCGGCGCCGAGCTCATCGAGAAGGTCGCCGGCGGTTACGTCGCGTTCGACTCCGCCGTCTCGACGCCGGAGCTCATGGGCCAGGTCGGACGTCTCGGAAAGGTGCTCGGCCCCCGCGGCCTCATGCCCAACCCGAAGACCGGCACCGTGACCCCGGACGTGGCCAAGGCCGTGAACGAGATCAAGGGCGGAAAGATCGAGTTCCGCGTCGACAAGCACGCCAACGTGCACCTCGTCGTCGGCAAGGCCGCGTTCACCGAGGAGCAGCTCCAGGAGAACTTCAAGACGGCTCTCGACGAGATCAACCGCCTCAAGCCCTCCTCCTCGAAGGGCCGCTACATCCAGAAGGCCGCCGTCTCGACGACCTTCGGCCCCGGCATCCCGCTGGACGTCAACGTCCTCGCGTAAGTCGGAGTCGCTGCACTGCAGCACCGACAGGAGGGGGTCCGCTTCGGCGGGCCCCCTCCTTCGTTCTCGATGTCCGGGACAACCGCGTGAAGGTGAACGTCGGGTGAACGAACGGCGCGGCGGCTCCCGGACGTTTGGCGTGCCGCGGGGCGCGACGCACACTGTTCGTCGTGCCCGAACTGCTCGTCCTGATCCTGGTGATCACCACCGCACTCGCCTTCGACTTCACGAACGGGTTCCACGACACCGGCAACGCGATGGCGTCGTCGATCGCGACGGGGGCACTGAAGCCCAAGCGCGCGGTCGCCCTCTCGGCGGTCCTCAACCTGGGGGGCGCGTTCCTCTCGATCGAGGTCGCGAAGACCGTCGGCGGCGACGTGGTCGATCTCAGCGCCGCCCAGGGCGAGCAGCTGATGCTCATCGTCTTCGCGGGACTCGTGGGCGGCATCATCTGGAACCTCGCGACGTGGCTGTTCGGCCTGCCCTCCAGCTCCTCGCACGCTCTCTTCGGGGGCCTCATCGGCGCCGCGCTCGTCTGGGGTCTCGTCGCTGGGCTGAACGGCGTGAAGTGGGACGGAGTGCTGGCGAAGGTCGTCGTACCGGCGCTCCTCGCTCCGGTGATCGCCTCGCTGGTCGCGGCGACGGGGACGCGCCTCATCACCCGGATCACCCGCTCACTGCCGCGCGAGTCGTCCGAGCGCCGGTTCCGCTACGGCCAGATCGGCTCCGCCTCGCTCATCTCACTGGCGCACGGCACCAACGACGCGCAGAAGACGATGGGCGTCATCTTCCTCGCCCTCATCGCCTACGGAGCGGCGACTCCCGAGAGCGACGTGCCGTTCTGGGTCAAGGCGTCGTGCGCCGTCGCGATCGCGCTCGGCACCTACCTCGGCGGCTGGCGCATCATCCGGACGCTCGGCAAGGGTCTCGTCGACATCACGGCTCCGCAGGGACTCGCGGCCGACACCTCCTCGGCCGCCATCATCCTGACGTCGAGCCACCTCGGCCTGCCGCTGTCGACCACGCACGTCGCGACCGGCTCGATCCTGGGGTCGGGCCTCGGGCTCCCCGGCGGCTCGGTCCGCTGGCGGGTGGCGGGCCGGATGGTCCTCGCCTGGTTCATCACGCTCCCGGCCGCCGCCGTCGTGGGGGCGCTCTGCTGGCTGCTCGCGAACACGGTGGGCGGACTCGGCGGCGTGCTGGTCGTCTTCGTGCTTCTCGTCGCCGCCGCGACCGCGATGTGGCTGCACTCGCGCCGCTCTCCGATCACCGCGGACAACGTCACCGAGGACTGGGAGGCCGCCGTGCCGGTTCCCGAACCCGTCCGCCCCGTCACCGTGGAGGGCTCGCGATGAGCATCGACCTCGCCGCCATCGGCGGATCCGTCCTGCAGGTCCTCGTCGTCGGGCTGCTGTTCGGCGCCGGGCTGCCCGCCCTGTTCGCCCTGGGGGTGCGCGCGTCGGCCGTCGCCGACGGTTCCGTCGAGGGGCGGCCCGCTCGGGGGCGGGCCGTCGCGGTGCTGTGCTTCGGCCTCGCCGCCGTGGCGGTCGCGGCCGGCATCGTCGTGATCGTCTTCGGCAAGCAGATCTTCGGGGGCTGAGTGGGCCCGCACTCGAGGGGCCTGACGGACGGTGCCGTGATCCGTCGGGCGGTCGCGTCCGATGCCCGCGAGCTCGCCCGGGTGGCCGCGATGACGTTCCCGCTCGCCTGCCCGCCGCACACGAGCGAGGAGGCGAAGGCCGCGTTCATTCGCACGGTGCTGTCGGAGGAGCGCTTCGCGGGCTACCTCGCGGATCCCGACCGGTCGCTGTTCGTCGCCGAGGACGACTCCGGGGCTGCGATCGGCTACACGATGCTCGTGCGGGGCGAACCGGGCGACGCTGATGCGGCCGCCGCGGTGCGCCTGCGACCGACCGTCGAGCTGAGCAAGTGCTACGTCCTGCCCGGCAGCCACGGGAGCGGAGTCGCCTCCGCGCTGATGGAGGAGTCGCTCGAGGACGCCCGGGGGAGCGGGGCCGCCGGGGTGTGGCTCGGAGTGAACCGGCTCAACGAGCGCGCGCAGCGGTTCTACGCGCGGCACGGCTTCGCGGTGGTGGGGGAGAAGCGCTTCCTCGTCGGCGACCGATATGAGGACGACTTCGTGCTGGAGCGCCCGCTGCCCTGATGCTCGCGGAGGATCCGGGAGGGTCAGCCCTCGCAGACGGTGAGGACGATCTTGCCGCGCGTGTGGCCGGTCTCGAGCTGCTCGTGGGCCTCCGACGCCTTCTCGAGCGGGAAGACGCCGTCGATGAAGACGCGCACGTCGCCCGACTCGAGCAGGCGTGAGACGACGGCCAGCGTCGCTCCGTCGGGCGCGACCTTGAACGTCGAGGCGCGCACGCCCGCGGCGGCCGCCTCCTCGAAGAACCCGGGCCAGCTGCCGGTCGGCGCGTTCACGATCAGTCCGCCGGGCCGCAGCACGCTCAGCGACCGGGAGCCGGTGTCGTCGTGCACGTTGCCGACGAGGTCGATCACGACGTCGACGTCGGCGAGCACCTCGTCGAAGCGCTCGGCGGTGTGGTCGACGACCTGGGAGGCGCCGAGCTCGCGAAGCCACTGCAGGTTGCGCGTGGATCCGGTCGCGATGACGGAGGCGCCGAAGTAGGCGGCGAACTGCACCGCGAAGTGGCCCACTCCGCCCGATCCGGCGTGGATGAGGATCCGCTGGCCCTCGTGCGCCTTGGCGAGCTCGACGACCATGCCCCACGCGGTGAGCGCGGCGAGCGGGACGCCGGCCGCCTCGACGTGCGACAGCGTCGAGGGCTTCCGCGAGACGGAGACGCTGGGCACGCTGACGTACTGGGCGTAGGAGCCCGAGTAGCGGGGCACCATCACGAAGCCGTAGACCTCGTCACCGGGGCGCAGCGGGTGCGCCGGGTACGGGCTCGAGACGACGACGCCGGAGAAGTCGTGGCCGAGGACCGCGGGGTAGGAGGTGATCTGCGACGCGACTCCGCGGCCCGCGCGAGTCTTCACGTCGAGGGGATTCACTCCGGCCGCGATCACCTTGACCGTGAACTCGGCGTTGATGGCCGTGGGGGTCGGCACCGTCGCGAGGTGCAGCACCGAGGCGTCGCCCGGCGCGTCGATGACCGCCGCCGTCATGGTGTCGGGCAGGACCACCTCCTCCGGGATCTCGCCGATCGTGAGGCCGTGTCCGAGCGCACTGCTGTGCATCATCGCCCTTCCTGTGTCCCGGCCCCGGTGGTGGTTCCAGGGGTGGGCGACGCTCTGGCGTGCGTCCCCCGACCCCGTCTCCGAGCGCCGCGCTCAGTCAATCGAGGTAATGAGTCCGGGCTGTTACGGCGGTGTCACCCGCCCGAGAAGATTGGCTCTCGGTCCCCCGTACGGGAGGTGAGGCGGGCTCGGAGGCGCGGTCTGGCACCATGGGGGGATGCAGCGTGGACGAGTCGAGGGCCCCCTGCTGATCGCCGGTTCCGTGCTCGTCCTGGCCGGCCTGGCGCTGCTGCTGGGCGCGCGCCTGAGCCTCACCCGCTGGGTCTACGTCAGCGAGATGGGCGCCCCCGACATGCCGACCGCCGGGGTCGTGCAGGCCGCTCTGCTCCTGGTCGCCGCGGGAGGCACCGCCGTCGCGATCGGCGCCCGCGCGGTGCGCACGCGGCTGCTGCCGGCTCTCCCGCCCGCGCTGGCCCTCCTGCTGGCGTCGGCGTGCTTCGCCCTCGCCTCGCAAGTGACCTGCACGGCCGGCTGCCCGCTGCCGGTCGGGCCGAGCTTCAGCTGGCAGGACCTGATCCACACGAGCGCCGCCGTGCTCGGCTTCGCGTCGGCGTGCGTCGCGATGCTGCAGCTCGCCACGGCGCGGGAGCGGCCGGCGGTCGCCCGCCTCTCGCTGATCGCCGGGATCGCGGTCGCGGTGGTCGCCGGCGCGGGCGCGATCCTCTCGCTCCTCCGGGTGTGGATGCGCCTGGGCGGTACGCTGGAGTTCGTCGCCACCGGGATCGCCCTGCTGTGGCTGGCGATCGTGGGCGCGGTGCTCGCGCGCGAGGAGCTCAGCTCTGCGCGAGCCAGTCGCGGACGTGTCCCCGCAGCAGCTCCGTCTGCCGCTGCTGGCCGTCGTCCCGCGGCGGGACCCGCTCGAGCCGTGCCTCCGGAAGACCTCTCGCCCACTGCTCCGCGACGGCGACCGGGTGCACCGGATCGCGCTCGGCGGCGATCACGAGCGTCCGCGCGATGACCTGCGCCAGCTCGGTGGAGTCGCGGTAGGCCGCGTTCCGCGGGATCTCGGCGAGGCGGACGGCGCGCTCCTCGGCCTTCGGCGCGCGGAACTGCTGCGCGAGCGCCTCGGCGCCCGCGGGCGACTCCTCCTGAGCGCGGTGGAAGAGCCCGGACGCGCGGAACACCCGCTCGCCGCGTTTGGCGCCGTGGTCGTGCAGCAGCTGGGCGAGGACGGGGAACACCGCGAGGTTCTCGGGAAGGGGCTCCGAGGTGAACGCGGGACGGACGAAGACGGCGCGGTCGATCGGCAGGAACCGCCGGGCGGCGAGGCGCAGGGCGATCGCCGCGCCCATCGAGATGCCGAGCACCGTGAGCGGCTTGTGCGCGGCTCCGGCCCGGACGACCTGCTCGGTGACCTCGTCGGCGAGGGAGTCGAGCGAGAAGTCGGCGCTCGAGCCCAGGAGCTCGGAGGCGCCGTGCGCGCGGACGTCGGGCGCGATCACCTCGCTTCCGGCGGGCAGCGCCGGACGGAGCAGCCCCAGCGGCTGGGAGCGGTCGCCGCCCAGGCCGTGGAGGAGGAGGACGGTCACCGCGCGCCCGCGCGGGTTCTCTCGTGCAGCTCGGCCATCAGCATGCCCGCGAGGCGGACCAGGACGTGGATCTCGTCCTCGTCGCGGTCGACCCAGCGGAACTCGGGCTCGGCGTCGATCGGGACGAAGTCGCGGTGCTGCTCCCAGACGACCAGCGTGCGCTCGGCCCCGAGCACGTACTGCTGCCAGAAGACCTGCCGGAGGTAGTGGCGCGGGATGCTGCGCCAGGGCTTGGTCGTGGTCTTGATCTCGCAGAGCTCCAGCCGGCCGTCCTCGCGCAGGCCGATGCCGTCGGGGGTGGCGAGGTGGCGTCGCTCCTGGCTCGCGTGGAAGAGGGTGCTGCTGGGTTCGATCTCGTGCTCGCGGTGCACCCATGCGGCGATCTCGGGCTCGCGGGCCCGGCCGTGGTCGGTGAACGCGTTGCCGCCGAAGCCGCTGCCGTAGAGCTTGTCGAGCGCGACGCGGTCGATCGCGGCGGCCGAGGAGAGGCGGGCCACATCCGTCGCCGTGATGCCCCGGGAGCGGGCGCGCAGCCAGGCGACGCGATCACCGGAGTGGGCGACGACGCGCTTCAGGTGCGGCGGCTCGGCCTCCCGGAAGACGGGCTGCGTCTCCCAGGGGAACGTGAGCTGCAGATCGGGCACCGATCCATTCTGCGCCCGTTCCCAGGCGCTGCCGAATCGGCACGCGGGGCTCCGGCGTTCGCCGAGCGCGAGATCTCGCAGGATCCGGAGGACTGCGGGTGCAGGTCAGGAGGCCGCGAGGAAGGAGTCGACGACCGCGGGGGAGAGGAGGTGCCGACGCACCATCAGGGCGGCGCCGCGGACGCCGCCGCCGCGGTCGCCGGAGGCCTGCACGATGTCGAGGGAGCGGGTGGCCAGGGGGAGGGAGCGGCGGTAGACGACCTCCCGGACGCCCGCGAGGACCTCGTGGCTCGCCTCCGCGATGCTGCCGCCGATGACGATGACCGAGGGGTTGAGCAGGTTCACGCAGGTGGCGAGCACCTCGCCGATGTCGCGGCCGGCGGCCCGGGTCAGCTCGACGGCCGTCGGGTCGCCCGCGTTCAGCAGCCGCACGACGTCGGAGGTGCTGCTCACGTCGCCGCCCAGCCGGCGGGCGATCGCGGAGCCGCTCGCGATCGCCTCGAGGTCGGCGTCGCCGTGATCGCCCGGCACCTGCACGTGCCCGAGATCGCCGGCCGCGCCCAGGGCGCCGCGCTGCAGCGCGCCTCCGCTGACGATGCCGGCGCCGATGCCGGTGGACACCTTCACGTAGAGGAGGTCGTCGACGCCGGCGTAGTGGTCGGCGTGCTCGCCCAGGGCCAGGAGGTTCACGTCGTTGTCGACGAGCACGGGCACGGGCAGGGTGCGCGCGACGAAGGCGGGGATGTCGAAGCGGTCCCAGCCGGGCATGATCGGCGGCTTCACCGGGCGGCCGGTGGCGTGCTCGACCGGCCCGGGGACGCCGACGCCGACGCCGGCGAGCGGGCCCGCGGCGGGGCCCCGGCGAGCAGGGCGGCGGCGGTGTCGAGTGCGTGGCCCAGGACGGCGAGCGGTCCGTCGGCGATCGCGATCGCCTCGCGTCTCTCGGCCAGGACGACGCCGTCGAGGTCGGTGAGGGCGATGGTCGCGTGCGCGGCCCCGAGGTCGATCGCCAGCAGGCTGCGGGCGCTCGGGTCGAAGGCGATGCGGGCGGCGGGGCGGCCGCCGGAGGAGGGGGCGTCGTCGCGCCGGACGACGAGGCCGGTGGCGGCCAGCAGGTCGAGCTGGGCCGAGACCGCCGCGCGGGGGAGCCCGGTCTCGGCGACCACGTCGGCGCGGGTGCGGGCGTCTCCGTCGGAGAGGAGGAGGAGCAGCTCGCCCTGCGCGCTCGTGGCGGAGCGGCGGCGGGTCGGCATGGCGGAAGTCAACCACAGCACCGGGCCTTCTGCTGGCGACGCAACCGACTTCTCCTGCGGAGTCGCGAAGTTCTGCTTGTTGCCGGTCAAAAGTCCGCGTAGGGTTCGGAGCACCCACGTTCGACGTCGATCAGGAGCACCCCCGGTGGCCACATCCACAGACCTCTCCGTCCAGCTCTACTCGGTCCGCGAGCCGCTCGCCGCCGACCTGCCCGCCACCCTCGACCGCCTCGCCGGCATCGGCTTCACGAAGGTCGAGCTCTTCTCGTTCGTCGACCTCGCGGAGGGCTACCGCTCGGCGCTGCCCGCCAGCGGCCTGACGGCACCCAGCGCCCACGCGCGCCTCCTCGGACCGCAGGAGGGCACCTCCGTCGACGAGATCCTCGACATCGCCGCGTCGCTCGGCGTGCAGACCGTGATCGATCCGCACGTGGACCCGACCCGCTGGACCACCGCCGACGACGTGAAGACGATCGCCGACGAGCTCAACGCGCTCGTCGACTCCGCCGCCTCGCGCGGGCTCACCCTCGGCTACCACAACCACGCGTTCGAGTTCGAGAACCGCGTGGACGGCCTCAGCGCCTTCGAGCACCTCGCGAGCCTGCTCGACGACCGGATCGTGCTCGAGCTGGACACCTACTGGGCCGCGGTCGGCGGCGACGACCCCGCCGCGGTGCTCGGCCGCCTCGGCGACAAGGTCCGCTTCCTCCACATCAAGGACGGCCCGGTCTCGAGCGACACGCAGGAGCAGCTTCCGGCCGGGAAGGGCGCGATGGACATCCCGTCGATCCTCGCCGCCGCCCCGCAGGCGCTCCCCGTGCTCGAGTTCGACGCCTACGCGGGCGACATCTTCGAGGGCCTGACCACCGGCTTCTCCTACGTCTCGGAGCTCTCCGCATGAGCGGCGCGGGACGCGTCGGCGTCGGCGTCATCGGCGCCGGGAACATCAGCACGCAGTACCTCACCAACCTCACGGTCTTCCCCGACCTCGAGGTGCTCTTCGTGGCCGACATCGACCTCGAGCGCGCGAAGGCCCAGGCCGAGGCGTTCGGTGTCCCGGGATCGGGCACCGTCGAGGAGCTGCTCGCGCACCCCGGCATCGAGATCGTCGTCAATCTGACGATCCCGGCCGCGCACGTCGAGGTCGCGCGCCGGGCTCTCGAGGCCGGCAAGCACGTCTGGACCGAGAAGCCCTTCTCGCTCGACCGCGACAGCGGCGTCGAGCTGCTGGCGCTGGCGAAGGAGAAGGGGCTGCGCGTCGCGACGGCACCGGACACCTTCCTCGGCGCGGGCCTGCAGACCGCGCAGCGGGTCATCGAGAGCGGAGCCATCGGCACGCCCCTCTCGGCCATCACGTTGTTCCAGGGCCCCGGCCCCGAGGGCTGGCACCCGAACCCCGAGTTCTTCTTCGCGCCCGGCGGCGGCCCGCTGCTGGACATGGGGCCGTACTACATCACGACCCTCGTGCAGAACCTCGGCCCGGTCGAGAGCGTCACCGCGGTGTCCTCGCAGGCGCGCACCACCCGCGTCGTCGGCTCCGGCCCGCGCGAGGGGACCGAGTTCCCGGTCACGATCCCGACGCACATCGGCGGACTGCTCCGCTTCGAGTCCGGCGCCTCGGCGCAGGGCGTCTGGAGCTTCGAGTCGAGCATGCAGCGGATGGGCTTCGTCGAGATCAACGGCTCCGAGGGCACGCTCGTGCTGCCGGACCCCAACATGCACGACGGCGAGGTCACCCTGTACCGCCGCGGCGAGAAGGAGCCGGAGGTCATCACGGCCACCGGCTCGACGTTCTCGCGCGGCACCGGGGTGCTCGAGCTCGCCCGGGCGATCCGGGCCGATCGGCCCGAGGCGGCGTCCGGCGACCTCGCGTACCACGTCACCGACGTGATGCTGTCGCTCCTCGAGGCGGCCGAGACGGGCGAGAAGGTGCTCGTCGAGAGCACCGTCGCGCCGCGCCCGGCGGTCCCCGAGGACTGGGACCCGAGCGAAGCGACCCTGGTCTGATGGGCGGAGCCCTGCGCGTCGGCGTGCTCGGCGGCGGGTTCATGGCCGCCGTGCACAGCCGGGCGGCCCGGAGCGCCGGCGCGGTCCTGGCCGGCGTCGCCTCCTCCAGCCCGGAGAAGGGCGAGAAGGCGGCGGGCGAGCTCGGCTTCGAGCGCGCTTACGCCGACGCGCGGGCGCTGATCGAGGACGACGACATCGACGTGATCCACGTCTGCACGCCCAACGCGTCGCACGCCGAGCTCGCCCTGGCTGCGATCGCAGCGGGGAAGCACGTGGTCTGCGAGAAGCCGCTGGCCGCGACGGTGGCCGAGGCGGAGTCGCTCGCCAGCGCCGCGTCCGCCGCGGGGATCGTCGCGACGGTGCCGTTCGCCTACCGGTTCCACCCGATGGTGCGCGAGGCGCGCGCCCGGGTCGTTGCAGGAGAGACCGGTCGACTGGTCACGGTGCGCGGCAGCTACCTGCAGGACTGGCTGCTGGGCGCGTCCGAGGACAATTGGCGCGTGGATCCGGCCGCCGGCGGGCGCTCGCGCGCCTTCGGCGACATCGGCTCGCACCTGGTCGACCTGCTCGAGTTCGTGACGGGCGAGCGGATCGAGGCTCTCGCGGCGATCACGAGCACGATCCACGCCGAGCGGGGCGGCCGCGCGGTCGAGACCGAGGACGTGGCCGGGGCGATCGTCCGTCTGGCGGGTGGCGCCGTCGGCACCCTGCTCGTCTCGCAGGTCACCGCCGGGCACCGGAACGAGCTCGTGCTGGAGGTGTCGGGACTCGAGGAGTCGCTGCGCTTCGAGCAGGAGCTGCCCGAGACACTCTGGGTCGGGCGCCGCGACAGCGCGGTGCTCGTGCCGCGCGACGGCGCGATCCTCGCTCCCGACGCGGCCCGCCTCTCGATCGTGCCCAGCGGGCATCCGATGGGCTATCAGGACGCGTTCGCCGCGTTCGCCCGCGACACCTACGCTGCGATCGCCGGAGCCGAGGTCGAGGGTCTGCCGACGTTCGACGACGGACTCCGCGCCGCCCGCATCACCCAGGCCGTGCTCGACGCGGCCGACTCCGGCGCCTGGGTCACCGTGCCCGGCGCGCTCTGACACCCCTGTCGTCTGACACCCCTGTCGAAGGAGACAGCGCCATGAGCGAGAAGACCTACGCCGCCACGCACCCGGTGACCCTGTTCACGGGCCAGTGGGCGGATCTGCCCTTCGAGGAGGTGGCGCGCCTGGCCTCCGAGTGGGGCTACGACGGCCTCGAGATCGCGGCGTCGGGCGACCACCTCGACCTCCGGCGCGCCGACGAGGACGACTCGTACGTCGCGTCGCGGCGCGAGATCCTGGACCGCCACGGACTCGAGGTCTTCGCGATCTCGAACCACCTCACCGGCCAGGCCGTCTGCGACGACCCGATCGACTTCCGCCACAAGGCCCTCGTCCGGGACTACACCTGGGGCGACGGCGACCCTGAGGGCGTGCGGCAGCGGGCGGCCGAGGACATGAAGCGCTCGGCCCGCGTCGCCCGCAAGCTCGGGGTGGACGTGGTCGTCGGCTTCACGGGGTCGAAGATCTGGCCGTACGTGGCGCAGTTCCCGCCGGTGCCGGCCTCGGTCATCGAGGAGGGGTACCAGGACTTCGCGACGCGCTGGAACCCGATCCTGGACGAGTTCGACGCCCAGGGCGTCGTGTTCGCCCACGAGGTGCACCCGTCCGAGATCGCCTACGACTACTGGTCGAGCGTGCGGACGCTCGAGGCGATCGACCACCGGAAGTCGTTCGGCTTCAACTGGGACCCGTCGCACATGATGTGGCAGAACATCGACCCGGTCGGGTTCCTCTGGGACTTCAAGGACCGGATCCACCACGTCGACTGCAAGGACACGCGGATGCGTCCGCAGAACGGCCGCGCGGGCGTGCTCGGCTCGCACCTGCCGTGGGGCGACCCGCGGCGCGGCTGGGACTTCGTCTCGACCGGACACGGGGACGTGCCGTGGGAGGACGCGTTCCGGGCGCTCGAGGCGATCGGCTACTCCGGCCCGATCTCGATCGAGTGGGAGGACGCGGGGATGGACCGACTGCACGGGGCGGCGGAGGCCGTGGGGTTCATCCGCTCGCTGCTCTGGAAGACGCCGACGGCATCGTTCGACGCGGCGTTCTCGAACCAGTAGAGGGACGGACCGGGGTCGGGGAGGCTACTCGGCGGCCTTGGCGGCGCGCTCGGACTTCAGGCGGGCCTGCTCGCGGCGCACCTCGGCGTAGCGGTTCTGCTCGACGCGGAGCCACTCGGGCACCTCGTCGAGGAGGGCCTGGATCTCGTCGGTCGTGAGCGCCTCGGTGAGGCCGCCGCGGGCGAGCCCCGAGATCGAGACGTTCAGCCGCGAGGCGATGACGGGACGGGGGTGCGGGCCGTTCTCGCGCAGCTCCACGAGCCACGCGGGCGGGTTCGCGACGAGCTCGTCGTACTGCTCGCGCGTGATCGCCGACTCCTGGAACTCCTCCGGAGTCGCGGGCAGGAAGATCTGGAGCTTCTTCGCCGCGGTCGCAGCCTTCATCGTCTGTGTCGCCTTGGCCATGCGGCAACCCTACCGTCGCGCGCACAGCGCCTACCCTGGACGGATGAGCGACGAGCCGGACACCCCGCAGCAGGACGCCGACGTCGTCGGGACGGAGCGCCTGGACGAGGCTGCGGTCGAGGGGGACGAGACGGACGCTGCTGAGGCGGACGCCGCTGAGACCGACACGGCTGCGACGGACGCTGCGGACGCGGACGAGCCGGCCGGCCCGGTCTTCTCGGTCGCCCTCGCGCCCGGGGTCACCCCGACGAAGTGGACGCGCATCTGGGGCGACCGCCGCGCGGACCTGCCGCTTCGCGTGCTGGCGCTCGACGAGGACGAGACGCCGCGCGCGCTGCTCGACGGCCGCGCGCAGGTGGCGTTCGTCCGCGGCGACGTCGACTCCTCCCTCCTCAGCGCCATCCACCTCTACGACGAGCAGCCGGTCGTGGTGCTCGGCCGCGAGCACGCCTTCGCCGACGCGGAGTCGGTCGACGTCGCCGACCTGGCCGACGAGCACCTGCTGCAGGAGCCGTCGGCGGTGCCGGAGTGGGCGGCCGTCGCGGTGGAGATCGCCGACGGCTCGCGGCGACCGCTGCCGAGGATGTCCGGACTCGACGACGCCGTCGAGCAGGTCGCCGCGGGCGTGGGCGTGCTGATCGTGCCGCAGGCCGTCGCCCGCGTGCACAGCCGCAAGGACGTGCGGGCGGTGCCGGTCTCAGGAGTCGCGCCGACCGCGGTGCGCCTGGCCTGGGTCACGGAGGAGAAGACGGACGACGTCGAGGACTTCATCGGCGTGGTCCGCGGCCGCAGCTCGAACACGACGCGCGGCACGGCCGCGACGCCGAAGGTCGAGTCGCGCGCGAAGGCGGCGAAGGCCAAGGCCCGCGAGGCGCGCGAGAAGGCGGAGAAGGCGGGCGGCGGGAAGAAGAAGCCCGCACGTCCGGGCCCGGCGAAGGCCGTCGTGCGGCGCACGCGGAAGCCCCGTGGCCGCTGACTGGAGTCTGCGGGCGGCGACCGCCGACGACGCGGAGTGGATCGCGGAGCTCCGCGCCGTCGTGATGCGGCCCGACCTCGAGCGGCTCGACCGCTACGACGAGCACCGCGTGCGGCACCGGTTCCTCGACGGATTCGTGCCCGAGCGCACCCGGGTGATCGTGGTCGACGGCGTCGACGTCGGCTGCATCGCCTCGCGCGTCGAGGACGACGCGGTCTGGATCGAGCACTTCTACCTCGCGACGTCCGCGCAGGGCCGGGGCACCGGCTCCGCTGTGCTGCGGCACGTGATGACGGAGGAGGCCCGGGCGGGGCTGCCGTTCCGGATCGACGTGCTGAAGCTCAGCCCCGCCCGGCGGCTCTACGAGCGCCACGGCTTCCGCTGGGAGCGCGCGGAGGAGTGGGACGACATCCTGGCGACGCAGGCGGGGGCCTGACCCTACGCTGGGACGATGCGCCACGGCATCGTCATCCTCCCGCAGGAGACCTGGACCACCGCCCGCCGCAAGTGGCAGTCGGCGGAGGGGCTCGGCTTCGATCACGCCTGGACCTACGACCACCTGTCGTGGCGCTCGCTCGCCGACCAGGTGTGGCACGCGACGATCCCCACGCTCACCGCGGCGGCGCTCGTCACCGAGACGATCCGGCTCGGCACCTTCGTCGCGTCGCCGAACTTCCGGCATCCGGTGCCGTTCGCGAAGGACGTCGCGACGGTCGACGACATCGCCGGCGGGCGCTTCGTGCTGGGCGTGGGCTCGGGAGGGACGGGCTTCGACGCGTCGGTGCTCGGGCAGCCCGCTTACGCGGCCCGGCAGCGGCACGAGCGCTACGTGGAGTTCGTGACGGCGCTGGACGTGCTGCTCCGGCACGAGGAGCCGGGCTCGGGCGGGATCGACATCGAGGGCGACTGGTTCACGGCCCGCGGGGCCCGGATGGTCGGCGAGCCGGCGCAGCGTCCGCGCGTGCCCTTCGTGCTCGCGGCCAACGGCCCGAAGGGTCTCGCGCTCGTCGCGGAGCGCGGGCAGGGCTGGGTGACCACCGGGCCCGAGAGCACGACGAGCGAGGAGTGGTGGTCGGCGGTGGCCGCGCTGAGCGGGCGGCTCGACGACGCGCTGGACGCGGCGGGGCGCGATCCGCGGTCGATCGAGCGGCACCTGTCACTCGACTCCGGGCCGCACTACTCGCTGTCGAGCGTCGACCTCTTCGAGGAGATGGCCGGGCGGGCGGGGGAGCTCGGATTCACGGACGTGATCTCGCACTGGCCCCGGGCCGACGGGCTGTACGCGGGCGACGACGAGGTGCTGTACGAGGTGGCGGCGCGGTTCTGAGGGGGCGTGCGCTGTCGGGGCTGCTGGTGACGTGGGTCTCGATACGCCCCTGCGGGGCTACTCGACCAGCAGCAGGTGAGGCGGGTGCGCTGTGCTTGCTGATCGAGTAGCGCGCGGAGCGCGCGTATCGAGATCGGCGGTGTCTGGAGTAGGTGGGTCTCGATACGCCCCTGCGGGGCTACTCGACCAGCAGCAGGTGAGGCGGGTGCGCTGTGCTTGCTGATCGAGTAGCGCGCGGAGCGCGCGTATCGAGATCCGCGATGTCTGGAGTGGGTGGGTCTCGATACGCCCCTGCGGGGCTACTCGACCAGCAGCAGGTGAGGCGGGTGCGCTGTGCTTGCTGATCGAGTAGCGCGCGGAGCGCGCGTATCGAGATCGGCGATGTACGGAGTGGGTGGGTCTCGATACGCCCCTGCGGGGCTACTCGACCAGCAAGGGGGGCGTCAGAGGAGGGAGCGCACGAGGCGGCCGACGACCGGCAGCTCGGTGAAGCCCTCGGACGCGAGGAAGTGGCGGCCGCCGGGGACGACGTCGACCGGGGCGCCGAGTGCCGACGCCAGGGCGTCCGTCGCGGTGGCCGGGACGAACGGGTCGTCGTCGGAGCGGACGACGTGCACGGCGCCGAGATGCGGGCCCGCCTCGGCGATCACGGCTCCGGGGTCCTCACCGAGGAACGCGTCCAGTGCGGGCAGGGCGGGCAGAGGCTCGACGAAGCCCGACACCAGTACCGCGGCGTCGACGCGAGTCCCGGTGGCGGCGATGGCGCGCAGGGCGGTCACGCAGCCGAGGCTGTGCGCGACCACGACCAGGCGGCCCGGCCCGCGGGCGGCTCCCAGTGCCTCCGCGACGCTTGAGCGCCAGGCGGCCGCATCCGGAGCCATCGCGTCGGGCAGGACGACGCGCGTCACCGTCGCGCCGAGCGACTCGGCCTCGCGCTCGAGCCACGGGAACCAGTGGGCGCGGACCGAGGCGCGGTAGCCGTGGACGATGAGCAGGTGCGAGGACATGCGGGGGACAACCGCGCGGCGCGCAGCGGGATTCCCGGTGACGCGGCGGTCACTCCTCCGAGGTGAAGAAGGCCTCGACGGCGCGGGTGAGCGCGACGAGGTCGTCGACGTGCGCGAGCTCGCGGGCGGAGTGCATCGAGAGCAGCGGAACGCCCACGTCGAGGGTCGAGATGCCGAGGCGCGTCGCGGTGAGGGGGCCGATGGTCGAGCCGCACGGGACGGAGTTGTTCGAGACGAACTCCTGGTACTCGACTCCGGCCTCCGCGCAGAGGCGGGACCAGAGCGCCGTTCCGCGCGCATCCGTCGCGTAGCGCTGCGACGCGTTGATCTTGAGCAGCGGGCCGCGGCCGGCGACGGGGCGGTTCACCGGGTCGTGCTTCTCGGCGCGGTTGGGGTGCACGGAGTGACCGGCGTCGGCCGACAGGCACCAGGAGGCGGCGATCGCCCGCACGCGCTCGTCGACACCGGCGCCGAGGGCGGCTCCGATGCGGGTCAGCACGTCCTCGAGGAACGGGCCGCTCGCTCCGGAGCGGCTCGCGGAGCCGAGCTCCTCGTGGTCGAAGGCGGCGAGGACGGTGATCCGAGCGGGCGGTGCGGCGGTGGCGCTCGCCGCGAGCAGGGCGACGAGACCGGCGTGGACCGAGCTGAGGTCGTCCATCCGCCCCGCCGCGAAGAGCGTGCCGTCGAGGCCGAAGCGGCGCGGCTCCTGCGTGTCGGCGGTCACCAGGTCGTAGCCGGCGATGTCGGACGCGTCGGCGAGTCCCGCCTCTGCGGCGAGGAGGTCGAGCAGGTCGACCTCGGACGCGTCGCCGAGGCCGAACACGGGGACGGTGTGCTTCTGCCGGTCGAGGGTGAGTCCGTCGTTCTGCTCGCGGTCGAGGTGGATGGCGAGCTGCGGGATGCGCAGGAGCGGACCCGTGCGGACCAGCAGCTCCCTCCCGTCGCGGGTCACGACACGGCCGGCGAGCTCGAGCTCGCGGTCGAGCCAGGAGTTGAGCAGCGGTCCGCCGTAGATCTCGACGCCGGCCTGCAGCCAGCCCTCGGAGCCGATCGTGGGGTTCGGCTTGAGCGTGAAGCCGGGGGAGTCGGTGTGCGCGCCGAGGATGCGGAACGGCGTGACGGCGGTCGCCGCGTCGGGGACGTGCCAGGCGATGACCGCGCCGTCGCGGACGACGAAGTAGCGTCCGGGGGCGTCGGGCCACGCCTGCGTCTCGTCGAGGCCGATGAAGCCGGCGTCGCCCAGGCGGCGGGCGGTCTCGGCCGCGGCGTGGAAGGAGGAGGGGGACGCGGTCAGGAAGTCGGCGAAATCGGCGAGGTGGGCGTCACGATCGATCATCCCTCCAGTGAACCATCCGCCTCTCGGGGTTCCGCGCGCGGAACTCGCGGATTCCTCCGGGGCGGGAGGCCTCAGCGCGCGACAGACCGGTAGCGGCGTCCGCGTCGACCGAGCACGATGCTCTCGCCGTGCACCTGGGCATCGAGAGAGGAGCCGCCGAGGGCAGCGGCCCGTCGCCTGGTCGGTGCCCTCGCCGCGGTGGCGTCTGTCAGCGCGCGGTGACGGTGGGGTGGGGGCGCCGACGAGAATCACGGCAGAGGCGCTCGCCGCGAGCGAGTCGCTTCGGGTGACGCGTCGCCGCGAGCGACGAGCTCGGCGAAGCCGGCGGGGATGACGGCGAGTGCGGTGTGCATCCGCATCACCACAGCGTGATCGATGCTCTCGCGGGTGCTGGTGCGGGAGGGGTCGTCGGAGCCGAGGACGAGGAGGCTGGTGCCGCCGGCCGCAGCGAGGAGGCTCTGGACGGTCTCGCCGTGCGCGAACCGGAGGTCTACGGCGAGTGCGGGGTGCTCTGTGCGCACAGACGCGACGACCTGCGCGATGTCGAGACGGAGGCTGTCGATCTTCTCCTCGATGCGATGGGCGGGGCAGTCGGCCGCGTCCTCCTCGATCGGGCGCAAACGCCAGCTCTGCACGATGCGGAGGGGCTCGGACCGACGGTCGGCTTCGTCAGCGGCGAAGGCCAGTGCGGCCACTGCGGCGGCGGACCCGTTGTACCCGATGACGATTCCCGGGGCGCCGTGGCTGGAGTCGATCGGCACGATGACGACGGCGATCGTCCCGCGTCGCGTCAGCACCATTCCGAGCGAGCGCTCGAAGCGGCGAGGGTGCTCGTTGCGCGCGTCGGTACCGACGACGAGGACGGTGCCGTCCTGGCAACGGCGCTCGAGTTGCTCGGCGGGGTCGCCGTGCAGGAGCTCGGCTGTGAAGCGGATCCCCGTACGGTCGCGCTGCAGGGTTGCGGCGAGGTCGACGAGTGCCGAGTGAGGGGTCGGGCGCTTCTCGGAGGGGGCGGTGACGTGGCAGAGGATGACATGGCGATCGAGCAGGTATTCGCGCGAGATCGCCCAGTCGAGTGCGGTGAGGGCGGCGGTGGTGCCGGCCCAGGCGACGAGTGTTGTCATGACGATGCCCTCGGCCGCTCGCGGGCCATGTCGCTGCGAGCGCGTCGACGAGGACCCTCAGGGGAGCCGTGATGGAGCGGAGCCCGGGGTGAGGAGAGTCCGCGGACGTGTGCGGCGCCGCCGACGACGAGCAGGTCGACGCCCTCCAGGCGGAGTGCGGCGTTGACGTCGACGACCTCGACGTCGAGAGTCTCGGCGAGGCCACGGCCGATCGCTTCGGCGATGCGGTGGGTGGTTCCGAACTGGGATTCGTCGACGACGAGCGCGCGCACGGGGTGCCTTCCGATGAGTGGCGGCGAGGGCCTCCGTCTCCACTCTGCGCTCTGTTCAGCGGGCGGGAGTAGGGCCGTTGGTCCCCTTCCGCCGCACGCTCCGCGATCCTGACCCGGCGACGTACGCTCGCCCGATGACGAGCCCGCATCGCACGCCCCTCCCCTTCACCTGGCACCAGAAGCACAGTCGGTCGCTGACCTTCGGCGAACGGGCGGCGGATGTGCTGCGCAACTCGATGGGCAGCTGGCGGTTCGTCTTCGGCTTCGTCGCGTTCATGCTCGTGTGGGCGATCGTGAACTCGTTCGCGGCGGGGTGGGACGAGTACCCGTTCATCCTCCTGAACCTGTTCCTGAGCATGCTCGCGGGCCTGCAGGGGGCGATCCTGCTGATCGCGGCGAAGCGTCAGGACGGCATCGCCGCGGCGCTCTCCCAGCACGATTTCGAGACCGACGTGACTGCGAGAGCCGACATCGAGGTGCTGCTCGAGATCAACCGCGAGCAGGCGCTGCTGCTGGAGGAGATGCGGGGGATCCTGCGTCGCCTCGACGAGCGGGCGCTCCCGGCGGTGCTGTGACCGGCCAGGCGCCGAGGACGAGGAACAGCAGGACGAGCCGGAGGACGACTGTCCCGAGGTGGATCGTGTGCAGGAACGAGCGATGAGGAGAGCGCCCGCGTCTCCTGTCGCGGAGCCCGGGACGTTCGGCCCTGTCCGCACGGTCCGGCTCGGGCGAGCCTGAAGGGAGCCGGACCCGGCTGCCAGCAAGGGATGCCTGATGAATGCACAGCTCGTCGTCGGATGGGACGGGTCCGCTTCGGCGCGACGCGCACTCGAGTGGGCACTGGCGCAGAAGGCCGAGTCGATCCTCCTCGTCGCGGTCGTCGACGGTCTCGACCGGTACAGCGGCAACGATCTCAGCGCCGATCCGCGCGCGGGCGGAGCCGTCTCGGTCGAGACCGCGGCCGCCGACGCGGAGCGAGCGAACCCCGGCGCCGTGGTGCACTCCCGAGTGCTGATCGGTCATCCGGTCGAGCAGCTCGCCCGCCTCTCCGGCCCCGGCACCCTGCTCGTCGTCGGCGACCGCCGACGCACTCTCCTCCCACTCCGCGGCGGCTGGAGCATCGGCGCCCGACTCGCCGGGAGAGCCGCCGGCCCCGTCGCGATCATCACCGAGGACACGGCGGGCGACGGATCCGGGGTGCTCGTCGGGATCGACGACTCCGACGACGCCCGCGCCGCGCTCGCGTTCGCCGCCTCCTGGGCGGCGCGCACGCAGCAGACGCTGCACGTCCTGCACGCCTGGCGCACGCCGTTCCTCTGGAACGACGGCGTCCCGCCCGAGACGCTCCTCGGGGACATCACGGCTCAGCACGCCGAGGTCCTCGCGGACGCCGTCGCCGAGGCGCGCCGGCTGCACCCCGGGCTGGTCGTCGAGGGCGTCGAGGTCGACGGGGTCGCGGCCCGATCTCTGCTCGACGCGGCCTCCGGTCGCGCGCTCCTCGTGGTCGGTGACGGAGGCGTCTCCCGTCTCGAGCGGATGCTGATCGGCTCCGTCGGCCACGACGTCCTCGTGAACCTGGCCGTTCCCACCGTCATCGTCGGCCGGCGCAGCCCCGCTCCGAAGCCGAAGCCGAAGCCGAAGCCGATCGTCGAAGCGCCCGCCCGGCGTCAGGCACCGACCCGCACCGTCGTCGCCTGGGGCGGTGACGCCCCCTCCCGATCCGCGGTCGAGTGGGCTCTGATCCGTGAGACGTCCGGGAGCGTCGAGGTGGTCATGATCGCCGACGAGTCCGCGAGCGTCCCCGATTCGATCGCCGCCGCCGAGGCGGTCGCGCTGGACGATCGGGAGCTCTCGCGGATGCTCGAGCAGGTCAGCGCCGCCGCTCCCGATGTCGCCCTGCACGGCCGGGTCGTCCGCGGCTTCGTTCTGCACACCCTTGCCGCGCTGACACGACCCGACACCCTCCTGGTCGTGGGGACGGAGGATCGCGAGGGCCCGCGGTTGCGATTCGGGCTCTCGGTCGGCGCTCATCTGCCCGCGCTGGCTCACGGGCCGTTCGCGATCGTGCCGCAGACCCTGGACCCGGCGCTGACCGGCGTCGCGGTCGGCGTCGACGGCTCGGCGGCGTCGAACGCGGCGATCGTCGTCGCCGCGGCAGAGGCGGCGCGACGCGGGCAGACGCTGCACCTGGTGCACGCGTGGACCGAGCCTGCCCTCTACGACAGCACCTTCCTCCTCGACGGCGAGTTCATCCGCTCGCTCGAGGCCGACCACCGCTCGATCCTCGACGCTGCGGAGCGAGTCGCTCGGGCGAGCGGTTTCGACGTGCGCATCGAGACGCACCTGGTCGGGGGCGATCCGGCGCACGCCCTCGCCCATCTGTCGCCGAAGGCGGCGACGATCGTCATCGGCACCCGCGGACTCTCGGGCTGGCGCCGACTGGTGCTCGGTTCCGTGAGCCGCGATCTGATCCTCAACCTCGACACGCCCCTCATCGTGGTCGGCCCCCCGGATGCGCGACCTCTCGATGCCGCCACGCGCGATCAGCACGAGGTGGTCTCCGCATGAGCATCCTCGATCTCCTCGAGACCGCCCCACCGGCCCGATGGCAGTCACGGGCACCGCAGGTCCTCTCGGAGCGGTCCCTCGACGAGCTGGACGCCTGGTGGCGCGCCGCGAACTATCTGTCGATCGGGCAGATCCACCTCCTCGACAACCCGCTCCTGCGCGAACCTCTCGCCGCCGCTCACATCAAGGCGCGCCTGCTCGGGCACTGGGGGACGACTCCGGGGCTGAACTTCGTCTACGCGCACCTCAATCGCGTCATCCGCGACCGCGATCTGAACGCGATCTTCGTCACCGGCCCGGGCCACGGCGGCCCGGGGATGGTCGCGAACACCTATCTCGACGGCACCTACAGCGAGGTCTACGACGACATCGACCGCAGTACCGACGGGATGCGCAAGCTGTTCCGGCAGTTCTCGTTCCCCGGCGGCATCCCCAGCCACGTCGCTCCGGAGACGCCCGGGTCGATCCACGAGGGCGGCGAGCTCGGCTACTCGCTCTCGCACGCCTACGGCGCCGTCTTCGACAACCCGGACCTGCTCGTCGCGGCTGTCGTCGGCGACGGCGAGGCCGAGACCGGTCCGCTGGCGACGAGCTGGCACGGGAACAAGTTCGTCGACCCGCTGCACGACGGCGTCGTCCTGCCGATCCTGCACCTCAACGGTTACAAGATCGCGAACCCGACCGTCCTCGCCCGCATCCCCGAACGCGAGCTCGAGCAGCTGATGCGCGGCTACGGGCACACCCCGTACCTCGTCTCGGGCGGCTTCGACGGCGAGGATCCGCGCGATGTGCACCGCCGCCTCGCAACGGTGATGGACCTGGCGTTGAACCAGATCGCCGAGATCAAGGCCGATGCGCTGTCGGGGCGACTCGACGGGCGGCCCGCGTGGCCGATGATCATCCTCCGCACCCCGAAGGGCTGGACCTGCCCCGCCTTCATCGACGGCCTGCCCGCCGAGAACAGCTGGCGCTCGCACCAGGTGCCGCTCGCGAACGTCCGCGACAACCCCGAGCACATCGCGGTGCTCGAGCGGTGGATGCGCTCCTACCGGCCCGACGAGCTGTTCGACGAGGCCGGCGCACCCGTGCCGCTCGTCACCGCACTCGCCCCGGAGGGGGCGCGCCGGATGAGCGCGAATCCCATCGCGAACGGCGGGCTGCTGCGGAGGCCGCTGCACCTGCCCGACTTCCGCGACTACGCCCTCGACGTGCCCTCGCCCGGAGCGACGACCAGCTCGGCGACGACGGTGCTCGGCACCTGGCTGCGCGACGTCATCGCCGCGAACCCGCACGACTTCCGCATCTTCGGACCGGACGAGACCGCGTCGAACCGGCTGCAGGCCGTGTTCGAGGTCACCGACAAGCAGTGGGACGCCCAGGTCCGCGTCGCCGACAGGGACAACCACCTCGCGCGCTCCGGCCGCGTCGTCGAGATGCTCAGCGAGCACCAGTGCCAGGGCTGGCTCGAGGGCTACCTGCTCACCGGCCGGCACGGGCTGATCAACTCCTACGAGGCGTTCGTGCACATCGTCGACTCGATGGTCAACCAGCACGCCAAGTGGCTGAAATCGTCTCGCGAGATCGCCTGGCGCCGGCCCGTCTCGTCGCTGAACTACCTGCTCAGCTCCCACGTCTGGCGGCAGGACCACAACGGCACCTCGCACCAGGACCCCGGCTTCATCGACCACGTGATGAACAAGAAGGCCGACATCGTGCGGGTCTACCTGCCGTTCGACGCGAACACCCTGCTCTCGACCTACGACCACTGCCTCCGTTCCGTCGACTACATCAACGTGGTGGTCGCCGGGAAGCAGCAGGAGGCGAACTGGCTGTCGATGCCGCAGGCGATCGAGCACTGCACCCGCGGCATCGGCGTCTTCGGCTGGGCCGGGTCGGAGATCGCGGGGGAGGAGCCCGACGTGGTCCTCGCCTGCGCCGGCGACGTCCCCACCCTCGAGGTCCTCGCCGCCGCGGCCCTGCTGCGCGCCGAGGTGCCGACGCTGAAGGTGCGGGTCGTCAACGTCGTCGACCTGATGCGCCTGCAGAGCGAGGGTGAGCATCCGCACGGGCTCAGCGACGCGGACTACGACGCCGTCTTCACCACCGACAAGCCCGTGATCTTCGCGTACCACGGCTATCCGTGGCTGATCCACCGGCTCACCTACCGCCGGCACGGGCACGCGAACCTGCACGTGCGGGGCTTCATCGAGGAAGGGACCACGACCACTCCGTTCGACATGGTGATGCTGAACGACCTCGACCGGTACCGGCTCGTCCTCGACGTGCTCGACCGGGTACCCGGGTTAGCGGCCCGCGAGGCGGGCGTCCGGCAGCGGATGCAGGACGCGCGACTCGAGGCCCGGGCGTACACGCGTGAGCACGGCGTCGACATCCCGGCCGTCGCCGAATGGAGTTGGACAGGGAGCGGCCCGCAGGGCGCGACCTATCACCGCGCCGATGTCCACCCGCACGGTCACGAGGCGGCTGAGCGGGCTGCCGCGCTCCAGTAGGTCGCGCAGGGGGGAAGGGCCGGGCGGTCATCGCCCGGCCCTTCCTCGATCCCCGACCCTCAGGCCGGGACGACCACTGCGGGGCCGGCCAGGTTCATCAGGACGTCGTGAGTCGTCCGTCCCACGGCTGCTCCGCTCCGCCCGCTCGACGCTGCGAGGACGAGCAGGAGACTGGTGGGGGCGGCGTCCGCGAGAGCGACGGCCGCGGGGCGTCGGAGTCCCCGCACATGGACGGCCAGCCCCGGCGCTGTCTCGATCGCCAGCCGGCGCGCGGCCGCGAGAAGGCGATCGGATGCGCTGACCGTGTCGACGTCGCGGTCGGCGCTGCCGAGGGGAATGCTGATGTCACCGTGGATCAGGGTCAGCTCCTCCCCGAGGGCGGCGGCCTCCGTCGCGGCGAACCGCACAGCGCGAGACCCCGCCGAGCTGTCGGCGACACCGACGGCGACGCCGCGCCGCGTCCGGCCGGAGGCCTCCGGGATGATCGCCACCGGGCAGAGCGCGCCTGCCACGAGTCGCAGGCTCCGCGAGCCGAACACACGGCCGCGGAGGAATCCGGTCTTGTGGCTGCCGACGACGACGATCGCCGCCTCGGCG
This sequence comes from Rathayibacter caricis DSM 15933, assembly GCF_003044275.1. NCBI lineage: Bacteria > Bacillati > Actinomycetota > Actinomycetes > Micrococcales > Microbacteriaceae > Rathayibacter > Rathayibacter caricis. The sequence continues at coordinate 148,496 of NZ_PZPL01000001.1, read as the reverse complement.
GACGCGGTGATCAGCTGCTCCATCGCGTCGCCGAGGACCATCAGCCCGCGCACCCGCCCGATGCCCGCCTGCGAGCGAGCGCTCATGACGGCACGGTCGAGGACGGAGCGGGAGGCGTCGTCGCCATCACCGTCGCGACCCGATGCGTGCAGGAACGCGAGATCGAGGTTGAGACGCGCGGCTCGCTCGATCGCCCAGCGCGTCGCCGCGTCGCTGGGACCCGAGCCGTCGACTCCGACCACGACCGGATCAGGCATCACGTCACCTCCTCACCCGAGCCTGATCGAGGCGTGGGCCCGTCCCCAGGGCCGAACGTCCCGATACCCGGAGGAGCCCTCGTCGACCCCGATACCGCGAACGAGGTGGTCACTTCCCGGGAAACGGTTCCCCCGGTGAGGGGGCGCACGCGATCATGGAGTGCTGGGTCAGCCGACCGACGGCGGAGCGGAGCACGCATGCCCCATCTCGACCCGTCGTCAGGCGAGGGTCGCGTCGACGGTCCCCTCCAGGACGGCGTGCAAGGCCGCCTGCGAGCGCTCCTGCGCGCCAATCGCGCCGTCGTCGAGGACATCGACCTCCCGGCCGTGCTGCGCCGCATCGTCGATGCCGCCGTCGAACTCGTCGACGCCCGGTACGGCGCCATCGGCGTGATCGGGAGCGACGGGTCACTGGAGGAGTTCCTCCACGTCGGGATGGAGCCCGACCTGGTCGCCTCGATCGGTCACCTCCCGGAGGGCCACGGCCTGCTCGGCGCGCTCATCGGCGATCCGCACCCGATCCGCGTCCCCGACCTGACCGTCGACTCCCGAGCCGTCGGCTTCCCCGCCCGGCACCCGCCGATGAAGTCGTTCCTCGGCGTCCCGATCCGCGTGCGCGATCAGGTGTTCGGCAACCTCTATCTCACTGATTCCCGCGCGGGCGCCTTCACCTCGAACGACGAGCACCTCGTCATCGCGCTCGCGGCGACCGCGGGCGTCGCCATCGACAACGCCCGCCTCTACGCCGAGACGCGCCTCCGCCAACGGTGGGCGCAAGCAGCGGCCGAGATGACCTCGGCGATCCTCGCCCCTGACGACGACGACGTCATCGGCCTCGTCGCCACGCGCATCCTCGATCTCGCGGGCGCGGATCTCGTCGGCGTCGTCTTCCCGACCGAGGACCCCGAGCAGCTGCGCATCGGTGTCGCCCGGGGGGTGGGGGCCGAGGCGTTCGAGGGCCGGATGATCGACGCGCGCGACTCGATCTCGGGGAGCGTCCTCGCCGGCGGCCAACCACGGGTGCTCGATCGGATCATGACGGCGACGAACGGCGGCACGCCCACGTCCGGCGGCCCGGTCCTCGCCGTCCCCCTGATCGCCGCCTCCCGGGCGCTGGGTGTGCTCGTCGTGACGCGCCGGCCCGGGCGTCCGCTCTTCACCACCGCGGACGTCGAGATGGCGTCCGATTTCGCGGCCTACGTCAGCGTCGCGATGGAGCTCTCGGCCGCGCGAGCCGATCAGCAGCGGATGGCGCTGCTCGAGGACCGCGGGCGCATCGCGCGCGACCTGCACGACCACGTCATCCAGGAGCTGTTCGCCACAGGCCTCGACCTGCATCAGGCCGCCGGGGCGCTGCCGCCGGGACGGGCCGCGACGAGGATCGAGCGCGCGGTCGCGAGTCTGGACGAGAGCATCTCCCACATCCGGACGGTCGTGTTCGCCCTGACCGCGAACCACGACGGCAGCGGGACCGTCCGTCACCGGATCCTCGACCTCGCCAACGAGCTCGCGCCTGTTCTCGTGCGCACCCCGAACATCAGCTTCGCCGGCGCCGTCGATCTCCTCGTCGTCGACGACCTCGCAGATGACGTCCTCGCGGTCGCCCGCGAGGCCCTCACCAACATCGCCCGTCATGCGGAGGCGACCGTCGTCACTCTGCACCTGACCGTCGCCGACGGCGTCGTCGTCCTCGAGCTCAGCGATGACGGTGGCGGATTCAGGGAGGGCGGCCGGCGCAGCGGTCTGGCGAACCTCGAGCAGCGCGCTCGGGCTCGAGGAGGCTCGTTCACGATCACCAGCGTCCCCGGCGACACCCGCGTGCGCTGGAGCGTCCCGTTCCTCCCGACGATCCCCTCGGAGCAGTCATGACCCGCGTCTTCCTCCTCGACGACCACGAGATCGTCCGGCGGGGTCTCGCGGAGCTGCTCGGGTCCGAGCCCGACCTCGAGATCGTCGGTCAGGCCGGCACCGCCGCAGCGGGGCTCCGCGAGATCCTCGCACTGCGCCCCGACGTCGCCGTGCTCGACGTGCGCCTCCCCGACGGCAGCGGGATCGACGTGTGCCGGGACGTGCGCTCCCGCGATCCGGGCATCCGCTGCCTGATCCTCACCGCGTACGACGACGACGAGGCCCTCTCCGCGGCCGTCATCGCCGGTGCCGCCGGATACGTGCTCAAGGACATCCGTGGCAAGGGCCTCGTCGACGTCGTCCGCGCGGCCGCAGCCGGCGACATCCTCCTCGATCCGGCGATCGTCGCCGCGGTCGCCGCCCGCCTTCGCGGGGAGCACGGGGTCGACCCGCGCCTCGCCGGGCTCACCGAGCGCGAGCGGCGGATCCTCGCGCTGATCGCCGACGGCATGACCAACCGGCAGATCGGCGTCGAGCTCTCCCTCGCCGAGAAGACGATCAAGAACTACGTCTCCAGCGTCCTGAGCAAGCTCGGCCTCGAGCGGCGCACCCAGGCAGCCGTCCTGCAGACAGAGCTGCGCCCTCCCAGTCCGCGGTAGGGCCTGGGAGGGTGCAGTGGTGCGCCGTTCGATTCGGGTCAGACGGCGGTCTCGGTCGTCTCCTCGCGGGGGAGGACGATGTCGTTGATCCGCACGTTCACCGCAGTGACCTCGAGGCCGACGATGGTCTCGACCGCGAGGATGATCGCGGAACGGACGTCGGACGCGACCTTCTGCAGGCTCATCGGGTACTCGGCCGTGAAGGTGACGTCGATGCCGACCGTCTGCTCGGTCACGGCGACGGTGACGCCCTGGTGATGATTGACGGTGTTGAGTGCCCCGCGCACGGCACCGAGGACGCGGGTAGCGGCACCGCCCAGCTCGTGCACGCCGGTGACCTCCGACGCGGCGAGACCGGCGACGGTCGCGACGACGTCCTGGTCGATGGTCGTGGTCCCGAGCTCGCCGCCGGTGGCGGTGGTCGAGACGATCGGGTCCGCGGTCGTGGGTGTGGCGGCCATGACGGCTCCTTCTCCGCCCGTCACCGGGCATCGCGGAGACGGCTCACGATCGCGTGTCTGCGATCGTGCCGCCGTTCCTGCGATCGACGCTACGGGGCGGGCTCCCGCGGTCGTAGGGCCGAAGGTCCCGGGCCGGGTGAGCGCGGATCAGGGGTCGAGGTCACCCGGATCCGCGGCGGGCGCGTCGGCGCCCAGGATGAGCACCGTCCCGCCCGGGTCGACGGAGAAGGCGGCGGCGTGTTCGACGGTCATGGTGATCTCCTCAGGAGGTTCTTCGGAGCGGGTCGCTCAGGTGCGGGCCCACCAGGATCTTCACCGCGGTCTCCTTGCGGTCGATGAGGGTGTCGAAGCCGCCGTCGATCAGGCGTTCCAGCGGGATGCGCGCGGTGATGAAGGGGGCGAGGTCGACCTTCCCGGACTGGACGAGGGCGATGGTCGCGGGGTGGTCGTCGACGTAGGCGATGGTGCCGCGGAGATCGATCTCCTTCAGCACCAGCTTCTGCATGTCGATGCTCGCCCGGCTGCCCCAGATGGAGACGTTGACGATCACGCCCGCAGGCTTCACGGCGTCGATGAGCTGATCGAGGACGGCGTTGACGCTCGTGCACTCGAACGCGACGTCCACGCCGATCCCGTCGGTGAGCTCGTGCACGCGGGCCAGGAGGTCCTCGGTCGTCGGGTCGATGACGACATCGGCCACTCCTGTCTCGCGGGCCATCGCCTGCCGGGCGGCACCGGGCTCGGACATGATCACTCGAACGCCTTCCGCTGTGAGCACCGCGGCGAGCAGGAGGCCGATCGGCCCCGCTCCGCCGATGAGCGCCGTGTCGCCGCGCTGGGCCCCGCTGCGGGTGAACGCGTGGTGCCCGACCGCGAGGGGCTCGATCAGTGCCGCCTGATCGAGCGGGATGCCGCCGATCGGCTGCACCCAGCGCCGGTCGACGACGACCTTCTCGCTGAGTCCGCCCCCGCCTCCCGCGAGTCCGATGAAGCCCATGCTCGTGCAGAGGTTGTAGTGCCCGGCGAGGCACGGAGCGCAGTGCCCGCAGACGGAGTACGGCTCGACGACGACGTTCGCGCCGACCTCGAGGTCGGTCACCCCGTCGCCGAGGGCGGTGATGGTGCCGCTGAACTCGTGCCCCATCGTGACCGGCACCTGCTCGTGCGTCAGCGGGTGGGGGTGCCCGGCGGGCGGGATGAAGATCGGACCCTCCAGGTACTCGTGCAGGTCGGTCCCGCAGATGCCGCACCAGGCGACGTCGATCGCCACGGCCCCGGGGCGGAGCTCCGGCTCGGGGACGTCGTCGATGCGGATGTCGTGCGGGCCGTGGAAGCGTGCGGCTCTCATGAGGTCTCGATTCACGTGTCGGGAGGGAAGGAGGGGGAGGGTCCCGCTTCAGTAGGAGGAGACGACGATGTCGTTCTGCAGGTGCGTGATGCTGGGCGAGGACCAGGCGGCGCGCTCGGCGGCGCGACGCTCGGGCCAGCTGCTGACGGTGCCGCTGAGAACGAGCCGGGTGCCGTCGAGGTGCGCCTTGATGCGTCCGGCGTCGACCGTCGCGTCGCGCACGAGCGCGTCGCTGATCCGGACCAGGGCGTCCGCCGCGCTGGGTCGTGCGCGCAGGGTGATCATCGACAGGACGTCCTTGATGCCGGGGACGTGGGCGAGCGCGTCGCGGGCGCTCTGGCGCTCGAAGTCCCAGTGCACTTCTCCGGCGAGGACGACGGAGCGTCCGTGGATCTCGGCGGTCACGGTCTCGGGGATGAAGCGTCCGCTCGTGAGCGCGGTCTGCACGCTCTCGGCGAAGTCGCCGTCGCTGATCGACGCGGAGCGGGCGGAGTGGACGGTCAGCTCGTCGACGAGGGTGCGCACGCCGTGCACGCGGAGGGCCGCGGTGCAGGCGTGGAGGCGCTCGAGGTAGGTGGGGGTCTCGCCCGAGAGCGTGACCGCGCCGTGGTCGACGGCGACTCCGATCGTGGCGGCGTCGACGTCCGGAGTCCAGTTCAACTCGTCCTGCACGGCGAGCTGGATCTGGTGATCGGTGCGTGCGGGGGCTGCGAGGGTCATGATGCGTCCTGCTCCGTGATCGCGGAGACGGCTCGCGACCGTGCGTGTGCGCTGGTGCCGCCGCTCCTGCTACCGACGCTAGGCACCGCGCAGTCGCGGCCGTAGTGCCGAAGGTCCCGGAACCGCCCGGGCACGGATCAGAAGCCGGGACGTTCGCCTCTACCTCTCCGCCCTCCCTCCGCCCACGCTCGAGAGAAGACCTCACCGCCGCACCGCGCGGCACCGGGGTGGAATCGAGCGTCATGACCGCGCCCATCGTCGTCGGGCTCTCCGACTCCTCCCACAGCAGGGCCGCCCTCGACTGGGCTCTGCGCCGTGCGGAGCGCACCGGCACCCCGGTCCTGGCCGTCTTCGTCTCCGACACCGATGCCGCCGCAGGGCATCCCGGCGCGGCGAGCCTCCAGGCGGCCCACGGCGAGGTCGTCCTCGCCCGCGACGCCTTCGGAGCAGCGTCCAAGGCCCCCGACATCTCCGTCACCACCGCGCTGCGCCGCGGCCGCCCCGTCGACGAGCTGACCGAGGACGCCCGAGGCGCCCGGATGATCGTCGTCGGAACCCACGACGACCGGAACGGGGCGGAGCCCGGCACCCGGCACTCGCCCGCCGTGGACCTCGCCGCGCGCTCGACAGCCCCGGTCGCCGTCATCCCGACCCCGCAGTCAGGACATCACGGCGGCATCCTCGTCGGCATCGACGGATCGCCGGCCGCACGCGCCGCCGTGCTCTTCGCCGCGAGGGACGCGGCCGAGCTCGACGAGCAGCTCACCGTCGTCCACGTGTGGACACCGCTGCAGGCCTGGGTCCCCGGCTTCGTCCCCGACCAGGGCTTCTACGACCTGCTCCGGACCGCCAGCCTCGACCTGCTCGCCCTCGAAGTCGCCGCCGTTCACGCGCAGTTCCCGGACCTCGGCGTGCACAGCAGATCCGAGACCGGGGACCCCGCGACCGTGCTCACCCGTCTCGGGAAGGACGCCCTCGAGATCGTCGTCGGCGCCACCTCCCGTCACGGCCTCCAGCGTCTCCTGCTCGGCTCTGTCGCGTACGACACGCTGCGCGGCGCCTCCCGGCCCGTGATCGTCGTCCCCGACCCGGCGGTCTCCGGATGACACTCGACCGAGACCAGGAGACGCCCATGAGCACCCGATCGAACACCACCCTCGTCGAGCTGACCACTGAGGAGTGCTGGCGTCTGGCGCGCTCGACGGACATCGGCCGCCTCGCGGTCATCGATCACACTCCGTCCACTCGCGGCCCGAGCGCCACGATCGTGCCCGTCAACTTCCTCGTCCACGACGGAGCGATCTTCTTCCGCAGCGGCCCGGGCAGCAAGATGATGGACATCACCCAGCACCCGCGCGTCGCGTTCGAGTTCGACGGGCACCGCGGCCGGCGCTTCTGGAGCGTCGTCGTCCACGGCGACGCTCACCGGCTGAACTCCGACATCGACATCGAGAACTCGGGGATCCAGCAGCTCGAGGCGTTCCACGACGACGACAAGAACAACTTCGTCCGCATCGACGTCGTCTCGATCACCGGCCGGTCCTTCTTCCGCTGGCCCGTCTACCGCCTCCGCCGCGCCCTCCGCCTGCATCGGGCTCGTCGCCCCGGCCCGACCAGCCTGCGGACCGCGGACTAGTGGCGTGGTGAACACGATCTCGCGTGCTCGCGACGGCGATCTCGTGTTCAGCACGCCCTCCGCCGCGGAACCGGTCCGGGGCGGGGTCGTCGGCCGCCTCGCCGGCGAGCGGCTGCCGGGTCTCGCGCTGGTCGGCGCCGCGCTCGTCGTGGCGGGGACGATCGAGCCGACCGCACCGGCCCGTGTCAGCTCGACTTCAGCGCCTCGCGGAGCTTCACCCGCGAGCCCATCCGGAGCAGCGAGTTCGTGTAGATCGTGCTCGCCACCGCCATCACGGCGGTCGTCGCGACGATGAGGAGGGCGAGCGAGACCAGCGGCTCCCACCAGTCGGCCTCGCCGAAGAACAGGCGCACGGGCATCGCCACGGGAGCGCTGAACGGGACGTACGACAGGATCGTCATGACGAGCGCGTTGTCGCCGAAGAGCACGACGCCGAAGTACGGGACCATCACGAGCATCATCGCCGGGGTCATCACCGAGCCCGTGTCCTCCTGGCGCGAGACCAGTGCCGCTCCGGCGGCGAAGACGCTCGCGACCAGGACGAATCCGAAGACGAAGAAGACGACGAACCAGATCAGCGGAGCCGAGAGCAGATCGAGCAGCTCGGTCTGGCCGGTGATCGCCAGCCCGAGGGCGGACGCGGCGGCGATGGCGGCCGCCGTGCCGACTCCGATCACCGAGTTGCCGAGGATCTTGCCGGCGAGCAGCGCCCGGGCGGGCACGGCGGCGAGCAGGATCTCGACGATGCGCGACTGCTTCTCCTGGACCGTGTTCTGCATGATCGTCGCTCCCGAGCCGAGGACGGCGAGCATGAAGACCAGGCCGAACGCGAGCCCGATGAGGGTGCGCAGACCCGACGGGGTCTCGGAGGGCTCGAGCAGGGCGACTTCGGGGCTGACGGAGAGGGCCGAGATCAGGCCCTCGGGGGCCTCGTCGAGGGCGACGATCGAGAAGCCGAGAGCGGAGTCGTCGGGGACGAGGGCCGCGTCGACGGTCCCGTCGCGCACGAGGTCCTCCGCGTCGGCCTGCGTGGCGACCTCGGTGATCTCGAGGGTGCCGGAGTCGGTGACGGCGGAGGGCACGGATCCGACGACCGCGACCGGGGTCGCCTCGGCGGTGCGGTTCCCCAGCACGCTCGAGAGGACGATGCCGCCGATCACCAGGACGAGGGTGATCACGGTCGAGACGAGGAACGCCTTCGAGCGCACCTGCGAGAGGATCTCGCGCTCGGCGACGAGGAGCGTCGCGCCCCAGGTGCCGAGTCGCGCGTCGCGGGGTGCGTCCGGGTGAGGGGCGCTGCTGGTCGCGGGGGAGCCGGTGCTGGTGCTCGTGCTGGTGCTCATCAGGCTGCTGCTCTCTCGTCGGCACCCGAGGGTGCGCTGACCACGATGTCCCGGAAGATCTCTCCGAGGGTCGGCCTCACGGGCCGGAAGGCCGTCACGGTGCCCCGCTCGACCGCGGCGCGCAGGACGGCGTCGGCGGCGGCCGCGTCGGCGTGGAAGAGCGCCGACGTCCCGGCGAGCTCGGCCACCTCGACGCCGGGCAGGCCGCGGATCCAGCCGACGTCGCCGCTCATCTCGAGCGACCAGCGGTCGCCGGAGTGCTGGTCGCGCAGGGCCTCGCGCTCGCCGGCCGCCTGCACCCTGCCGCCCGCGATGATGACCAGGTCGTCGCAGAGGCGCTCGACCACGTCGAGCTGGTGGGAGGAGAACAGCACCGGCACTCCGCGCGCCGCGTGCTCGGCGATCACGGCGACGACCTCGTCGACGGCCAGCGGATCGAGCCCCGAGAACGGCTCGTCCATGATGAGCACGTCCGGGTCGTGCACGAGCGCCGCGGCGACCTGGACGCGCTGCTGGTTGCCGAGCGACAGCGCCTCGAGCTTGTCCCGCCGGCGCTCGATGAGTCCGAGCCGCTCGAGCAGGTCGTCGCCGCGCTGCACCGCGGTCGCCTTGTCGATGCCGTGCAGCCGCGCGAGGTAGGCCAGCTGCTCGCCGATCTCCATCTTGGGATAGAGGCCGCGCTCCTCCGGCATGTAGCCGAAGCCGTGCAGGGCGGCCTGGCCCACGGGCGAGCCGTCGAGCGTCACGGTGCCGGAGTCGGGGCGGAGGACCCCGAGAATCATGCGCATGGTCGTGGTCTTGCCGGCGCCGTTGCCGCCGACGAAGCCGGTGAGGCGCCCTCGGGCGACGTCGAAGCTGACGTCGTCGACGACGCGGCGCTCGCCGAAACTGCGACTGATGTTCTGCACGCTGAGCATGCGACCTCCCCGGGATCCGTTGACACCTCCACGCTAGGAGCGGGCCGCGTCGAGCGCTTCCGGCCCGGGGGTGAACCGGTGTCTCCGCCTCGAGACGGAGGAAGGGGTCAGCCGACGAGGCCGGACCGGTAGGCGTAGACGACGGCCTGCACCCGGTCGCGCAGCGCCAGCTTCATCAGCACGTTCGACACGTGGGTCTTCACGGTCGCGCGGCCGACTCCGAGCAGGTCGGCGATCTCGTCGTTCGAGAGCCCCTGCGCCATCAGCCGCAGCACCTCGACCTCGCGCGGGGTCAGCTGGTCGGGCTCTGTGCCGCTCGGCGCAGGGGTCCGCACCCGGTCGGCGGCCACCGCGCGCTCGATGACCGCGCGGGTCAGCTCGGGCGCGAGCAGCGCCTCCCCGGCCGCGATCGCCCGCACCCCGTAGACCAGGTGCTCCGGAGGGGAGTTCTTCAGCAGGAACCCGCTCGCGCCGGCGTCGAGCGCCTCGAGCAGGTAGTCCTCGCGGTCGAAGGTGGTCAGCATGAGTACGCGCACCGGCGACTCCGGATCGGCGAGCAGGCGTCTGGTCGCCTCGATCCCGCCGATGCCCGGCATCTCGACGTCCATGCACACCACGTCGGGGCGTGTCCTCGCGACGAGCTCCAGGGCCTCCTCGCCGCTGGAGGCCTCACCGACGATGTCGATGCCGGGCTGCACCGAGAGGATCGTGCTGATGCCCTGGCGCATCAGGGCGTGATCGTCGACGAGGACGACGCGGACGTCGCTCATGCCGCGACCCCGAGGGGGACGGCGACGCGGACGACCCAGCCGGAGCCGGCGCGCGGCCCCGCCTCGAGCACGCCGTCCAGCGTGGCCGCGCGCTCGCGCATGCCGACGAGGCCCAGACCTCCGTTGCGCTGCCGGGGGCCGGGGCGGCCGAGCCCGTCGTCGGCGACCTCGAGCTCGACGGCGGACCCGCCGTAGCGCACGTGCACCCGCGCGCGCGTGCCCGGCCCGGCGTGCTTGAGCACGTTCGTCAGCGACTCCTGGGCGATGCGGTAGAGGTTCAGCCCGACCAGCGGCGGCACGGCGAACGGCTCGCCGACCTGCTCGAGCGTCACCCGCAGCCCGGCCGCCTCGGCGTCGGCGATCAGCGCTGGGAGGGAGTCGAGGCCGAGCGACGCGGTGACCGGGTCGAGCACCGACTCCTCGTCGCGGAGCGTGCCGAGCAACTGGTACAGCTCGCCGACGGCCGCGCGCGACGTGCCCTCGAGGGCCTCGAGCTGGCCGCGGGCCCGACCGGGATCCGAGTCGAGCAGGGTCCGCGCCGCCGCCGCCTGGACGCCCATCAGCGAGACGTGGTGGGCCACCGCGTCGTGCAGCTCCCGGGCGATGCGGAGCCGCTCGATCGTGATGGCCTGCCGCGCGACCTTCGCCTGCTCGTCCTCGAGCTGGCGGGTGCGGAGGTCGGTCAGGGCCCGCTGGCGCGCCGAGGCCCAGGCGTGGTTCCCGAACCACCAGGCTCCCGCGAAGTAGAGGATGTTGATCAGGATCTGCTGGAGCAGGTACGCGGCGACCGGGGTGAGCGCACCGATGCCCGCGCCCTCGAACTCGAGGTCCTGCGTGCTCGCGCGGAAGAACGTCACGAGCAGCCACACGGCCATGACGATCACCAGCACGCCGCGGGTCCAGTCGGCCCGCGCCCGCCTCGGCTCCCAGGCCCCGACGCTGTACATCGCCATGAAGAGGGCGATGTTGCTGATGGTGAGCTCGGGCACGCGCAGCTCGCCGACCAGCAGGAACGCCACCGAGGTGACGGCGAGGACGGGCACCGGGGCACTGCGGCGGAAGGCGAGCGGCAGGATCACGAGGGCGAGGAGGCCGATGCTCAGCGCCGGCTCGGCGCCGTCCGGGTACATCCCGATCGCGCGCCCGAGGACCAGCGAGAGGATCGAGGCGCCGAACAGGGCGGCGGCGGTCGCGGCGTCGGCCCGGCGCTGATCGGCCGTCACCGACGGCCTCCGCCACTGGCGTGAATCGGGATCGGCTGTCATCTCGCGGCCAATCTACCGGGGCGCCGCCGTGGCCGCCGGGACGGGAGGGAGGGCGACGATCAGCACGACTCCGGCACTGCGCCGATCGGCGCTCCGGCGGAGGAGAACTCTCTGGGAGGAGGCTCGGAGAACGGGAATCCGTACCCCCCGACAAGGGCGAGCGTGTAGATTTCGCGTTCCCGTGATGCGGTTGCACTCCTACTGTGAGGCGACCGCGGGCATCGGCTCCCGGCAGCAGCCGCCAGGAGTAGCAGCGCATGCGTCGTCAGTCCTTCCTCTCGTCCCTCGTCGCCGGGGCGGTCCTCGTCGCCGGTATCGGGCTGAGCGTCGTGGTCGCGCCGACCTCGTCGGCCGCTCAGGTCTTCACCACGGCGTGCTTCACCTCGCCGAAGGTCGAGAAGGCTCTCGACTACACGGTGCCGGCCGGCGTGACCACGGTGCGCGCGATCCTGAGCGGTCAGAAAGGCGGCGGCTCCGCGCCGACCTCGATGAGCGGCATCCGCCTCGCGGGGGAGGGATCGAAGGGTGGGAGCGGCTCGACGCTCGTCGTGGACGTGGCCGTCACTCCGGGACAGGTCCTGCAGATCGGGCGCCTGAAGGGAGCCCCGGCGGGGGCGGCCGGATGGTCGGCGACCAGCCTGCAGGGTCGCGGCGGCATCGGCGGCGACGCGCAGTACCTCTCGACCGTCGGGTCCGACGGCTGCCAGCACGGTCTCGCCGTCGCCGGCGCCGGCGGCGGTGGCGGAGGGTCCACCGCGCGGGGCGGTGACGCCGACGCCGGCAGCGGTGCCAAGCCCGGCGCGAACGGCGGCACGAACCGCGAGGTCGACGGTGGTGGCGGTGGCGGCGGCGGTGCGAACTCGGGCGGCAACCCGGGTGCGGCCGGATACGCCACGTTCAACACCTGCAGCAGGGGGAACGCCGGCCAGTGGGGCGTCTTCCTGAACGACGGGAAGGGCGGCGATGTCGGCAGGGTCATCGGCGACGGCGCCTACAACTGCGGCGCCTACAATCTCAGCGGCGGCGGCGGAGGCGGCGGCTGGTGGTACGGCGGCGGCGGGGGCTCGTCCTATACGGCGGGTGACGGACTCGATCCGGCCAACCATCCGGGAGCCGGCGGCGGCGGGTCGAGCTACGTGCACCCGAGTGTCACCAAGGTCGCGCAGAGCGTCGGCCCGACGTACCCCGACCCCGTGATCGCGCCGGTGTACGACACCGCGACCACCGTCACGACGACGCCGACGTGGTCGACCGCGGGCCAAGAGGTCGTCATCACCGCCCGGGTCACCGTGCCGAGTCTGGGCCGACCCGTGCCGGCCGGGGGAACCGTCGAGTTCTCGACGGGTGCCGGCGTCACGAAGGTGCCGGTCGGCGCGAACGGCGAGGCCGTGCTGCGCACCGGGAACCTGCCGCAGGGGTGGAACGACGTCCGGGCGACCTATCCCGCCGCCTTCAGCTGGGAGATGGCGACCCGCGGGAGCTCGTCGGGAGAGCCCGTGCTGCGGCACGAGGTCCGCGCGTGCGCCCCGGCACCGGTCTTCCGGCAGCAGCCCATCGACGACGTGATCGTGACCGGCCGGCAGCACACCCTCGACGCCTGGTGGGTCACGTCGTCGGTCTACGGCAGCATCCCCGTGATGTCGTGGGAGTCCTCCCGCGACGGCGGAGCGACCTGGCAGGTCGCCGAGGGTGAGGCGACTGTCGGGAGCGCCTCGACCCAGCTGGTCGTCCCGCCGCACACCCGGCCCGAGACGGTCCTGTACCGCGTCACGGCCACCACCTGCGGCGGTCGGACGATCAGCAACCAGGTGACGGTGACGGTGATGGGAGCCCACTTCGATCTGTCGACGCTGCCGCCGAAGACGTACGGAGACACCTTCGACATCAGCGGCTACGCGCAGGCGGTCACCCAGCCCGCGCGCTCGATCGTCTTCAGCAGCAAGACGGCCGAGTCGTGCACGGTGAGCGGCTCGACCGTCACCGTGACCGCGGCCGGGCTCTGCACGATCGGGGCGAAGGTCGATCCGATGACGCCCAACGGGTACCCCGCCGAAGCGCTGCAGAGCTTCACCGCGAAGCCCAAGGCCCTCACCGTGACCGCGAAGTCCTTCGACCATCCGCGCAATTCGCCGGCACCGGCCTTCGGCTGCACGGCGCCCTTCCTCGGGTCCGACACCTGGGTCACTCCGCCCACGCACGGCGTGTACCGCCAGATCGTCACCGCGACGGACATCATCTACCGGCCGACTCCGAACTGGGCGAGCCTGACGGGCACCTACTCGTACTTCACCACCCGGTGCTACGGAGGGGCCGTCGACGCCAACTACACGATCGCCGGGTACAAGGACGGCGCGTTGCGCATCGTCGCCCCGCTGCCCGTCCCGGTGAAGGTCACCGCGGCGTCGCCGACCGTCTCGTACGGCTCCGCTGCTCCCGAGATCACGGCCGCCGTCGGCGCCGGCCTCGTCGGCACTCTCTCGTGCAGCGCGTACGCGACGACCGACACGGCCTTCACCTCGCCCCTCGCCCTCTCGAGCACGACTCCGGCCGGGCGCTACACGACGCACTGCTCCGGTCTCACGAACCCGACCGGCCCCATCGCCTACGTCGACGGCACCCTCACGGTGACTCCGGCCGTGCTCACGGTCACCGCGTCGAGCCCTCCGACCGGGGCGCACGGCGTCGCGACGGCTCCGGCGATCACCTGCACCACCACCGGGTTCCTCGGCTCCGACCGCTTCCTCACCGAGCCGAGAGGCCGCTTCTCGAACGAGGACGGCGTGGTCGTGATCGACGCCACGACGCCCGTCGGCAGCTACGCCACCACGTGCGCCGGAGGCGATGCGGGCTCGAACTACAGCATCACGTCGGTGCCCGGCACCTTCCTCCTCGAGGACCGGAGCGGCCCGGTGGTCGCCGTGCCGGCGACCGTCGTCGCCGAGCCGACGAGCGTCTCCGGTGCCGTCGTCACCTACGCCGCCCCGGCGCGCGACGCGGTCGACGGCCCCGTCGACGCGACGTGCGCGCCCGCCTCCGGAACCGTGTTCCCCATCGGCGACACCACGGTGACCTGCTCCTCCGTCGATGCCGTGGGCAACACGGGAACGGCCGCCTTCACCGTCACCGTGAAGAAGATCGAGCAGATCGTCGCGTTCACCTCGCCGCGCCCCGCGAGGCCGGTCGCGCTCGGCAGCTACACGCCGTCCACGACGGGCGGCGCCTCCGGGCTCCCCGTGGTGGTCGGAGCGACCGGTGCCTGCTCGGCCGCCGACGGCGTCGTGACCTTCACCCGGTCCGGGCTGTGCACGGTGACGGCGGAGCAGGCGGGGAACGCGTTCTACGCCTCGGGCGCTGAGTCCTTCGACCTCACCGTGGCCAAGGCGACGCAGACCATCACCCCCGTCCTCCCCGCCCGGGGAGTGCTCGGCACCACGGACGTCGTGTCCGCAACGGCGAGCTCGGGACTGCCGGTGGCGATCAGCACCTTCTTCGGCTGCACGGTCGCACCCGACGGGCAGGGCCGGCAGATCCTGACCTACACCGAGGGCAACACCTGCGCAGTGCAGTTCGATGTCGCGGGCGACGACGTCCACGAGGCCCCGGACTCTCTGGTGCGCTTCATCCTGCTCGACCGGATCCCGCAGGCGATCACGTTCACCTCGACCCCTCCTTCCCGCGTCTTCACCGACGACACCTACACCGTGCAGGCGACCGGCGGAGGATCGGGCAACCCGCTCGAGATCTCGATCATCGAGAACGGCACCTGCACGATCGAGTACTCGACAGTGACGTTCTTCGGCGACGGGTACTGCACGGTGAAGGTGGATCAGCGCGGCGACGAGCGGCACAGCGCTGCTCCGCAGGCGCGTCAGGTCATCACCGTCGGGACGCCGGAGGGCAACCTCCGGTTCGGCGGCGAGCCGCCGCGCATCGCGAAGGTGCTCGAGACGTACACCCCGGTGATCGTTCCCGGTCCGTCGTCGGGAGTGCCCGTGCTGTCCGCGAGCGGTGCGTGCTCGCTGATGGCCGACGGGACGACCGTCCGCAACGACAAGGCGGGGCTCTGCCGGATGGCACTCGACCAGCCCGGTGACGGGTACTGGCCCGCGCGCCGTGCCGAGGCGGACATCTCCGTCGTGAAGCTCGAGCAGACCGTGCGGATCACCACGACGCCGCCGGTGAACGCGGCGGTCGGAGGCACCTACACGCCCGCCATCACTGCGGGCGCCTCCGGCACGACCCCGTGGATCATCACCAGCGTCGAGTGCTCGGTGAAGGACGGCGTCGTCACGTTCTCGAAGAAGGGGATCTGCCTGGTCGCCGCCTACCAGAACGGCACCGAGCAGTACGAGAACGCGCGACCCGACACCCAGTCGATCGAGGTCGGCTACGCGCCGGGCTCGGTCGGGATCTCGAGTCCCGTCCCCACGGGGGCGGCGGTCGGAGGATCCGTCACGCCGGTGCTCGTCCGGGGCCCGTCCACCGGGCCGGCGCTGCTCGCGGCATCGGGCGCCTGCTCGCTGGGCGAGAACGGCGTGGTGTCGTACGACTCCGCGGGCACCTGCACCGTCGTCGCCACCCACTACCGCGACGACACCTACGGAACCGCGCGGGCCGTGCAGACCTTCGAGATCACGAAGCTCCCGCAGATCGTCGCGTTCACGTCGACCGCTCCGGCCACGGCGCTCGTCGACGCGACCTACCGGCCGACCGCTGACGGCCGCGCCTCCGGCAGTGCCGTCGTGATCGGAGCGACCGGGTCGTGCGCGATCGCGGACGGGCTCGTGACCTTCACCGGCGCGGGGACCTGCACGATCACGGCGGACCAGGCGGGGGACGACCGGTACTCGGCGGCTCCGCAGGTGTCGCAGCGCGTCGCAGTCGGTCTCGTGGCGGGCACCGTCGCGTTCGGCGGCGACGCTCCGGCGGAGGCCCGGGTCGGCGGATCGACGACCGTCGCGGTCGTCGCCGGGCCGTCCAGCGCCCCTCCGGTGCTGACGGCGTCCGGTGCCTGCTCGGTCGGACCCTTCCGACTCGTGTCCTACGACGCGGCGGGCACCTGCACGCTCACGCTGAACCAGGCGGGCGACGCGCGCCACGGCGCGGCTCCGGAGGTCGTCCGGTCGTTCGAGATCACGACGACCGCCCAGGTCGTGGCGTTCACCTCGCAGGCGCCGGCCTCGGCGCTCGCGGGCGGCACCTACCGCCCCACGGCGACGGGTGGCGCTTCCGGTCGGCCGGTGCAGCTCGGTGCGACCGGAGCCTGCTCGATCGCGAGCGGAGTCGTGACCTTCACCGGGTCCGGCACGTGCACCGTGACCGCGGATCAGGCCGGTGGAGTCGGCTACTCGGCGGCGCCTCAGGTGTCGCAGACGATCGCGGTGGGGCTCACGGCGGGCACGGTCGCGTTCGGCGGCACCGCTCCCGTGGGCGCCAGGGTCGGCGGCTCCAGCACTCCGAGGATCGTGGCCGGGCCGTCGAGTGCCCGTCCGGTACTCACGGCGTCGGGCGCGTGCTCGGTATCGGCGGGAGTCGTCTCCTACGACACCGCGGGCACCTGTGCGCTGACGCTGAACCAGGCGGGCGACGCGGTGCACGCGGCGGCCCCTGAAGCGACCCGCACGTTCGAGATCGCCGCTCTGGCGCAGACGGTGACGTTCACGTCCGACGCTCCGGAGTCGCCCCTCGTGGGCGGCACGTATCGGCCGACCTCCGCGGGTGGCGCGTCGAGCGCGCCCGTGGTGCTCGGAGTGACCGGGTCGTGCGCGATCGCCGACGGAGTCGTCACCTTCACCGGGTCGGGCAGCTGCACGATCACCGCGGACCAGGCGGGCGACGCGCGCTACGCGGCCGCTTCGCAGGTCTCGCAGACCGTCGAGATCGGCGTCTCGGAAGGGACGGTCGCCTTCGGCGGCGTCGCTCCGACGGATGCCCGCTTCGGCGGGTCGTTCACTCCGGTGATCGTGCGCGGACCCTCCAGCGTTGCGCCGGTCCTCGCCGCAGCGGGTGCGTGCTCGGTCGACTCGGGCGTCGTGTCCTACGACGCGGTGGGCACCTGCACGCTGACCCTCGATCAGCCGGGTGACGCGGAGCACGGCCCCGCGGACCAGGTCGTGCGGGCGTTCGAGGTCGGGAAGGCCGTTCAGACCGTGGCCTTCACGTCCGAGGCCCCCGCTGCGGCGGTCGCGGGCGGCACCTACACGCCGGCGGCGACCGGTGGATCCTCGAGCGAGCCCGTGGCGTTCGGCACCGATGGCTCCTGCTCGATCGAGGACGGTGTCGTGACGTTCTCCGGGTCCGGCGCCTGCACGGTGACCGCCGATCAGGCCGGTGACGACACCCGCGAGCCCGCTCCTCGGGTGTCGCAGACCATCGCGGTCGGTCTGACGGCGGGCACCGTGTCCTTCGGAGGCACGGCTCCCGCGGACGCGCGGGTGGGCGGCTCGTCCACCCCCGTGATCGTGCGGGGACCCTCGAGCACGGACCCGGTGCTGACCGCATCGGGCGCGTGCTCGACGGCGTCCGGAGTCGTGTCGTACGACTCCGCGGGCACCTGCACCCTGACGGTGGACCAGGCGGGCGATGCCCGCCACGGTGCCGCCCAGGCGGTGCGCACGTTCGAGGTCGCGGGGAGGCAGACGCAGACTCTGGCCTTCACGTCGACCGCTCCGGCGGCGACGGCCGGAGGCGCCGCGTACGTGCCGACGGTGGCCGCGGCCGGATCCAGTGCCCCGGTGGTGCTGGGGACGACGACCCCGACGGTCTGCTCCGTGACGAACGGGACGGTGAAGTTCCTGAAGGCCGGTACCTGCAAGATCACGGCATCCCAGGCCGGGGACGCGTCCTACGAGGCTGCGCCGCGCGCGACGCAGTCGGTCGTGGTCGCGGCGCCGGTGAAGGTCGTGAGGAAGGCGCAGACGATCGCGTTCACGACCACGATGCCGACCTCGCCCGATCGGGGCATCGCGTACCCGGTGGCGGCGACCGCTTCCTCCGGTCTGCCGGTGGCGCTCACGGCCTCGGGCAGCTGCACGCTGGCGTCGACCGGGCCGGGCACCGCGACGGTGACGCTGACGGGGACGTCCTCCTGCACGGTCACGGCCGCGCAGGCCGGGGACTCCGTCTGGTCGGCGGCGCCCGCGGTGAAGCAGACGCTGCAGATGAAGCTGTTCACGCGAGCGGATCTGACGGTGGCGGTCGCTCCGGCGTCGGGGCTGTCGGCGACGGCTCCGCTGTCGGTGAAGGTCACCGTGAAGAACGTCGGCACGCGTGATGCGGCGGCGACCACGACTCGCGTCGTCGTGACCGGGACGGTGACGTCCGCTCCGGGCGCCGTCAAGACTGCCGGGTCGGTCGCGGGCACCACGGTGCTCACCTGGAAGACCCCGAGCGTGACGACCGGGAAGAGCATCGTCTACACGGTCGCGCTCGCGAGCCGCCCGGCGTCGACCACCGTCGAGGCCAAGGCGTGGTCCGTGGTGTCGGACCCGACTCCGGGGAACAACATCGTGAAGCGCACCCTGAAGTAGGGCGCTCCGTCGTCCGCCGGTGAGGGAACCCCGGACCGTCGAGACAGCCCGTTGCACCGGGACGTCTCGACGGTCCGGGGTTCCCTCGTGCCCCGTCGGGTTCCGTGGAAGGGTGGGTGCATGAGTGCCGACGGAGTCCGCCGAGTCGACTTCCTCCCGTGGGAGTACGACCCCGACTCCGCCGACGGGGCAGCGCAGGCCGAGCGGCTGGGGGAGCTGGCCTCGGGGGGAGCCGTGATCGGCGACCGGGTGTTCGTCGCGGCGAGTGCCGCCGTCTTCTGCGACCGGCTGTCGATCGGCGACCGCAGCTACATCGCCGCGCACGCGTACGTCACCGGCGACGTGACGAGCGGAGCCGACTGCTCCGTCAATCCGTTCGCCGTGGTCCGCGGCGACGTGCGGATGGGCGACGGCGTCCGGATCGGTGCGCACACCTCGATCCTGGGCTTCAACCACCTGATGGAGCCGGACGCCCCGGTCTTCACCCAGGGCCTCTCGAGCAGGGGGATCGTGCTCGGCGACGACGTCTGGATCGGCTCGCAGGCGACGATCCTCGACGGAGTGGTCATCGGCGACCACGTCGTGATCGGCGCCGGCTCGGTGGTGACGAAGAGCGTCCCGGACCACGCGGTGGTGGCGGGGAATCCGGCCCGCGTCCTCCGCGACCGGCGGGCGCCGGCTCGCGACGCCGAGCTGCGGGAGGCGCTCCGGCGCTTCGGGGACACGGCTCGGGCCGAGATCCCCGCGGTGCTCGCGCGCTGCTTCGAGGACGGCCGCTTCGTCGACCGGCCCGGCACGGCCGCTGCGCCGACCGTCCGCCCGTGGGCCGACGCCGTCGAGCTCGCCGATCTGCTGCTCGACGCGCCGCCGCCCGGGTTCGACGCCGCGGACCTGATCCGACGGCTGACGGCGAGGCAGGATCCGGCGACGGGGCTGGTCGCCGACGGCGACCTCTCGGACGCCGGTCTCGAGCGGGCGCGGACCTCGTCGGAGCCGCTCTCTGAGGAGCCGCTCTCGGCGTTCGACGGGCCGGCGAGCTACCACGTCCTCAGCGTCGGCTACGCGGTGCGGCTGCTCGGCGGGCGGACGCCTCACCCGATCCGCGCCGTCCACGAACTCGCGGGGGCCGACCTGACCGCGGCCCTCGACGCCCGTGACTGGGCCGCCGGCGCCTGGGGATCCGGTGCCGCGGTCGACGCGCTCGCGACGGCGTGCGCCGTGAACGTGCTGGACCACTCCGACGCCTTCGACGACGGGGGAGCCGGGCCCCTCGCCACCCTGCTCGGCTGGGCGGTCGCCCGCGCGGACCCCGCGACGGGTCTGTGGGGGACGGTGCTGCCCGACTCCGAGTCGCCGCGGCTGCAGGCGGTGAACGGCTTCTACCGGCTGACCCGCGGACTGTTCGCGCAGTTCGGAGTGCCGCTGCCGTATCCGGTCGCAACGATCGACACCGTGCTGCTGCACGCCGCCGACCCGTACCTCTCGACCCCCGCGGGCTGGACGGCGTGCAACGTGCTCGACATCGCGCATCCGCTCCGGCTCGCCGCGCAGCAGACTCCGCACCGCCGCGCCGAGATCGCGGAGTGGGCGCGCGGGGCGCTCGAGCAGGCGCTCGGCCAGTGGGTCCCCGGCGAGGGGATCGCGTTCGCGCCGCGGTCCGACGGCGCGGACGGCGTGCCCGGGCTGCAGGGGACCGAGATGTGGCTCGGGATCGTCTGGCTGCTGGCCGACCTGCTGCAGGCGTCGGACGCGCTCGGCTACCGCATGCGCGGGGTGCACCGGCCCGATCCGCTGGTGGTCCTCCCTCCGGTGGCGCGATCGGGATCGGAGGCGAGCGCGTGAGCGAGACGACGGAGATCCTGCACCGCGACGGCAGCCTCCGCGGCCGCGGCGGCATGCTCGACGGGGAGATGCACGGGTTCTGGGAGTGGTTCCGGCTCGACGGCACGCTGCTGCGCAGCGGCACGCTCGACCACGGGCGGCAGCTCGGAGTGTGGACGACGTACGACCGCTCGGGTGCGCCGTACAAGGAGACGCGGTTCGGGGAGTGAGCCGGGGCTGCAGCACGTCGACCCCCGCGGCCGTCCGCTAGGGTCCGAGGATCGCGAGCGCCCCAGCGCCCCGCCCGAGAGGAGCCCCGACGTGCCCGACCTCGAGATCCGACCCGCGCAGAGGTCCGACGCCGCCACGATCCTCCGGTTCGTCCGCGAGCTCGCCGTGTTCGAGGAGTCCGAGAGCGAGGTCGTCGCGACCGAGCAGTCGATCGAGGCGACCCTCTTCGGCGACTCGTCGACCGCGCACGCCCTCATCTGCCTCGCCGACGGCCTCCCGATCGGCTTCGCCGTCTACTTCTTCAACTACTCCACCTGGCAGGGCCGCAACGGCCTCTACCTGGAGGACCTCTACGTCTCTCCCGAGCACCGGGGCGCCGGCGCCGGCACGGCGATCCTCCGGCGCCTCGCCAACCTCGCCCTCGAGAACGACTGCGGCCGGTTCGAGTGGAGCGTGCTGCGGTGGAACACCCCCGCGATCCGCGTCTACGACGGCATCGGCGCGACGCCCAAGACGGAGTGGCTCGGCTACCGCCTCGCCGGCGACGCCCTCGAGGCGTTCGCCCGGGGAGGGGCCCGCTGACCTGTCCCTCCGGGACGAGCGGTGTCAGGCTTCGGCTCCGTCCTCCGGCGAACGGGTGCTGATCGGGGCCTGCGGAGACGTGAAGGCCCGGTTGGCGTCGTCTCGGATCCTCAGCCCGCGACGAGTGGACTCGATCCGGGGGCTGAGGAGCTCGGCGACCCCGTTTGGTGTCGAACGGGCGCTGGGAGTCCTGGCGAGTGGGCACGAAACGGACTCCCGGGGGAGCGGGGCTGCGTCCGCGAGCCAGGCGCAGCGGCGGTCGGCTGACCGCGGTCCCGCTCGTAGGATCGGGGAGGACGCGCGCGCCGCACGTCCCTCCGGCCGCACGTCGTCCCCCGACCAGCGGCCCCCGGACGAGAGGTGCACCGTGGAGGAGACACCCGTCGCCCCGTCGCGCGCGCGGCTCGCCCGGGTCGCCGACGAGGCGGGAGTGTCGATCTCGACGGTCTCGAAGGTGCTGAACGGCCGGGCCGACGTCGCGCCGGGCACCCGCAGCAGGGTCGAGGCGCTCCTGGACGCGCACGACTACCGACGCCGCGGCGAGGGCTCGCGGTCGACGTACCTCGAGCTCGTCTTCCACGAGATCGAGAGCGCGTGGTCGACGCAGATCATCCAGGGGGTCGAGGCGGTCGCCCGCGAGCACGGCATGAGCGTGGTGCTGACGCTGAGCGGCGACCACCGCTCGCCGGGTCCGGAGTGGGTGACCGGCGTCCTCGCGCGGCGGCCGGCGGGCGTTGTGCTCGTCCTGTCAGGGCTGCCGGAGGAGCAGAAGCGGCGTCTGCGCGCCGCCGGCATCCCGTTCGCCATCATCGATCCCTCCGGCGACCCCGCCCCCGACGTGCCGTCGGTCGGGTCGGCGAACTGGATGGGCGGAGTGCTCGCGACGCGGCACCTGCTCGACCTCGGGCACACGCGGATCGGAGTGATCACCGGTCCGCCGGACATGATGTGCTCCCGCGCGCGGCTCGACGGGTTCCGGTCCGCGATGGGCTCCGCGGGGGTCGAGGTCGACGAGTCGCTCCTCCGCTTCGGCGATTTCCACGTGCCCGGGGGGCGCGACCACGCGCTCGAGCTCCTGTCGGGCCCGACCCCGCCCACGGCCCTGTTCGCCGGCTCCGATCTGCAGGCCCTCGGTGTCCTCGAGGCGGCCCGGATGCGGGGGCTCCGCGTGCCGGAGGACCTCTCCCTGGTGGGGTACGACGACCTGCCGATCGCGGAGTGGACCTCGCCGCCGCTCACGACGGTGCACCAGCCGCTGCGCCTGATGGGCGAGGAGGCGACCCGACTCGTCGTGCGTCTGCGCGACGGCGATGCGGCGCAGCTGCGGATGGACCTGGCGACGACGCTCGTCGTGCGCGGCTCCACTGCGCGGATCTGACCCGCGACTCCTCGGCGACCGCCGCCGTTCGTTGTGACGAGCAACAAACTGTTTCGAAAACAATTGACCCCTCCGAAGGGGGTCGGTTACCGTCCAGTCACCAACAGATTTCGACACTGAGGTCGAAACTTTCGAGAGGTGCTGTTCGATGAAGAACGATCCCATCCGGGACGACGACCGGATCACTCCGGTCACCCCCTGCCGCCTCATCGCGGCCCCCACCGCCCGGCACCGCCGCGGCCTGCTCGCCGGCGCCACCGCGTTCGGCCTGCTCACCGGCGCCCTCGTCCTGCCGTCGGCCCAGGCGGCCGAGACCGCGCCCGCAGTCCTCCTGCAGGAGGACTTCGAGGACGGCGCCTACGACCCGCTCGTGCAGAACGGCGGACCGACGCTGTCGGTGGTCGCCGAGGGCGGCGACCGCGCGCTGCTCGTGCAGGGCCGCGCGAACGACTACGACGGAGTGAAGACGCCGGCGAACCTGCTGCAGCCCGGCGGCTCCTACACGATGTCGGCCCAGGTGCGGCTCGCCGCTCCTGCCGGCACCACGGCCTCCGCGCGCTTCGTCGTCGAACCCACCTACTCCTGGGTGGGGAACACGACCGTGACCGCCGACGCGTGGACCACCGTGAGCGGCACCTTCTCGGCTCCGGCCGGTGCCGACCCCGCGACGCTCCGCGCCTACCTCGGCACCAGCGCGCTCACAGGGCCCTACGACTACCTCCTGGACGACATCGTGATCACCGGCACCGCGGCTCCCGCGCCCGTCACCTGGCAGCCCACCCCCGACGCCTCGTTCGTGCCCGGAGGAGCGACCGCCGCCACCACGACGCCGGTCACCGCCGCGCGCGGCACCGGGAACCGGGTGGCGCTCACCTTCGACGACGGCCCCAACCCGGGCGAGACCACCGCGATCCTCGACCTGCTGAAGGCGCAGGGCATCCGCGCCACCTTCTGCATCATCGGGCAGAACGTCCAGCAGGCGGGCGGAGCGGAGCTGCTGCGGCGGATCGTCGCCGAGGGCCACACCCTCTGCAACCACGGCACCTCCTACGCCGACATGGGCTCGTGGACGCAGGCGCAGGTCGAGACCGACCTCAAGGCCAACCTCCGCATCATCCGCGAGGCCGTGGGCGACCCGGCGCTCGCCGTGCCGTACTTCCGCGCTCCCAACGGCAGCTGGGGCGCCACCGGCGCGGTGGCCGCGGCGCTCGGGATGCAGCCGCTCGGGCTGGGCTCGACCATCTCGGACTGGGACGGCAACGACCTCAGCGAGGCGACGCTGACCGCGAACCTCCGCGCCGCCTTCACTCCGGGTGCGATCGTCCTCGCCCACGACGGCGGAGGCGACCGCAGCAGCACGGTGAAGGCGGTCACGACCGTGGTCACCGAGAAGGCCGCCGAGGGCTGGGAGTTCGTGCTGCCCCAGGGCGGTGCGACGGCCGCCGTGCAGCCGGGCGTCTCCTCCGACTTCGAGGGCGGCCTCGACGGCTGGGCGGCCCGCGGCGACGGCGTGCAGGTCGCGGCGAGCACCGACGCGCGGACCGGATCCGGTGCGCTGCTCGTCACGAACCGCACGCAGCCGTGGCACGGCGCGACGCTCGACGTCACCGAGGGCCTGCCCGTGGGAACGGCCGTCGGCGTCTCGGTCTGGGCGAAGCTCGCTCCGGGCGAATCGCCCGCGGGGCTGGAGATCTCGGTTCAGCGCGACAACGGAGGCGCCAGCGCTTACGAGGGCGTCGCCGGAGCCGGCGCGCAGGTCACGGCCGACGGCTGGGTCCTCCTGCGCGGCACCTACACGCTGGCGGCCGCGGCCGACCGGGTGCAGGTCTACGTCGAGGGCCCGGTGGGGGTCGACTTCCTGCTCGACGACTTCGTCCTCGAGCCGATCGTCGAGAAGCCCATCCAGACCGACGTGCCCGCGCTGAAGGACGTGCTGGGCGCCGCCGGGATCGAGCACGTGGGAGTCGCCATCGACGCCCGCGAGACGGTCGGCACCGCCGCGGACCTCCTCCGCAAGCACTACAACGCCTTCACGCCCGAGAACGCCGGCAAGCCCGAGAGCGTGCAGCCCGTGGAAGGGCAGTTCGCCTTCACGCAGCTCGACCAGCTGCTCGACTTCGCCGACGCCGAGGGCATCGAGGTGTACGGGCACGTGCTGGCCTGGCACTCGCAGACCCCGGCGTGGTTCTTCCTCGACGGAGACCGGCCGCTGACGAGCAGCCCCGCCGACCAGGCGCTGCTGAAGTCCCGGATGCGGGCGCACATCGCCGGCATCGCCGCGCACATCGACGCCCGCTACCCCGACGGCGACAGCCCGATCTGGGCCTGGGACGTCGTGAACGAGGTCATCGCGGACGGCGACACCGCGAATCCGCACGACATGCGCGACAGCCGCTGGTTCCAGGTGCTGGGCGAGGGCTTCGTCGACGAGGCGTTCCGTCTCGCCGATCAGTACTTCCCGGACGCCGAGCTCTTCATCAACGACTACAACACCGAGATGCCCGAGAAGCGCGCGGACTACGTGGAGCTCATCGCGGCCCTGCAGGCCCGCGGGGTGCCGATCGACGGAGTGGGCCACCAGGCCCACGTGGACGTCGCCCGGCCGGTGCAGTGGCTCGAGGACTCGATCGAGGCGGTCGAGAAGCTCGATCCCACGCTGCTGCAGGCGATCACCGAGCTCGACGTGAACGCGTCGACCGAGAACCAGGGCGCCGACGTCAGCGGCGCCCCGGTCGACCCGTACAGCCCGGCGTTCGAGAACGACGAGGACGCGGCGGCCGAGGTGGGCTACTACTACCGCGACCTGTTCGCGATGCTCCGCGAGCACGACTCGTCGATCGAGTCGGTCACCTTCTGGGGCATCAGCAACGCCCGCACCTGGCTGCGGACGTGGCCGATGGCCCGCCCGTGGGAGCAGCCGCTGCCGTTCGACGACGACCTGCAGGTCGCGCCGGCCTACTGGGGCATCGTCGACCCGACGAAGCTGCCCGCCCGCCCGGCCGACGTGCTCGCTCCGCGCATCGCCGACGTGCCGGACGTGCACGCCGTCTCGAACGGAGCGTCCGGAGTGAAGCTGTCGTACACGCCGCCCTCGGCGATCGACACCCGCGACGGAGCGGTCCGCCTGGTCTGCAGCCCGCCCAGCGGCAGCCGCTTCTCGATCGGCACCACGACCGTGACCTGCACGGCGAAGGACGCGGCCGGCAATACCCGGACGAGCAGCTTCGACGTGATCGTCACGAGGAAGGTGCCGGGCAAGCACTGATCCGCATCGCCGGCGCCGCCCCCGTTCCCCGCTCGCCGCGGGGGCCGGGGGCGGTGCCGTGCCCGTGCCATGCTGGCCGGAGGCGTCGGCCCGCAGGGCCGAGACGGGGGAGTGATCCGGATGAAGCGAATCAGAGAGATCCTGAGCAGGCTGCTGAGTCGCAGGCGCCCTCCGCTGCCACCGGACCCGTTCGGCGAGCCCGGCGGACCCGTCGTGACGAAGCGGACTCCCGACTCCGTCGCCCTCGGCCAGCTGCCGATCAACCAGGTCCGCGCGAACCTCTGAGGGTCACCCGCGGTCAGTCGTCGCTGCTCAGCCGCGCGAGGATCGCGCCGTGGGGACGGGGCCCGGGCGCCTGCTCCGTGCGGGTGTGCGTCTCGAGGATCTCGAAGCCGGCGGCGCACAGCTCGTCCGCGAGTGCCTCCGGTGGCCATCGGTACGCCGTGGTGATCGCGTGGTCGAAGGCCTCCACTCCGGGGCCGGTGAAGAACCCCACGAGGAGCGTCCCGCCCGGCCGGAGAACGCGCGCGAACTCGGCCAACGCGCGCGGCAGGACGCTCGGCTGGTGGTGGATCAGCGAGTACCAGGCCAGAACCCCGCCCAGGGTGCCGTCCTCCTCCTCCAGGGCGTCGATGTCGCCGACGGCGAAGGACGCCTCCGGGTGCGCCCGTCGAGCGAGCTCGACGAAGGCCGGCACGCGGTCGACGCCGCTGATGTCCAGACCCAGCCCGGCGAGGTGGGCCGTCCACTGCCCGGGGCCGCAGCCGGCGTCGAGCAGGCGTCCCTCCGCGCTCCGCGCCCACGACGAGACGAGGCGCTCGTCCGAGGGGTGCACCGAGGACATCGAGCCGAAGAGCTCGGCGTACTCGTCGGCTCGGGCGGAGTAGGAGTCCACGACCTCTGGGCTCGACGACGAGCATGCCTCGGCGAGCAGGCGCAGCGCCTTCGGCCCGACTCCGTGCAGGGTCGCCAACTCAGTGAGATCGCGTCCGCGGAGGTCCTCGAGCGAGCGGATGCCGACGGCCGCGAGCGCCCGGGTGGCGGGGGCGCCGATCGCGGGAAGTGCGGTCATGTCGCGGCTCCGTTCCCGTCGGCGCCCCACCGCCCGAGCGCGGCGATCGCCTCGCGCAGCGCGAGCCCGCGGTCGGTCAGCGCGTAGGCGCGGGTGTTGTGCCGGAGGGGCAGCCGGGTCAGCACGCCGGCCGCCTCCAGCTCGCGCAGGCGGGTCGCCAGGATGTTCGTCGGCACGCCGAGGTCGCGCTGCAGGTCGCCGTAGCGCTGCGGCCCGTCGAGAAGACGCTCCACGATCAGCAGGGCCCATCGGGCGCCGACGACCTCGAGGGCCGCGGAGAGATCGCTCACTCCGCCGGATCGACGTCCGGCTTCATCCAGAACGGCGAGTAGTGGTAGCCGTCGACGTCGTCGAACTGGCGCTGGTACATGAAGGGGTAGTCGTCGGTGTCGCCGACCCGCCCGCCCGCGGCGGCGGCCCGCTCGACCAGCTCGTCGACGGCCTCGCGACTGGGGAGGTCGAACGACACCGTGACCTTCGAGGGCGTGCCGGGCCCGCCGATGAGGTCCTCGGTGCCGCCGACGCCCGCGTACATCTCGCGGCTGCCGAGCATCACGTACTGCTCGGGCGCGATCGCGAAGCACGACACGTTGTGGTCGGACATGTCCGTGTTGAGGGTCCAGCCGAGGGCCGTGTAGAAGGCGGTCGCGCGCTCGACGCTGTCGACCGGGCAGGTGATGAAGAGGCTCATGCGAGCCATGCTTGCAAAATGCAAGCACGAGAGCAAGAGGCGCGGCGGTCTCTCCGAAGCCGCCCTCAGACCCTCCGCCAGCGGTCCTCGCCCATCGGGCGCACCCACTGCTGGCGCGGGCCGTCCGCCTCGCGCGCGCTGTCGGTGAGGCGGAGTGTGCTGTCGGGTGCCCATCCGGCGATGACCGAGCCGTAGGCGTCGCCGACGGGGATCAACCGCGTCGCGGCGGAGAGGTAGCCGAAGGTCGTGAGGTGCACGGCGTCCCAGGCGGCCGCGACGCGCTGCCAGTCGGGGATCAGCCAGCGTCCGTCCCACCCGGTCACGCGGTACCAGTCGTGCCGGCGGGAGGCGGTGACCTCGGCGGGGTTCGCGCGGCAGAGCTCGGCCCAGTCGGCCGCCGAGCCGATCTCGAGGGTGCGTCCGTCGCCGAACACCGGGATCACGGTGGCCGCGTCGAGCCCCGCGGAGTCCTCGACCAGCTCGAGCAGATCCTCGATCCGCGACTGCGTCTGCAGCAGACGGAGGGGGAGGGACCACCAGGTGCCGGAGAAGCGGGCCTGCGGGTCGGTCGGCCGCTCCCGTTCCTCGTCGGCGCGCAGGTCCGTCGCCCACTCCTCCAGGAGTGCCGCGGCGCCGACGGGCAGGGGCCGACCGGAGTCGGGGCGCCAGTCGACCGCCCACTGCTCCGACCCGCGGGGCCGCGTCCACTCCGCGGCGACCGGTGAGGCGAGCACGTCCTCCGCGACCCGGACGAGTGCCGAGCGGACCGCCGGCAGCGACGCGAGCATGTCCTGCCCGTTCGGCTCCTGCCAGTACCAGGCGGAGTCGACACTCGCGCAGAGCCCCTCGCGGAGGACGTCGTCGGGGACCGCCCCACCGGGAAGCGCCTCGATCGCGGCGGCGACCTCCTCCGGACCGGGATCGGGGGCCTCGGGCTCACCCGAGTCGCCGTCGGAGGCGGTGAATCGGACGCTGGTCCCCTGGTCGAAGGCGAGAGAGGCGAGGAACGCGACCATCCTCACGGCCGGGTCCGCTCTCATCGCCACCTCCAGGCAGAGCCGTCGGCCCCGCGGGCCGCTCAGGAGGGTGTCCACCGCGTCGTCCATGGAGCCACTATGACCGTCCCCGCAGCGCGCCGCGCCGGTCGGGGCGGCACGATCGTCCTCCCCGCGATCCCTCGGCCCGCCGTGCTCGCCGACCCGCCATCACCGACGGTGATCAGTCGGGGCTGTCCGCGTTGATGTTCGACAGGGTGCTCAGGACAGCGTCCTGGTCGGCTGTGGAGAGGCCGGTGCCGCGGAAGTCGACGACGAGGGGATCGATCTGATGGACGGACCCGCCAGCTCCGTCCACGTAGTCACCGGCGGAGGATGCGGAGTCGAACTTCAGGACCACGAGATCCTCGGAAGCGACCGCCTGGAGGCAGCCGACCAGGCCTGCGCAGACCTCGTCGCTCACGACCTCGAGGCCGCTCAGGGGCTCCCACTCCGTCCAGCGGTCGTCGGCGAACTCCTCGACGTCGATCTGCTGGCGGGAGTACTCGTTGCTCAGGAGCGCGCAGCCGCCGAGCGCTGCGGCGAGGAGGACCAGTGCCGCGGCGCCTCCGGAGCGACGGAGTCCGGTCGCGGATCGGGTGCGTGCGGTGCTCGTCGGCATGCACCGATCGTGCCAGGTGGGTCGAGATCCGGCGTCGCCCGCGGGTAGGAGACCCCGTGAGCGGCCCGGCCGCGTCAGGTCAGGCGTTCGAGAAGGCGCACGGCGACCTCGTCGCCCAGGTCCTTGCCGAGCGCCTTCCGCAGCTTCGCGCTGATCGAGAGCATGTGCCCGCCGGCGCCGGTGGGCATCAGGCTTGCCGTCACCGGCTCGCCGTCGACGGTCGCGCGGATCTTCACCGCCTTGCCGGTGCCGAACAGCTCCACCGAGCCGGGCACCTCCACGCAGGACCAGAGCTCGCCCTTCACGGTGACGCCGATCGGCGCGGTGAAGGCGATGTCCAGGGGACCGGGGCTGGTGCTCATCGGGGGCTCCTCGTCGCGCGGCGGTGCGGTGCTCGAATCCGAGCGTAGCCAGCGGAGGGGGCGCGGTCGGCTGGAGTGCGGGTCGGCTGGAGTGCGGGGCGGGGAGGAGAGGAGAGGAGAGGAGAGGAGAGGAGGCAGATCTTCGGGGGGACGTGGGTCTCGATACGCCCCTTCGGGGCTACTCGACCAGCAAGCAGTTCGGGGCTGTTCGACCAGCAAGCAGTTCGGGGCTGTTCGACCAGCAAGCAGTTCGGGGCTGTTCGACCAGCAAGCAGTTCGGGGCTGTTCGACCAGCGAGCGGTTCGGGGCTGCTCGACCAGCGAGGAGGGGGCGATCAGTCCGCAGCGGGGAGAGGGCGGCGACGCTCGACGATGTCGGCGGACAGGACGGCGAGGTCGATCCGGAGCCGCCGCGCCTCGCGCTCGAGGATCGCGAGCGCGTCGTCGGGGGAGACCCGCAGGCCGGCGCCCACGAAGCCGGCGGCCTGGTGCACGACGGCCGCGTGCCGCGACAGTGCGGACGAGACGATCGTCGGTTCGTCCGGCGGGTTCGGAGCGTCGCTGTCTCCGGGACAGGAGCCGGATGTCGGCATCAGAACGCGTCGAGCTTCGAGTCGGGGCGGCGAACGCTGCGCATCCGGAAGCGGGTGCCTCCGTCGGTGGTCGGGATGCCCGTCGAGGCGTCGGTCGGCTGCTGCACTCCCTCAGTGTCAGTACGGACGACGGGTCCGTGCACGGGGCTTGCGAGGCTAGGCGGACAGAAGGTATGCCGTTCCTGTCTCGGGGCAACGCGTCGGCACGCATCACAGGCGCGGAAGGACCACTACGCGGCGCAGGGGCAGCCGGACCGACGGGACTCGGGCATCCGGACGTCCTCCGCCTTCAGGGGGAGTAGCGTCGGTCACCTCCCTACTTCGGTTCTCATGACCTGTCCGCTCCTGTCGCGGATTCGATCCCGCGGATCTCCGCGCCGGCTGCACCGCGCTTCCGCGGGCCGCTCGACCGAGGAAAGAGGACGTGACCATGGGTGCACTGATCTTCGGCGCATGGCGCCGCCGGATCGAGTTCGACGACCGGACGCTCTCGCACGTGCGGACGGCCGTCGGCATGCGGATATCGCGAGGAGTTCCGTTCCGGCTGACCTGGCGGACGCTTCACGAGGCGGAGTACCGCTCGCACGCGATCCTCGTCCAGCCCGCCGCGCTGCTCGAGTACCGTTTCGACGATTCTCGACTGGTCGTCCTCAACCGGCTGTGGCTGCATGAGCTTCTGAGGCCGGGGCTCGGCCGGGACATGGTCGTCACAGACGAGCCGAGGGGGATCCGGCGGTCGGACGGCACCGATCCTCCCGCCTCGTCGCAGGCGCCGTGACGGATCCGCCCGCCGCGGTGACCGCGAACGGGTCCCGTCCCGGCACCGCCGCCCGTGGCGGCCATCCGTCGCCCTGGAGAACTGACGCCGAGTACCTCATCGAGCAGGGGTGGTGATCATTCGGGGTCGTAGCCGCCCTCGCCGTCCCACTGGTCCAGGCCCTCGCGGACCGGAGTGATCGCCCTGCGGTCGGGGCGCCGCCAGGTCGAGGTCGCCGCGTCGGCCCAGGCGGTGGAGGAGCGGGGGTCGGCGTCGTAGGACGCCCAGAAGCGCGCGTGTCGAGCGGCCTCCTCGAGGAGACCGTCGGCGTCTGCGCCGAGTCGGTGCGACCCGGCGTCGACGGCGGCCAGCGATGCGGAGGGGCGTGGGGGCGGGGTGGAGACACCCGTCGCGGTGCTGAGGAGTGCGGTCATGCTCGGACCCTACGCCTCGGCCGGGGGTGCGGACGAGACCGCCCGATACTGCTCGCCCGGAACGACTCGAAGTCCCGCGAGCGGTGGGGTGCCGGGTCCGGTCTTCGCGTCGACGGCGCAGATGCGCGTCGATTGTCGGAGAAAGCACACGCGCGCCGGGTCGTTGGGCGTAGCCTCCACCCCGACCCCATCCGGACCCCCTTCGCGTGGCAACGGCATCCACCCCGGATGCACCCGACGGCAGGATCCTCATGGGACGACTCGTCTACGACTCGCGGCTCGACGTGCACTTCGACGACCGCGTCCTCGCTCATCTGCAAGCCGTGATCGGGATCCGGCTGCGCCGAGGTGAATCGTTCTACCTCTCCTGGAAGGACCTGCCGAACGTGGGCAACGGCCGCTCCTCGATCTGGCTGGATCCCAGGATCGCGCTCTGCTTCCGCTACGGCAGCGGGCCGGCGGTCGTGATCGACGGGGACAGGGTCAGGCGATGGGTCGCCGACTCCTACTCCCCGGGCGGGCTCCGCGTGACGGAGGATCCCGTCTGATTCGCCGAGCGCGGGAGCGTGTCGGCGTCCGACCCGCGGGCGGTGGTGCGGGGGACCCGTCTCAACGCCCGAGCGGCCTGGTACTCACTCCCGTGCGTGGGTCGGCGGGTCGAAGTCGAGGTCGAGATCGACGTCGTCGCGGTGCTGCGCGGCGATGTCGGCGGCCGACTCGACCACGGGCCGCGCGACTCCGAGAGCGCCGGCGAGTTCGGTGAGGTGCTGCACGAGGGCGTCGTCGGTGAGCTCGCTCGCCGACTCCTCCTCGGGTGTCTCGGAGAAGAGCTGGCTGGAAGGGCCGATCAGGATGGAGGCCTCGCCGCGCTCGCCGGTCGACAGCAGCACCGGGATGTCCACCGTCGCCGACGACTGCTTCCCCGCGAGTGCCTGGGCGTAGGCGAGGACGGCCTGGGCGATGTCGGTCCCGGTGAGGACGGAGTCGCCGGCGTAGAAGATGCGCTGCATCCTCTCGTTGTACTCGCGTCGGTCCGCCGGCGCAGGGGATTGCGGTGGCACGGTCGCCCGTGGAGGCGACACGACCGCGTCACCAGGGGCGGGCGGATCCGTCGGCGCCGAGCCGGTAGAGAGCGGTGCTGACCGGAGCGGCGTCGCCGGACTCGTAGAGGCCGCGGGCGAGCTCGCGGAGGCCCTCGACAGCCTCGGCGTCGTCCGTCCCGCAGAGGTGCATCGCGACGCGCTGCCCGATCGCGACCACCGGGTCGCCGGCCACGAACTCGTCCACGAGCGCGTGCACGACGTCCGCGCGCAGGATCAGGGACGCCGCGAGGTCCTCGCTGCCCTCCGGCATCTCGAGGCGGAACCGCCCGTCGCCGCCCGACGCGACGGGGGCGATGCGCGCGAGCCAGGCGAGCGACTCCTCCGCGACCGCCGCCTCGGTGAGGCCGAGCCGCTCCGCCGTCGCCGGGGTGACGTACTCCCACGCCGCCTCCCGCTCGAGGACGTACGCCACGATCAGTCCCGAGTCGTGCACTCTGAGCAGCGGGCCGTCGGACCGAGAGCGCAGGGATGCGGCGGCGCGATCGTCCATCACCAGCGGGTACAGCGGCACGGCGTCGGCACCGACGCGCGCGGTCCCCGCCACCGGATCGACGACCACGGGAACGGGATCCGGGTCGGCCGGACGTCGTCGGGAGAACAGTCCCACGTCGGTTCCTCTCTCGAGCGGCCGCGGTGCTGCGGAGGCAGGACCCATCCTGTCG
The DNA here is from genome assembly GCF_003044275.1 of Rathayibacter caricis DSM 15933. Classification (NCBI taxonomy): domain Bacteria; kingdom Bacillati; phylum Actinomycetota; class Actinomycetes; order Micrococcales; family Microbacteriaceae; genus Rathayibacter; species Rathayibacter caricis. Next base: position 115,137 of record NZ_PZPL01000001.1, on the reverse strand, counting down.
CGGTCCGGCACACGGCGCCCGAACGGGGTGCCCCGGTCCGCGTTCCCACCGCTGGGGCGACCGCACGAAGAGCCTTTCCGCCCTGCCGTGACCCGCTGATGGGGGGCCGCAGAGGGGATCCGCAGCACCCGGCAGCCATCGGGTAGGCGGTTACCGTGAAACGTGCCCCGCTTCCGACGCCTCTCCGCGCTCGCCCTCGCGGCAGTGGTGTCCGGGCTCGTCGGATGCTCGGGCCCGTCCGCCGGGGCGATCGCGTCGTGCGTCGTCCGCCCCGCCGCCGAGATCGTGCCCGCGGAGGGCACGCTCTTCGGAGTGAACCTGGACTGGGGAGCCGAGACGCTGAAGGAGTACAGCACGGCTCTGGGCGAGCGCCCGTCCGTCGCGGTGGCCTTCGCCGATCTCCCGCTGACCGCGGGGGAGCGCGACGAGGTGCACGCGGCCGCCGAGCAGCTGCGGGTGAACGGCGGGACGCTCCTGCTCACCCTGGAGTCGATCGGCGGTCTCGCCGCGGTGACCGACGACGTCGCTGCCGACATCGCCGACCTGGCCGCCGCGGTGAACGAGCGGGGCGTGCCGGTCATCGTGCGGTTCGCGCACGAGATGAACGGCTCCTGGTACGCGTGGGGGCAGCAGCCGACGGCGTACGTCGAGACGTTCCGGCGGGTGGCGGCGGCCGTGCACGCGGACGCTCCCGGGACGGCGATGATGTGGGCGCCCAACAGTGCCGAGGGGTACCCCTTCTCAGGAGGTGCCTCCGCCGCGCAGCCGGGGACCGCGGACTTCGCCCTGCTCGACACGACCGGCGACGGGGTCCTCACCCTCGACGACGACCCCTACGCGCCGTACTACCCGGGCGACGACGCCGTCGACTGGGTGGGCATGTCGCTCTACCACTGGGGCTCCGCGCATCCGTGGGGCGAGAACGAGCTGCCCGAGCCCGGCAAGTTCGCCGCGCAGCTGACCGGCACCTACAGCGGGGCTGCGGGTGACGAGACGGCGGCGCCGGACTTCTACCGGACGTACGGAGTCGAGCACGGGAAGCCCGTCGCGATCCCCGAGACGGCGGCGCTCGTCGTGCCGCGGGGCGACCCGGAGGGGGAGCTCGCGATCAAGCAGGCCTGGTGGCGGCAGGTCCTCTCGGAGGACGTCGCGACGCGGTTCCCGAGCATCCGGATGGTCAACTGGTTCGAGTGGGACAAGTTCGAGCCCGAGGTGCAGGACGAGGTGCACTGGTCCGTCCTCGACGACGACGAGACGCGGAGGGCGTTCCGCGCCGATCTGCCGGACGGGCTCGTCTACTCCGACCTGTCCGAGCGCTGCACGACGCCTCCCGCGCCCGTCGGCTGATCCGGGGCCGGCGCGGCTCAGCTGTGCGTCGTGTTCTCCCGCATCTCCTCGAGGGTCAGCTCCGGCGCGCCGCCGGCCGCCGCCGGGTCCATCCAGACGAAGTCCCAGTGGTGGCCGTCCGGGTCGTCGAAGCTCTTCGAGTACATGAACCCGTGGTCCTGCTCGCCGGCGGGCGTCGCGCCCGCGGCGAGGGCCTTCGCGTGGATCGCGTCGACCTCCTCCTTGCTCTCGGCGCTGAGGGCGAGCTGCACCTCGGTCGAGGTGGTGGCGTCGATGATCGACTTGCTGGTGAACTCGGCGAAGAACTCCCGGGTCAGCAGCATGGCGACGATCGTGTCGCTGATCACCACGCTGACGGCGTTCTCGTCGCTGAAGCCCTCGTTGATCGAGTAGCCGAGCGATTCGAAGAACGAGCGGGAGCGGGCGAGATCGTCCACGGCCAGGTTGACGAAGATCATGGTGGGCATCGGTGCGCCGTTCCTCTCGGGGTGCCGGCGGCTCGCCGCCGCCGATCGTCCCTGAATGATGATGAGGCGCTCGAGACGGTGTCAAGCGACGGGGACGAGTGGTGCGGCCCGGATCCGGCGGGCACGACAGCTATCGCGCCGGGACGTCCTTCCCTACTGTGGGACCGACCACGGGTCCGCAACGGTGCAGGCCGGGAGGCGCGCGTCGTGGCGATCGTGAGGAGCTGGCTGATGAGACGGTCGATCGAGGCGCTGGTCGTGGCGTGCATCGCGGTGATCGCGATGGTGTCGGCACCCCTCGCGGCGAACGCGGCCCCCGCGGATCCGATCGAGTTCACCACGACTCCTCCGGAGTCCTACCACTACTGGCACTTCGGCAGCTTCGACGAGCCTCTGTCCGTCGACAGCGGAGTGCGCACCTTCGTCGCCGATCCCGGTCTGCCCGTCGACGAGACGGTCCGCTGCTGGTCCTCGACCTCGCAGCAGGAGTACGTCGAGCAGACCAGGACCGAGGCGGAGTGGGCGGAGTCGCCGACCATCACCCTCCCCGCCGACTTCACCGTCGATCCCGGCGACCTCGTGGAGGTGACCTGCACGACGGGCCAGGAGGAGTACTACTCGGGCTTCTACGTCCGCTGGAGTCTGACCGCGGTCGCCGGCGGGAGCGCGACGAAGACGCTGCCGAACGATCCGTCGACGGCCTGGTCGCGCCACTCGTACAACTACGTCAGCCCCGAGCAGCCGACCGTGGTGCCGGCCCGTCTCGGAGACGCGGTCCGCGTGACGGGGCCGACGGGCACGTTCCTCCCGGATCAGACCCTGAAGGGCGCGTTCGGGCTCGGCGACCCCCGGATCGGATTCGACTACCTCTACTTCTCGGAGGATGCGGTGGTCTCGGCCGACGGATCCACGCTGACCTTCACCCTTCCCACCGACGTGTACCCCCTCTTCAACGACGAGATCCTCTACGCGCGCTTCGCGACCGGACCGACGACGGACGAGTTCCCGGACGGGGAGACGAGCGACCGGACGGTGTGGTGGGGAGGCTTCGACGTCAGCGCCGATGCACCCCTCGCGGACTCCTCGACGCGGATCGGGCTGGCGCTGAGCACCGCCCTCTCGGTGCAGCGGGTCCGCGCGACCGCTGTCGTCACCGTGCCGGACGCGTCCTCCCCGGCCGGGCCCGTGACCTTCCTCGTCGACGGGGAAGTGGTCGCGACGGCGGCGGTCGGCACCGATACGCGGAGTCGCGCCTCGGTGCTGCTGCCGCGGCTGCCGCGAGGGAGGCACCTCGTCACGGTCGAGTACGGCGGGAGCAGTTCCGTCTCGCCCTCGGTGAGCGCTCCCGCGCGGCTGCGCATCCTGTTCTGAGCCGGGGCGACAGGTCTCAGGCGGGGTCGGGGTACGTGAGGAAGTCCAGGTCCGGCAGGTCCGTCATCTCCTCGTTCCAGGCGGGCCGCGAGGGCTGCATCCGCCGCGTCTCCTGCTCGATGTGGGCGATGGCCTCCGCATCGACCGGCTCCTCGCCGTGGCTGTTCTCGACCGGCGTCGACCACAGCTGGCTCGCGGGTCCGATGAGGAGGTGCGCCGTGGCGCTGCTCCCACCCTCGGTGATCACCGGGACGGAGATCACGTCGGACTTGCCGACATCGGCCAGGGCGCGCGCGTAGCGGAGGACCGCCTTGCAGGTGACATCGGCGACGAGCATGGTCCCGCTGGAGTAGTGCAGCTTCCTCATGACGACCACGGTGCCGGAGCCGCGCGCGGGTCGGGAGGGGATTGCGGGCAGCCGCCCCCCTCCTCTACCGCGTCCTCAGAACTGGCGCGCGGCGACGTCCGCCCGGTGCGAGGCGGCGATGATCTCGCGGAGCCGGTCCGCGGTCACGGGCGCACCCGGGTCGGCGAGGTAGTCCTTCGCGAGGCCCTCGAGGTCGGCGGCGTAGACCGGCGTGTAGGCGCCGGACTCGGGCTCCGTGCGCCACGACTCGGCGAGCGTGCCCGCGTCGACCGGCTCGAAGCCGAGGTCGTCGACCAGCGCCGAGACGGCGGCCTTGGCCTGCTCGTCGTCCCCGGAGACCGCGAGCGCGGTGCGCGGGGTCGAGTGGGCGAGGTTCGGGATGTGGTGCCAGAGGATGTTGTTGAAGGCCTTGACGATGACCGCGCCGGGGAGGAGCTCCTGCTCGAGCTCGGCGGTGGTCAGCTCGAGGGTGTCGAGTCGGGCGATCCGTCCGTCGCGGTGGGGGTAGTAGTTGCCGGTCGAGAGCACGGTGCGGCCGTCGAGGGCGCCCTCGGGCAGGCCCGGGTAGGCGCCCAGCGGCACGGCGAGGACCGTGATGTCCCCGAACTCCGCGGCCTCGAGCGCGTCGCCGGCCCGCGCCTGCGGACCGAGTTCCTCGATCAGGTCGCGGAGCGACTCCGGACCGCGTGAGTTCGCGAGGAGCACCTCGTGCCCGGCGGCGATCGCCAGGCGGGCGATGCCGCTCCCGATGTCTCCGCTGCCGATGATCCCGATGCGCGTCATGTCTGTCTCCTTCGTGAGGGGGTGGTCGTAGGGGTGGTCGTGGTGGGGGTCAGCCCCGGCCGGGGACGGGGGACGTCTCCCAGCCGCTGCGGGTGAGCTCGGCGAGAGCCGCGCCGGACGTGGGGTCCGCCAGTGCGGCGCCGCGCACCCAGCTCTGGGCCAGCGCGGCGAGGAAGAGGTCTCGCGCCCGGACGTCGCTGCGCGCTCGGCCGTCGCGCTGCGCGGCGTCGAGGAACTCGGCCGTCGTGGTGACGAATCCCTCGCAGGTGATCGCGAGGGGGGACGAGTCGGCGTTCGTCGCGGCGCGGAGCGGGTCCGGGAGGCCCTCGTAGGCTCCCGCCCAGTCGACGACCGCGCGGAGCCAGCCGTCGAGCGCCTCGGCCGGGTCGACCGACCCGTCGCGGAGCGCCTCACGCCGGGCGACGAGCGCGTCGTCGCGGTCGGCGAGCAGTGCCGCCAGGAGCGCCTCGCGGGTCGGGAAGTGCCGGTAGAGGGTTCCGGCACCGATGCCGGCCCTCTTCGCGATCGCGTCGAGCGAGCCGCGGACGCCGTGCTCGGCGAAGTGCTGCTCGGCGGTGTCGAGGATCAGGTCCCGATTGCGCTGGGCGTCCGCCCTGGGCGCCCGGCTGCGCGTCGTCTCGGTGGGAGGCACGGCCGCTCCGTTCTTATCGGAGACTGTCTCCGTATCACCACGAGCATACGCCCGCCGACCCGATCCGGGGATGGTCCATCCCCGGACGACCGGTCTCTGCCTCGCCTCGCCGGACGGGCCTAGGGTCGCTCGGGCCGCCCGACCAGGGGCGGTACGACGAAGGAGCTCGACCACATGAACCTCACCGGGAACACCATCCTCATCACCGGCGGCACCTCGGGCATCGGCCTCGCGCTCGCCCTCCGCCTGCACGACGCCGGTAACACCGTGATCGTCGCGGGGCGGCGCCGGGCGCTCCTGGACGCCCTCACGACCGAGCACCCCGGACTCCACGCGATCGAGCTCGACATCGCCGATCCGGAGTCGATCGCCCGGGCCCGCGCGAGCCTGGAACTCACTCACCCCGACCTGAACGTCCTCGTCAACAACGCCGGGATCATGCTGAGGGAGGACCTGCTCGATCCGTCCGACGTCGGCATCGCCGAGCAGCACGTGCAGACCAACCTGCTCGGCACGATCCGGATGGTCTACGCGTTCGCCCCGGTCCTGGCAGGCAGGGACGGTGCCGCGATCCTCACCCTCTCCTCTGCGCTCGCCTTCGTGCCGTGGGCGGCGACCCCGACCTATAGCGCCACGAAGGCCGCGCTCCACTCGTTCACCGAGAGCGCCCGCATCGCGCTCGCAGGAGCGGGTGTGCAGGTCGTCGAGATCGTGCCGCCCGCGGTCCGGACGGCCCTGCTCGGTCAGGAGGACAGCCAGCAGGCCATGCCGCTCGACGAGTACGTGTCCGAAGTGCTCGCGCTGCTGCGCGAGAACCCGGACGCCCGCGAGCTGGTCGTCGAGAACGCCCGCTGGGCGCGCGACGCCGCGGCGAACGGCACCTACGCCGGCCTCGTGAGCTCGCTCAGCAGCCTCTGACCGGGCCTGAGCCGGGGAGCGGGGGATCGCCGATCCCTGGCTCCGCTCCGGCTCCGGGCCCATCATGAGCGGATGGACAGACGACTGCTCGCCGAATTCCTCCGTTCGCGCCGCGAACTGCTGCGCCCGCGCGACGTCGGGCTGTCGGAGGGGCCGCGGCGGCGCGCCCCGGGACTGCGCCGCGAGGAGGTCGCGCAGCTGGCCGGCATGTCCACCGACTACTACGCCCGTCTCGAGCAGCAGCGCGCTCCCGTCCCGTCGACGCAGATCGCCGCGGCGCTCGCCCGGGCGCTCCGCCTGACCCTCGACGAGCGCGACCACCTGTTCGCCCTCATCGGGCACAATGCGCCGGGCAGGTCGGTCCACTCCGACCACGTGAGCCCGGCACTGATGAGCGTGCTCGACGGGCTGACCGACGTGCCCTGCCTCGTGCAGAACGACCTCCACGACACCCTCGCGATGAATCCGCTCGCCATCGCGCTGATCGGCGACGAGACGAGATTCACCGGCGCGGACCGGAGCGGCTTCCACCGCTGGTTCACCGATCCCGACGAGCGCCGCCCCTACCCCGTCGACGCGCAGGAGGAGCACGGCAGGTTCCTCGTCGCCCGCCTGCGGATGGCCACGACGTCGGGCAGCGACACCGCGCGGGCCGTGACGCTCGCGGCCGAGCTCTCGAAGCGCAGTGCCGAGTTCGCCCGCCTCTGGCAGCTGCACGAGGTCGCGCGCAGCTACGACGACTGCAGGATCCTCCTGCACCCCGAGCTCGGACCGATCGAGATCGACGCGCAGATGCTCTTCACCGAGGACCGCTCGCAGACGCTCCTCCTCCTCAACCCGGGCGGCAGCGGTGAGAGCCGCAGCAAGCTCGACCTGCTGAAGGTCATCGGCCGCCAGAGCCTCGGTCCCCGCGTCGCGGCGGACTGACACCGGGCTCTCCCTGGAGACCGCTGAACTTCCCGACCTGGTCGCGATCCGTCCAGACTGGTTCTTCGAGCAGGACGAGCACGTCCAGGGCGCCTGAGCCGGCTCGCCGTCCCCGGAAGGACCCTTCATGACCACCCTCCCCACCCTCGCCGTGACGGGCGTCACCGGCGTCCTCGGCGGCTCCGTCGCCCGCGCGCTCGCCGCCGACGGAGTCGCCCAGCGGCTGCTCGCCCGCACCCCCGCGAAGGCCCCGCAGCTGCCGGACTCCACCGTCCATCCCTTCAGCTACAGCGATCGGCCCGCCTCGATCGAGGCCCTCACCGGCGTGGAGACCCTCTTCATGGTGTCCGCGTCCGAGAGCGCCGACCGCCTCGACCAGCACCGCACCTTCGTCGACGCCGCAGCCGCCGCCGGCGTCCGGCACATCGTCTACACGTCGTTCATCGCCGCCGCCCCCGACGCGGTCTTCACCCTCGCGCGCGATCACGGGGCGACGGAGGAGCACATCCGGGCGTCCGGCATGGCGTGGACGTTCCTGCGCGACAGCTTCTACATCGACTTCATGGAGGCGCTGGTGGGCGAGGACGGAGTGATCCGCGGCCCCGGAGGCGCCGGACGCGTCGCGATCGTGTCGCGCGCCGACGTGGCCCGCACCGCGGTGGCCGTCCTGCGCGACCCCTCCGCGCACGCCGGACGCACCTACGACCTCACCGGCCCCGAGGCGCTGAGCTTCGCGGAGATCGCCGCGACGATCGCCCGTGTCCGCGCCCGCGAGGTCTCGTTCCACGACGAGAGCCTCGAGGAGGCCTACGCGTCGCGCGCCGTCTACGGCGCCCCCGATTGGCAGGTCGACGCCTGGGTGAGCACCTACACCGCGGTCGCGAGCGGCGGCATGGCCTCCGTTAGCGACGCCGTCGAGTCCGTGACCGGAGTCGCCCCGCAGTCCCTCGAGGCCTACCTGGCGTCGACGCCGCGCTGATCCGGGCCGGTCGAGTCTGATGGATCGGCCAGGCAACGACGTCCAGCCCGCAACGGGGACACGACGAGCATTGCACCACCGAAGAGACTCTGAAGAGGTCGCGCTAGTAGAACGAAGTGCGTTATGCGCTGACGGGACGAGCCTCACATCGAGTCTGCTGGCAAAAGTTGCGCTTAGCCCAACTCGAACGGCTTCAAACTGCTCGTCTCGCGACGATCGCTTTGATGCATTTACGACGCGTAGCCTCGAACATTAGCGCGGGATGTTCGATAAGCACATTGAATGGGTGGCCGGTCGACCATCAATCGTGGACTCCTCCCAAATCAGACATAGGCACCCCGTCGACTTCAAAAGCATTTTGGCCGTCAGCTGTACGCGTGAATGTAACGCCCCCCGCTTTAGGTTGCTCGAGGTCGGATACCCTCCACTGCACTCGCCAGTCGAGTCCTCGGTCGCGAAGCATATGCGTGGCCTCCGCAGTAAAACGCACGGTTGGCGGGTGAACGGGATTGACGAGATCGCTTCTGCTTCCGGTCAACATTCCCCGGATGGTGATCGTTGCCGGGAGGCAGCTAAGCGGAAAGTTGTAGTTATCTGACAGGAGAACCGTCCTCCGCCCTCCCGCGAAAAGTTGTTGCACAATGTAGGACCGAACTCTCCCAGCGAGCTTCTTCACGTGACGCGCAGCTACCTTGATGATTGCGTCTATCTCTCCATACCCATGCTCCAGGGAGTCGCTTGCTTTTCTCGCGGACTTGTAGAGACCAAGATCCCCGTCAAAGAGAATTCGCTTACGAATTTCTGCGTCGACCTGTCTTTTATCAATTCCCCAGTGCTCGGCGAGGCCATCCGCGCCGCCAAACTGTTCAAGCAATGGCACGCGCGCGATTGGCGTGAGTGCTTCCATGGCCATGTAAAGGAAGGCAAACGACATCAGGCCCTCTCCTTTGCCCCAATGGCGCAGCGCTGTCATGTAGCGGCTAATCCCTTGCCAGAGCGTCTCAGAGTATTCATGCTCCGCCAAAGCCTTCATCCCTGCACGTACGAATTTTGGTGACTCGCGTACCACGGAAGGGGGTACCGAGTAGCGATCTGTTTGGGACAGAAATAACGCATCATGCTCTTCGGATTCTGGTGTAACCTCGTAGAGAATTTCCAGCGTCGGTTCTTCTGTTGCCGCGTTCGTGAGAAAGCTAACTACCGCCACACTGTCTTCGACCGCATTTCTGAAGCGATGTTCGGCATCGTAGATATCAGCCCCAGATCCTTCGCCGAAGATCCAGATCCCGTTCGGGACTTTACCAATTGTGCCATGCGCATTGTAGTTTCCCATGCGAACGGAGACTATTTGATCCCCCGTGTCGATATTCACCTGTAACTGTTGACCTGGCGGCATGAATACTGCCGATTTTGCCCGGTAGGCTCCACGCGCACGCACCTGCTTAGGTATCTGTGACGACATGAGCAGACACTAGCATCGAGATCCTAACTGCGCGAGTTGTCGGTGGCGTTCTGACTGCGTTGATGGCTGCGTGTCGCACGTAAGTGACCGGTCGCTGCAACGCGAAGTCTGAGCGCAACCGTCGACCTGTTCAGTCAGAATAGAAACTGAATGACGCCAGGTCGATTGCTCTAGCCGTCGTCCCTATATGACACCCGTTGTTGGCGAGCCGCTCGAACAACGCGTGTAGCCCTAAGCCTCAGCCAATTTGTCATGGCGTGATTGCTGTACGTGCTGTTACTCTTCACTTATGTCGGCACGTACGCAAAATGAAGTTATTGCTCGGGGCACGTACTGGGCCAATTCAGCCGTGTACATCCCTTCGGTTGTGAAGTTGCAGAATGTCAGGAGTGACACGAGCGAGAATTCTGCTGTTTGGATCACTAGTCCTGAAGAGCAAGGAGAGGTTGGTCCGGTTCCAAACGGAATCCGAATCTCGGGAGAAGAGCGTGGAGAGGACTTGCATGATGCCGAAATAAGGCTACGGAACGTCGTTGAAGACGCGATTCGCCTTGTCAGCTTTTTGACAAATGCGGCGATCGATGAGCCGAGAATCGAGGATCTTTATGATGTGAGGTCGGAGCTAGAGGAGCACGAAGCGGTATTCGCATCTAGTACCGACCGTTACCCGGCACCCCCACCAGTCGTTCGAGAAGCGCCAGGGTTTGTCGGTGAAGGAATGAAAGGTCTTCGAGAGCATCCGCAGTCGAAACGGCTCGGGCGCGGAATTCGCTTCTACGTCACCGCCTTAAGAAGTTGGAGGAAAGGGCACGAGCCGGTCGCGTTTAACTTCTTATACATTGCGATGGAAGCACTCACTCCTGTCGCGCGTGGACCGTGGTCCGAAAAGTTTGGCGGCTTGGACGGTCTCGCTGCGGAGTGGGGTGTGGAGAAGGGAAAGGTCGATGAGGAAGTGCGCAGACGTATTCTCTTCCAGGGAAAGACTGAACTTCACGAACGAGCAAAGGCGGCTAGTGATTCGATGGAGCACGGGTTCGGGGAGATGGGAAATATTGTAGATATTGCGGAAGCCGAGGTCGAGGAACTTGCGGCATTAGTGCGGTCTTACATCGTTTCTCGCATCTTCCTTGAAGGAGAATGTCGGTCGGATCTTTTGTCTGGCGATTACGCACGGCCCATCGGCTGTGTTCCTGTGACAGGTTTCGCTCGAGGATTCCTACGTGGCAATAATGCCGATTTGATTCACCCGGATCAGCATCCCTCAGTCTGCTTCGCTGTTGAAGTCACGCAATTCGTCCGGGACCAGGGAATGGATTGGCGGGTGCGGTGGAATCCGTCAGAGGTTGAGCATCGTTTTGCGGCCGGCGTAGGCTTTCGAGCTACGTCGATTGGGTTGAATGCCTCCGAAGTCGATGGGCTTCCGTTATCTGAGACCTAGTGGGGAATGTGGAATGTTTGACTGGCTCAGGATTAATGAGTCGGTTATTCGACTATCTCGGTGGTTCTATCTCTTGGACGTTCGGCGCGAGTACTACAGACAGGGGAGAACTGCCGCTTCGCGTCTTTGAGTGCCAGCAATTACAGGGGGGGCACGACGCTTTGCGCGAGCTGGCCTTCCCCTGAATGAGAGAGCCGGTGGTGCCGCGGCGAGGAGTCGACCGAGTGCTCGGCCTAAAAAATCGCGTCCGAGACGAGGCGGCGGGCGTGCTCGTCGACGAGTCGGTAGAAGACGCGGGTGCCGTCGTGCCGAGTGGTGACCATGTGCGCCAGGCGCAGCTTCGCGAGGTGCTGCGACACGGCGGTGGGCGCCTTGTCGACGAGTCCGGCGAGCTCGGTGACGGAACGCTCGCCGTCGCGCAGCGCGCGGATGATCCGCACGCGGGTGATCGGCAGGCGCACCAGGTCGTCGAGACCGCCTGGCGGGCGATGCCGACGACGGCGCCGTCCGTGATCGACGGGTTTGAGGAACCGGGTCGTCGCCGTGCTGTCGACGCGGGTGCTCGGGATCCGGCTCAGGCTCCGGATCGCAGAGAGGGCGATGCGCGCGAAGGCGTGAGGTCGGGTTGCGGTCGGAGCGCTACCGAGCGCGCCGGAGCGCCATCGCCGCCGCGACGACGAGCGCGAGCACCGCGACTCCCACCGAGAGGAGGACGCCGGTCTCGAAGGCACCGGCGTACGCGGTGTCGTAGGTCGGGTAGTCGGTGATCTGAGTGTGTGCGAGCCACAGCATGAACGCGACGGTCGCGGCGATCCCGGCCGTCGCGAGGGCGGCGACCCGAACGGTGCGTGCGCCGGCCGGGGCCGCCGGAGGGGGCTTCGTTGCTGTCATGCACTCCAGGATGGGGGACGTCAGTGAACAGCGCACCACCGGCGAGCGAGCGGTTCCGGTCGCTCGCTCGAGCGAGTCTCCACGCTCACTCCACTGGCCCTGCCGCCGCTCCTGCCGGGCGTCATTCTCGCTGACGACCCTCCCCCCGGAGCCTGCTCACGAGGAGGCGCAGGCCCGCGTCGTGCCTCCGCTTCCACGCCGAGATCTCCGGAGCCGCGAGCGGGTCGCCGTCCGCGCCGGCCGAGACGTACTGCAGCAGGGCGATGTCGACGAGGGTCGCGAACACGTCGTCATCAGCCTCGGTGGAGCGGCCGGCGACTCCGATCGTCGCGGCGCAGTCGATGCCCGGACTCGAGAGGGCGAGGGACCACAGCTGGATCGGCCCCGAGGTCGTGCGCCTCGCGTGATCGGTCTTCGTGTGAGTGACGGTGATGACGACCCCGCCGACCGTTCGCTGCATGTGCCGCTCCTTCTCCTTCAGTCTCACGGGGAGTGAGGTGTCGACGCGCTCGGTGCCGGAACGGCCCGTTCTCGAGAGCCGAGGGGCGGGGAGTCCGTGGCGAACCTAGGGTGGACGCCATGGACACGACCCCGCCACCCCCGAACGAGTCCCGCGCTCAGGCGGAACGCGCGCTGCGCGCCATCCGGAACATGGACGACGGAGCCGACCCGGGTGCCGAGGCCTTCGCCCTCTCGAACGACTTCACCGATCGCCAGCTGGAGCGGCTGCGCGCCCTCTGGCGCCGCCGAGGGCGCCACGGGAAGCCCGACCGCACGAGCTGAGCGGAGCACGCGGCCGGGCGCCCGGCCTGCGTCACTCCTCCGGATCGACCACGAGCGCGGTGCCGCCGCCGCGACGCTCGGGTTCGGCGACCGCGGTCATCCGCCCCGAGGAGTCGACCTCGATCGCGGCGACGGCTCCGATCTCGGCGGCCGAGGTGAACGAGTCGCCCGAGGGCGTCAGCTGCTGACCGAAGGGCGCCAGGTCGTCGGCGTACGCCTCGATGAAGCCGGGCTCGGCCGTGGTCGCCGCCGCGTTGCGCTGCGAGGCGCGGGGAGCGGCCACCGCCTCCGGGAGCGTCATACCGAGGTCGATGCGGTTGACGAGCGTCTGGAGCACCGTCGTGATGATCGTCGATCCGCCCGGCGAGCCGACGACGAACTTCACCTTGCCGTCGTCGAGCACGATGGTCGGCGACATCGACGAGCGCGGACGCTTGCCCGGCTCGATCCGGTTCGGGTCGCCGTCGACGAAGACGGGGGAGAAGTCGGTGAGCTCGTTGTTGAGGAGGAAGCCGCGTCCGGGGACCGTCATGGCCGAGCCGCCGGTCTGCTCGATCGTCAGCGTGTAGGAGGCGGCGTTGCCCCACTTGTCGACGACGGAGAGGTGGGTGGTCGAGATGTTCTCGGTGTCGGCCTGCTCCTCGGAGAGGGCGGTCGCGCATCCGGAGCCGTCGATCGCGCCGGGAGCGACCGGGCGGACGGAGGCGGTCGTCGGGTCGATCGTGCAGTCCCGGGCGTCCGCGAACTCCTGGCTGAGCAGCGTGTCGGTGGGCACATCGGTGAAGGCGGGGTCGCCGATGTAGGCGCCGCGATCGGCGAACGCGCGGGCGGACGCCTCGAGGTAGAGGTGCAGGGCGCTGCCCGTGCTCTCGGCTCCGAGGTCGTGGTTCTCGAGGATGTTCAGGGCCTCGCCGACCGCGATGCCGCCGGAGGAGGAGGGCGCCATGCCGTAGACGTCGAGTCCGCGGTAGGAGACGCGGGTGGGCGCCTGCTCGAGGACGGAGTAGTCGGCGAGGTCGGCGGCGGTGAGCGAGCCGGCCGGGGCGGGCAGGGCGGAGTCGGGGGCGGCCCGGGGGTTCTGGACCGTGTCGGCGATCTCGGCGGCCAGCGGTCCCTCGTAGAACGCGCTCGGACCCTGCGCCGCGATGCGCGTCAGCGTCTTCGCGAGGTCGAGGTTGCGGAAGGTGCTGCCGACCTTCGGAGCGTCGCCGCCGGGGAGGAACAGCTCCGCGGTGTCGGGGAACGCCTGGAACCGCTCGAGGTTGTCGAGAGTCTGGTTGCGGAAGGTCTCGTCGACCGGGAAGCCCTTGGCGGCCAGCGCGATGGACGGTGCGAGCACGACCGGGAGAGGCAGGGTGCCGAACCGGTCGACCGCGGTGTCCCAGGTCGCGACGGTGCCCGGGACTCCGACCGCGACACCCGACGAGACGAGGTCGGGCGTGAAGGTGTACGGCGCGCCCGTCGCCGGGTCGAGGAAGGCATCGGGCGTGATGCCCGCCGGCGCGGTCTCGCGTCCGTCGATCGTGCTCACCTCGCCGGAGGCGGCGTCGAAGTAGACGAAGTAGCCGCCGCCGCCAATCCCGGCGCTGTAGGGCTCGGTCACGCCGAGGGCGGAGGCGGTCGCGACCGCGGCGTCGGCGGCGTTGCCGCCGCGCTTGAGCACCTCGAGTCCCGCGCGGCTCGCGCGGGCGTCGACCGACGAGACCGCGCCGCCGTAGCCGACCGAGGTCGAGGGCGAGACGACCGGCCCGCCGAGGGCGTCGCGGACGTCCCCGAGCGACGGCAGCCCGTCCCGCGGGAAGACCGGCCTGTCGAGAGCGGACGCCGGTGCGGCACCCGCCGCTCCGAGTGAGACGACCGCGACCAGCGCGAGCGCGATCCGGCGGAGACGGGGTGTCGTGTCCATGGCGTTCCTCCGGTGGAACTCGGTGGTGCGTGGCGGGTTCCCCCAACCTAGGGGGGTACGGGCGCACGGGCTAGGGGGCGGTCGGGTCTCGACGTGGCGCTCCTGCCGCAGCGTCGGTGTCTCGGCCGGTCCTGTCCGCAGCTTCGGCTGCAGGAGTAAGGCCGGACGCGGTGGATCGCCGGACCTCGCCGGAATCGACGCGTTCAGCCTTACTTCTGCGGGCCGGACCGTTCGCACCCGAGGTTGAGACGGGCCGCGCGGGCCTCCTCTGGATCAGCGCCGCCTCCTGACCTCGGTTGCAGACGACACCCCTCTGCGGAACGCACCGCCGACCCCGACCCGACACCGTCGGCAACGCCCTCCGTCACCCTGGATCCGTGCAGCCGAGCGATCCGGTCCAGCCGTTCCGCCCCTCGACCCCTGACTCCGGGATCGACGATCTCCGAGCTCGCCTGCGAGACCGGACGACGTCGTCGACCTGGCGCTGCGACAGCGGGCCATTCGCGGGCGGCCGCAGCATCGGTGGCCGATCCCGCCCCGCGTCCGCCTGCGCGGATCGACGAGCGGCGACAGAGCACGTGAACGACTCCATCCGCTCCGGCCCGCGGCCCGAGTCGCCACCGTACCTGAGGCGGCTCGGACCTGGGGAAGGGGCCTCGGCACTCCGTTCTCCGGGACGCGCGAGGTCCGCTCGTGCCGCGGCGGTCCGCCGTTCCGAGGTGGCCGGTCCCGCCGCGCCGTCCTCAGAAGGAGACGCCCTTCACGCGATCCCAGTTGAAGGTGGACGGGGCACCCTCGACCGGGGTGAGCCTCTGCGCCACGCGGAAAGGCAGCACCTCGACGGGGATCGTGCCCCCGAGTTCCCCCTGCCCGAGCGTGCGATTGACGACGTATGCATCCAATTTCACGACGCTGATCACCTTCCCGGATGCCGTGTCCGTCGTCGTTATCTCGAACGTGAGCGCACCGTCCTCGAGGATCTGCGGAATCCGCGCACTGGGCGCATCGATCGTCAGCGGAACGTTTCTCATGTCGAGACGCCCGGCACTGAGGCTCAATGCGAAACAGTCGCCCCCGGCTCTCAGCGGATACGGTCGCGGCGACCCCAGGGCACCGGGCTTGGTGACCGTGATGGTTCGCGCCTGACCGGTGCTGGGGGAGCACACACCGTCCGTGTCTCTCGTGGTGACGGGTGCCGATGTGTCGGGACCGCCCGGATCGACCTTGACCAGTTCGGTTGTGGATCCCTGTGCCGTCAGGGTCATGCGCGTCCAGGCGAGCTCGACGTAGGTGCTGCCGTCACCGGCGGTGCTGATGTTCATCGCCACCGTACTCAGGTCGCCGAACGTGTAGATCGCCGTTCCGGCCGGCCGGTCGCAGGGGGCGGTCGAGGCACGGCACGCGGGTGATCCGGCCGACTGCGCCCCGAGCTGAACGCGGACACTCTCCATCGCTCGATTCTCGAGCATGTCCTGCTGCAATCGGGTGGCGATCGGGCCCGCCTCGAGGGCCATGAACAGGGAGGACCAACTCGTCGGACCGGACTGGACGCCGGAGGTGGAGACCGCAATCTCACGGGTCGACTGCAGGCAGAACGCCTGCCCGTCCAGGTAGACCGGTGCTGCGCCCGGATCGAAGGTGACGGCGACGAGGGGGGCGGTCTCGACCGTGCATCCCTCCGGGAAGTTCCTCGTGGCGTCCGCCGTCGTCTCGCCACCGCCGGAAGGGCCTGCGGGACCAGCCGGGCCGGTGTCTCCCTGCTCGCCCTTGTCGCCCTTCTCACCCTTCTCGCCCTGCGGTCCGGTCTCGCCCTGGACACCCTGCAGGCCCTGCAGCCCCTGGGGGCCGACGAGACCCTCGATGCCCTGCTCGCCAGGAGCGGCGATCTGCACCCAGGCGTCCTGTCCGGATCCCGGAGCGACACCGGTGCTGTCCGCGATCGCGACGAAGGCTCCACCCGCATAGGCGACGACGCTGGACGGGGGTCCCACCTCGTACAGCCTGGATCCGCTCCACGGCGTGATGGTCGACCACGCAGCGGCGCCGTCCGTTCCCGCCGCACCCTGTGCACCGGTGGGGCCGGTCGCACCGTCTGCTCCGGTCGCACCCCGGGGTCCTGCCTCGCCCCGGGGTCCGGTGGCCCCCTGGGGTCCCGCCTCGCCCTGCACGCCCGTGGCTCCCTGAGGCCCGGTGTCACCCTGGGGTCCCGCTTCGCCCTGCGCGCCGGTGGCTCCCTGCGGCCCGGTCGCGCCCGTGGCTCCGGTGGCTCCCTTCGCCCCCGCGGCGCCCGTGGCTCCGGTGGCTCCCTTCGCCCCCGCGGCTCCCTTCGCCCCGGTGGCTCCCTTCGCTCCGGTGGCCCCCTTGAACCCTCGCGGCCCCGTGTACCCTCGCGGACCGGTGGCTCCGCGGGGGCCGGGCACGCCGGTGGCCGCGGTCGCAGCGGCACCCGTCGTGCTGCTGCTCGAGAGTGCGGACACGGCGTTCACCGAGGAGCCGTGGTCGGCTCCGACGGTCCAGCCGAGCGCGATCTCGGAGGTCTGCTCGCAGCTCGAGGGTGCCTCGACGGCGCGCAGTCCGCCGGTCGCGGAGCTGTAGCAGCCGACCTGACTCGCCTCGGCCGGCTCCTGCACCGCCAGAACGCTGCCGGCTGCCAGCGCGATCACCGCAGCACCCGTGAGGACCCGAGCGAGCCGGGGGTACCGCCAGGAGGAAAAGGGCAGCTGCAAGGGAGTTCTCACCTTCGAGGGATCTGACGCGTCACCGTGATGTGGACGCACCAGGGCCAGGAAGGTCGGAGCGAATTCCCGCTCCCATCGTAGAAGTCGACGCGAGCAACAGAATGACCCCCGAACAGGGCGAGTTCGAGGGCTGAGGTCAGCAGCTCCTGATCGACGGCACCGAGCGTGGCGTAGCCGTGGTCGAGGACCGTGCCTGCGAACTGCTGGACGGTTCGGGCCATGCCGGTGAGGAGTGCTCCTACTTCGATGGCGGCGCAGAGGGAAAGGAGAGCGCATCCACCGTGCGCCCTCCTTTCCCTCTGTCACGGGAGACCGGTGGAATCAGATATCGGAGTGATTCCGCCGGCCTCGATCGAGAAGCCCGACTATCTCGTGCAGTCGGAATTGCTGATCGGATTCTTCCCGGAATTGGAGCAGGTCGCGATATTGCCCCAGGTCGACCAGTCCGAAGGATTGTGCAGATAGACGGGAGAGGCGGGGGAATTCGCGACGTGATTCGCCGTGACGAGGTTCTTGTTGCCCGATCCGTCCGCGCGCGTGATCACCTGCACTCCGTACATCCGCGGATCGGACAAGGTGTTCCCGGCGGTCGTCCATCCGTTACCGGAGACCATCGTCAGCGACAGCACGTCGGTCGAGATGCGCGAGCCGCGGGCGACGACGTTGCCGACGATCATCCCGTCCCACGTCCCCTCCTTCGCCTCGATGGGCTCAGCGCCCGTGTCGCGGATGACGTTGTCGATCACCAGGTTGCGGTTCGACTTGTCCGGGGCGCAGCCGTTGTACTCGCACCAGTTGCGGTCGGAGGTGCCGACGTAGACGCCCTCGCCGTATTTCGCGGTGACCAGTCCGGTGCGGCTGATCGTCGAGCCGACGATGAGCGAGTCGACGGTCTGGTTGCGCAGGTGCACGCCCTCGTAGCCGATCTCGGAGACCGTCAGGTCCGCGATTCGGACCTGCGAGCTCGCGAGGACGTGCACGCCCTGGAAGGCGTTCCTCACCGAGAAGCCGACGAGGTGCACGTTGTGCACGTCCCTGAGGGTCAGGGCGATGCCGGAGCGCGTGCTGCCGGTGGAGAGCACGGCGTTCGGGGAGCCGCACAGCCAGACACCCGCGGCGCTGTCCGGGATCGAGCGCAGATCGAAGGCGCCGGTGTACAGACCGTCCGCCATGCGGATGACCTGCCCGGGGCGCGCGCCGACGAGGGCATTGTTCAGATCCGAGGCGGTGCGCACGGTCTTCGTCGGAGTCGGGCAGTCCGAGGCGGCCTGCAGCGCGGCCCGCGTGCTCATCTGCTCGCCGGTGACGGTGGTCGGCGCGGTCACGGTGGACCTGCGGCCGTCGCTGTCGCGGGCGGTGATCCAGTAGGAGTAGGCCACTCCGAGCGCCGCGTCCTCGTCGCGGTACTGGCGGACCGGATCGGCGACCGTCGCGATCGTCTCGTCGCCGGAGCCCGAGCCGGAGGAGCGGTGCACGTCGTAGGAGACGACGTCGGAGGAGAACGGCGCGTTCCAGCCGAGGACGTAGCCGTCCACGAGGGGGAACGCCTGCACTCCGCCGACGGCCAGGCCGTCGCCGGCCAGCTCGAACGCGTCGATGATCAGGTTCTTGTCGCTGGACGCCCAGTTCTTCCGCCCGGTGTACGCGATCTTGACCGTGTGGACCGTGTCGGCCAGGTCCGAGCGCTCGAACACCGGCACCTGGTACTTCGTGGTGGAGCTGTAGCGGTCGACGGAGGCGACGACCTTGCCGTCGATCGACACGTCCGCGATCCCGGAGGTGGGGGTGGTGCGGCTGAGCCAGCGGAAGGAGGTGCCGGTGAAGGTGAACTGCACGCTGCCGGCGCCGTTCAGGTACTCGATGGTCCCTCCACTGTCACCGCCGGTCATGGTGCGCCAGTCGCCGGAGTAGTCGAGCTTCCAGTGGCTGCCCTCGACGCGGAGCGGGTCGGTGCCGCTGGGGGTGAAGTCGGCCGTGGGAGTCGGAGTGGGCGGCGCCGTCGGAGTCGAGGTCGGGCGCGGGGTGGCGGTCGGAGTCGCCGTCGGTGTCGCGGTCGGAGTGGCCGTCGTGGTCGGCGTGGGGGAGGGGCTCGGCTCCGTCGGCGAGGCCTCCCTGCCGAGCTCGAACGCGTCGATGATCAGATTCGCATCGGTCGCCGCGGGGTTCTTCTCGCCCGTGTAGGCGATCTTCACGGTGTGCACCTGGTCCGGGAGTCCGATCCGGGTGAGGACCGGCACCTGGTACTGGGTCGACGACGAGTACCGGTCGACCTCGGTCAGGAGCTTGCCGTCGAGGTAGACGTTCGCGATCCCCGAGGTCACGCCCGTGCGGCTGATCCATCGGAAGGCGGTTCCGGTGAACTTGAACTGCACCCATCCCTCGCTGTTGAGGTACTTGATACCGCCACCGCTGTCACCGCCCGACGTATCGCGCCAGGAACCCGAATAGGTGAGGTCGGCACTGCTTTCCTGCACCCTTATCGGGGCGGTCGGAGTGGGCTGGAGAATCGCCGCGGAAGCCGGTTGCGCTACTCCACCGACGGTCAGAAGAGAGACCAGCGCGACGGTGAGAGCGCCGAATCGGAATCGGCGTGAGGAGAACGCCGCAGTGGGGGCTGCGCGCGCAGAGGACGAGAAAGGCAAGAGAACTCCGCAGGGTCTCGAGGAAAGGGGATTGCCTTGAATCTACGTAGCCTTTATCGTCCTCTCTCCGATCGGAGCATTAATCGGGTTAGCCCTCCCCCAGATGGGCCGCACCCTCGCCGGAAGCGAACCGAACGGCCTCACGCCCGTCCGCCCTCCGCCCTCCCGGACGGAGAGAGGAGGGCCGGGATCAGACCGGTGCGCCGAGCAGCACTCTCGGTCGCTAACGGCTCACAGATCCAGCAGCAGGAGCACCACCAGGTGCCCCGCCACGATCACCGTGACCACCACCGCGACCGTCGCGATCACCCGCACGCCCCGTCGATCCTCCGCGCTCATCCGCTCAGTCAACCGCACACCGCTCAGGAAGCACGCGTCCCCCTCCCGGGGCGCACGGCTATCGTGCGGGGATGCCCACGAGCGATGAGACCTGGACCCTGGCCGACCACGACGTCCCGCTGTACCGCAGCGGAGAGGGCGAGCGCGCCCTCATCCTGATCCACGAGGTGTGGGGAGTGGACGGGCACATCCGCTCGGTCGCCGACCGGTACGCGGCCGAGGGGTTCCGCGTCGTCGCCCCCGAGCTGCTCGCCGACAGCGGCCTGCTCGAGCAGCTCGACACCGAGCAGCGGGCCGACTACGACCACCCCGTGCGGCGTCTGCCGCGGCAGGTCGAGCTGCGCACCTTCTTCGCGCCCGTGTTCACTCCCGAGCACGCGGCACGGAGCGTCGCGATCCTCCGCGCGCTCGTCACGCGCCTGCTGAGCGAGGACGGCGTGACGAGCGTCTCGGTCACCGGCTTCTGCTACGGCGGCACGTTCAGCTGGGCGCTGGCGCTCGCCGAGCGGCGACTCGCGGCGGCCGTCCCCTTCTACGGGCACGTCACGGCGTCCGACGAGGAGCTCGCGGCCCTCGAGGTCGGCGTGCTGGCCTTCGTCGGAGATCAGGACGCGCCGCTCGTCGAGCAGGTGCCCCGGATCCGCGAGGCGACGGCCGGGGAGGACGTCGAGGTAGTCGTGTACCCGGGCGCGGGCCACGCCTTCTTCAACGACTCGAACGAGGGCACCTACGTCCCGGAGGCGGCGGCCGACTCGTGGACGCGGGCGCTCGCGTTCCTCCGGGCCCGCGCGATCTGACAGGCGTCGCCGCCGCTCACGCCGCCTCGGTCACCCGGCCCCCCTTCAGGTGCAGTCGCCGCTGAGCGCGGCGGGCCACGGCGGAGTCGTGCGTCACGATCACGAGCGTCAGCCCGCGCTCGGTCCAGAGCGTCTCGAGCAGGGTCATGATGTCGTCGCGGGTGTCCTCGTCGAGGGCGCCGGTCGGCTCGTCGGCGAGCAGCACCCGGGGCCTCTTGACCAGGGCGCGGGCGATCGCGACCCGCTGCTGCTGCCCGCCCGACAGCTGGGCCGGGAGGTGCTCGCCGCGGTCGGCGAGTCCGACGGAGGCGAGGGCCTCGCGGGAGCGCTGCGACCGCTCGGCGGCGGGCATCCGCTGCGGCGCGAGCGCCGTCTCGACGTTCTCGAGGGCGGTCAGCGTCGGGATCAGGTTGAAGCTCTGGAACACGATCCCCACCTCCGTCGCCCGCACCGCGGCGAGCCGGCGATCGCCGACGGACGAGATCTCGTGCTCGCCGAGGACGACCGTGCCCGAGGTGGGCCGGTCGAGCGCGCCGAGCATCTGCAGCAGCGTCGACTTGCCGCCGCCCGTCGGCCCCTGGATCGCGACCATCTGGCCGTCGGGGATGGTGAGGGTGACGTCCTTGAGCGCGGTGACCGCGGTCTGCGCGCCGGAGTAGCTCTTGGTGACGTTCGTGAGGGTGTACATGTCGTCCTTCGGGTCGGAGGGGTGTGGAGGTGGTCGGGTCAGCCGACCGAGCGGAGTGCCGCGGCGGGGCGCAGGCGCGCGGCCCGCCAGCCGCCGATCGTGCCGGCGAGCAGTCCGCCGAGGACCGCGAGGCCGACGGCGAGGAGGATCACCGGGATCGTGACCGGGAGCGAGAGCGCGACCTCCGTCGCCGTGGCCGCCACCGGCGCACCCGGCCCGAACCCTCCTCCGGGGCCGCCCGCGGACGTCGAGGCGGAGGTGCCCGACAGGGTGGGCGCGACGGCGTTCACGATCGCGATGCCGAGGAGGCCGATCGCGATGCCGGCGGCGCCTCCGATCAGGCCCTGCACGACCGACTCGCCCGCGACCTGCCGCACGACGCGGCCGTTCGACCAGCCGATCGCCTTCAGGGTGCCGAACTCGCGGGTGCGGCGGGTGACGCCCGAGATCGTGAAGAGCGTGGCGATCAGGAACGCGGCTGCCAGGACCAGCAGCGAGAGCCAGGTGCCGAGGTCCGCGACGAGGTCGCCGGCCGTCGAGAGCGAGCCCGAGACGGAGGAGGCGAGGTCGGCCTGCGTCGCGACGGTGCTGTCGGGCAGGGCGGTCTCGAGGTCCGCCTGGATCCCCGCGATGTCCTCGGAGGACGCGGCCTGGACGTAGACCGAGGAGATCATCCCGGTCTCGCCCGAGAGCGTCTGCGCGACGTCGAGCGGGATGTAGGTGTCGGAGGCGGTGCTCGCGTCGGGGGAGTCGGTCGTGACGACGCCGATCACGGTGAACGCGGTGCCGCCGATCTCGAGGGTCGAGCCGACGGACAGGGCGGCGGTGGTGGCGTAGGAGGAGTCGAGCACGACGACGTCCTGCCCCGCGTCCGCCGCGGTGAAGGTGCGCCCGTCGGTGAGGACGACGTCGGCGAGCGGGCCGATCGCGCTGCCCGCCGGGTCGAGGCCGAGCACCGAGAACGAGTCGACGCCGAAGGAGGAGCCGCCGGCCGGGGCCTCTGGGCTCGGAGCCGCTCCGGGCGCCGCGGCCTGGGACCGGTCCGGCATCTCGCCGCTGAAGGTGGTGCTGGTCAGCGAGAGCACGCCGATCGCCGTCTGCACGCCGTCGACCCCGAGGGCCGTGCCGACCGCCGAGGCATCGAACGCGGTGGTCCCGCGATCGACCTCCAGGCGCGACTGGCTGACCGAGGTGGTGCCGCCGTCGGTGGTGCCGTCGTCCCCGCCGAAGTCGAAGCGCTGGCCGCCCGCCCCGCCCTCGGTCGGCGCGGCCGCGGCCTGCGTCACGGTGATGTCGGTGCCGACCCCGTAGACGGAGCCGAGGACGGACGCCTGCGCGTTCCGGACCCCCGCGGCGAACGAGGTGACGAGGATCACGAGGGCGATCGCGAGCGCGAGACCCGCGGCGACGACGACCGTCTGCCGTCGCCGGTTCGTGAGCTCCCTGCGGAGGTAGGTGGTGAACATCGTGTCCTTCTGGTCGAGGTGGGGAGGCCCCGGGACGGGGCGCTCGGCGGAGTCGTCCGCTCGATGCCCGACCGTAGGGACGGCGCTTCTGCGCGGCGTCTCGACCGGGTATGCGGCGGCTATGAGCCGGCGATCGCTGCGGAGGCCCGGTCCGCCCCGGCCCTTCCCCCGTGCGCCGTCGCGGTCCTAGGCTCGCGCTCAACCGGAACGAGCCGACGGAGGCGCCGATCATGACTGCGACACGCGAGAGCACGACCGCACCGCCGGAGCTGAAGCGGGTCCTCGGGCCCAAGCTCCTCCTCCTGTTCGTCGTCGGGGACATCCTCGGCACCGGCATCTACGCCCTCACCGGGCAGGTCGCCGCCGAGGTGGGCGGCGCGGCCTGGCTGCCGTTCCTGATCGCCTTCGTCGTCGCCACCCTCACCGCCTGCTCGTACCTCGAGCTCGTGACCAAGTTCCCGCAGGCGGCCGGAGCGGCGCTCTACGCCCACAAGGCGTTCGGCATCCACTTCGTCACGTTCCTGGTCTGCTTCACGGTGATGGCGAGCGGCATCACCTCGGCGTCCGCCGCCTCCGGAGCGTTCGCGAGCAACTTCGCCATCGGCTTCGGCCTGGGTGAGGGCGCCGGCGTCAAGATCACCATCGCGCTCGTCTTCATGGTGCTGATCGCCCTCGTGAACCTGCGCGGGGTCGCCGAGAGCGTGGGCCTGAACGTGGTCCTGACCCTGATCGAGCTCTCGGGCCTGCTGCTCGTGATCTTCGTCTGCTTCTTCGCCGTGTTCGGCGGGCAGGCCGACTTCTCGCGGGTCGTCGCGTTCGAGACGTCGGGCGACAAGTCGCTGCTGCTGGCGGTCAGCGCGGCGACGTCGCTCGCGTTCTTCGCGATGGTCGGCTTCGAGGACTCGGTGAACATGGCGGAGGAGACCAAGGAGCCCAGCCGCATCTTCCCGAAGGTGATGCTCACGGGGCTCGGCATCACCGCGGTGGTCTACATCCTCGTCTCGACCCTCGCGGTCGCGATCGTGCCGGTCGGCGAGCTGGCCGGCAACGACACTCCGCTCGTCACGGTCGTCGAGACCGCCGCGCCCGACTTCCCGATCTCGACGCTGCTGCCGTTCATCTCGCTGTTCGCGGTCGCCAACAGCGCGCTGATCAACATGATGATGGCGAGCCGCCTGCTCTACGGCATGAGCAAGCAGGGCGTGCTGCCGCCGTTCCTGAAGAACGTGCTGCCGGGGCGCCGGACCCCGTGGGCGGCGATCCTGTTCACCACCGTCATCGCGCTGCTGCTCACCGCGTACGTGTCGCGCGACCCGCAGAACCCGATCGCGGTCCTGCTCGGCGGCACCACGTCGCTCCTGCTCCTCGCGGTCTTCGCCGTGGTGAACGTCTCGGTCCTCGTGCTGCGGCGGCAGCCGGTGGACCACCAGCACTTCCGGACGCCCACGGTGCTGCCGGTGCTGGGCGCGATCGCGTGCGTCTACCTGGTGCTGCCGATCACCTCCGGGCGCGACATCGCGCAGTACGAGATCGCGGCGGTGCTCCTCGTGATCGGCGTGCTGCTGTGGTTCGCGACCTTCGTCGACCGGCGGGTCCGCGGCTACGCGCGCTCGGCGGCGGTGGAGGAGCCCGAGCAGCCGGCGGATGCGCACAGCGACCGCATCGACCGCCCATAGCGTCCTCATAGGCTTCTCCCGATACTGGGAGTCATGCCCGCCCCCTCGAAGCACCTCGCCCCCGCGCAGCGCACCCGCCTCACGCGCGCCGACGGATCCCAGATCCGCGTCCTCGTCGTCGACGACGAGAGCACCCTCACCGACCTGCTCCAGATGGCGCTGCGCTACGAGGGCTGGGAGGTGCGCACCGCGGCCGAGGGTCGCTCGGCGATCACGATCACGCGCGAGTTCCGCCCCGACGTGATCGTGCTCGACGTGATGCTGCCGGACATCGACGGACTGCAGGTGCTGCAGCGGGTGCGCGCCGACGGCAGCCAGACTCCCGTGCTCTTCCTCACCGCGAAGGACGCGCTCGACGACCGCATCGCGGGTCTCACCGCGGGCGGCGACGACTACGTCACCAAGCCCTTCTCGCTCGAGGAGCTCGTGGCCCGGATGCGCGGCCTCATCCGTCGCAGCACCCTGCTCGCGAACGACGTCGACGACCCGCGCGTGATCGTCGGCGACCTGGTGCTCGACGAGGACAGCCACGAGGTGCGCCGCGGGGACACCGAGATCGAGCTGACCGCCACCGAGTTCGAGCTGCTGCGCTTCCTGATGCGGAACCCGCGCCGGGTGCTGAGCAAGGCGCAGATCCTCGACCGGGTCTGGTCGTACGACTTCGGCGGCAAGTCGAGCGTGGTCGAGATCTACATCTCCTACCTGCGCAAGAAGATCGACGCCGGACGCGCGCCGATGATCCACACGGTGCGCGGCGCCGGCTACCTGCTGAAGCCCGCCGACTAGTGGCCCGGCCCGGCTTCGGCGACTTCGCGACCCGCTCGGCCCTGCGCGGCTCCCGATCGCGCCGCTCCGGCGGACGCGCGCCGTGGACGCTGCGGCGCCGGATGGTCCTCGCCGTCGTCCTGATGGTCGCGATCACCGCGGGCGTCGTCGGCGCGGTCAGCGTGCTGTCGCTCCGGGGGATCCTCTACGAGAGCACCGACGCGCAGCTCTCCCAGTCCCTGACGCGGCTGCAGGAGTTCGACGGCCCCGGGCAGTTCACCGGGCCCTCGGCGATCGAACGCGCCACGACCTGCCCGACCGGCTCGTTCGGCGGCCCGAACCAGAACCTCAGCACGATCACGGCCGTGCAGAACGCCGACGGCTCGTTCGTCGGCGCCTACATCGATGCGGACGGAGACTGCCGCGAGTTCGCGGAGCAGCCGGACTCGGTGCTCGCGCAGTCGATCGCCGCCGGCGGGGCCGAGACGACGGTCGATCTGGGCGGCGTCCTCGGGCAGTACCGCACGCGGGCGGCCGTCGTGGACGGCTCCGTGGTCGTCGTCGGCGTGCCGCTGGGCGAGACGACGCAGGTGCTGAGCTCGCTGACCGGAGTGGTGATCGCGATCACGCTGCTCGCGATGCTGCTCGTCGCGCTGATCGCGACCGCGATCATCCGGGTCGCCCTGCGGCCACTGGACCGGGTGGAGGCGACGGCCACGCGCGTCGCCGAGCTGCCGCTCGAGCGCGGCCAGGTCGAGCTGGTCGAGCGGGTCCCGGAGGAGGACGCCGACACCCGCACCGAGGTCGGCCGGGTGGGCGCCGCCTTCAACCGGATGCTCGACCACGTCACCGGGGCGCTGCAGTCCCGCGAGGCGAGCGAGAACAAGGTGCGGCAGTTCGTCGCCGACGCCTCGCACGAGCTGCGCACGCCCCTCGCCGCGATCCGCGGCTACGCCGAGCTGCCCCGCCGCTCCGGATCGGAGCTGCCGGAGACGGCCGCCCACTCCCTCGAGCGCATCGAGTCGGCCGCCACCCGCATGACCTCGCTCGTCGAGGACCTCCTGCTCCTCGCGCGGCTCGACGAGGGCCGCGACCTCGAGAAGGAACCGGTGGACCTGACGATGCTGCTGATCGAGGCGGTCTCGGACGCGCACGTCGCCGGCCCCGACCACGACTGGGACCTCGACCTGCCGGAGGAGCCGGTCGAGATCCGCGGCGACGGCTTCCGACTGCACCAGGTCGTCGCGAACCTGCTGCGGAACGCGTCGGTGCACACGCCCGCCGGCACGCGGGTGGTGGCGGCGCTCGCCGAGGAGCGCGACTCCGTGGGCCGGCCGATCGCGGTCGTGACGGTCACCGACTCCGGCCCGGGCATCGCGCCGGAGCTCGTGCCCGTGCTGTTCGAGCGCTTCGCCCGCGGCGACTCGTCCCGCGCCCGGACGACCGGCTCGACCGGCCTCGGCCTCGCGATCGTGGCCGCGGTCGTCGAGGCCCACGGCGGACGCGTCCTGGTGGACTCGGAGCCCGGCCGCACCGCGTTCCGCGTCGAGCTGCCGGCCGGCTGACGCCCGCGCCCGCCGCGGCCCATCGCCGGTCCGCCGGCCTCTGAACTGTCTGCAGGCCTCCGTACGGTCTGCAGGCATCCGTACGATCTGCAGGGGATCCGGAGGGGAAAGGGGATTCCGCCGCAGGAGTCGGCCGACTCGGGGCCGGATCCCCTGCAGATGGTGCATTCCCCTGCAGACCGTGCTGAGCGGAGGATGCTGCGTCACGGCAGGTCCCTGTGCGGTCTGCAGGGGATGCGGGCAGGAAAGGGGATTCCGCCGCGGGCGACCACCTCGATCAGGCCGGATCCCCTGCAAACCGTGCATCCCCCTGCAAACCGTGCATCCCCCTGCAAATGGTGCGTTCCCCTGCAGATCGTGCACGTCCCGGCAAAAGGGTGCGTGCCTGCGTCTCGTCTAGACCGACACCCCGATGCGGCGCCGGGCGTCGTCGAGCGTCCGCACGACCTGCACGACCTCGTCGAGCGGATGCAGCGGCGACTCCGTGCGGCCCTCGGCCAGGTAGGTCGCCAGGTGCACGGCCTCCCAGGCCAGGCCCTCGCCGTCGCGCAGCGGTGACTCGTCGAGCCAGGTACCGGAGTCGTCCCCGCGTGTGAGCGTCACTCCGCCCGGTCGCCAGAAGCCCGGGTGCACGTCGATCCGGCCCTCGCTGCCCGCGACGCTCGCGGCCTGCAGGGTGTCGGCGAGCACGGTCGAGGTGGCGAGCGACTGCACGCCGCCCGCGTGGCGGCCGACGATCGTGGCGGTCGCGTCGACTCCGGTCTCGGTCAGCCCTCCCGAGACGACGGTGCTCTGCGGGGTGCCGGCGACCATCGAGACGAACGAGGACGCGTAGACGCCGACGTCGAGCAGCCCGCCGCCCGCCAGTGCGGGGTCGAAGATGCGGCTCGTGGGGTCGAACGGGAACGCCGCCCCGAAGTCGGCCGAGACCAGGGCGGGCGCGCCGACCGCGCCGTCCTCCAGTAGGCGGCGCACGACGTCCATGTGCGGGAGGTAGCGCATCCACATCGCCTCCATGGCGAAGACGCCGGCGTCGCGCGCGGCGTGCACGATCATCTCGGCCTCGCCCGGAGTCGGCGCGAACGGCTTCTCGACCAGGATGTGCTTGCCCGCGGCGATGGCGAGCAGCGCCTGCCGGGCGTGCTCCGAGTGCGGCGAGGCGATGTAGACCACATCGACCTCGGGGTCGTTCACGACCGCCTCGTAGCCCGCGGAGGCCCTGGCGATGCCGAAGCGGTTCGCGAACTCCTGCGCGCGCTCGAGCGAGCGCGAGCCGACGGCCACGACCTCCTGGCGCGTGTGCTTGCGCAGCGCGGTGACGAAGCTCGTGGCGATGCCGCCCGGGGCCAGGATCCCCCACTTCAGAACGGGGGAGTCGAGGAGGGAGGGGAGCCGGGGTTCCGGGAGCGTCAGTGCCATCCCTCCACGCTAGGGCCCGGGTGCGGGCGCGCGCGAGGGGTCGACGACGGAGTGGTCAGCGCCCGCGCCGCAGCACCCGCTGCAGCAGCGGCACCGGCTCCCGCTCCGTCGGCTCCTCCACCTCGAGTCCGTAGAAGCGGCCGATGTCGCCGACGAACGCGGCACGGCGGGCTTTGTCGTAGGCGCGCAGCTCGCGGCGGAACGCGATCACCGTCGCGACGCACATCAGGATCATCACCACGCTGAACGGCAGCGCCGACAGGATCGCCGCCGTCTGCAGGGCGTCGAGACCGCCGGCGATCAGCAGGGCGATCGCGAGCAGTGCGGTCGCCAGGGCGAAGAACACGCGGATCGGGTTCTTCGGCTCGACGGAGCCCCCGGTCGCGATCATGGCCATCACCAGGGCGCCGGAGTCGGCCGAGGTGACGAAGAAGACGCCGATCAGGAGGATCGCGCCGAACGTCACGACGACGCCTCCCGGCAGGTCCGCCAGCATCTGGAAGAGCGCGAGGTTCGAGTCGACGGAGCCGTCCGCTCCGACCAGTCCGCCCGAGCCGTACAGCTCGCGGTACAGGGCCGTACCGCCGAGCACGCTGAACCAGAGGAACGTCATGATCGTCGGCACCAGGAGCACCCCGGCGACGAACTCGCGCACCGTGCGGCCCTTCGAGACGCGGGCGATGAAGATGCCCACGAACGGCGCCCACGACATCCACCAGCCCCAGTAGAACGTGGTCCAGCTCCCCTGCCACGCCTCGCCGTCCGCTCCCGCGAAGGCGCTGACGGTGAACGAGAGGCCGAGGAAGTTCTGCAGGTAGTTGCCGATCGACTGCACGAACTCGCGCAGGAGGAACTGGGTCGGCCCGGTGAAGAGGACGAACAGGAGCAGGGCCCCGGCGAGGATCAGGTTGCCGGACGACAGCCACTTCATGCCCCGGCCGACGCCGGAGACCAGGGAGAGGATCGTGATGCCGACGACCACGGCGATGACGACGAGCTGGACCGTGAGGGAGGACTCGACGATGCCGGAGGCCTCGAGCCCGGCCGAGATCTGCGTGACGCCGAGGCCGAGCGAGGTCGCGACTCCGAAGACCGTGCCGATCAGCGCGACCACGTCGATCGCGTTGCCCCAGCCTCCGCGCACGCGCCGGCCCAGCAGCGGCTCGAGCGCCCAGCGGATCGAGACGGGGCGCCCTCGGCGGTGGATCGCGTAGGCGAGGGCGAGGCCGACCACGACGTAGATCGACCAGGCGTGCACGCCCCAGTGCAGGTAGGTCTGCGACAGGGCGCTCTGCGCGAGCTGCTGCTCGGTGCCCGTCACTCCGGGCCGCGGGTTCGAGAAGTGGTTCAGCGGCTCGGCGACGCCGTAGAAGACGAGGCCGATGCCCATGCCGGCGGCGAAGAGGAGGGAGATCCACGCGAGCATCGAGAACTCGGGCTCGTCGTCGTCCTTGCCGAGCTTGATGTCGCCGAAGCGGCTGACGCCCATCCAGATCGCGAAGGCCACGAACGCGGCGGCGAGGAGCACGTAGTACCAGCTGAAGGTGTCGACCACCGTCGTCTGGAGGGAGGAGAACACCGCCGTCGCGGTGCCGGGTGCGAGCAGAGCGAAGGCGACGATCGCGAGGATCAGTGCGGCGGCAGGCCAGAAGACCCAGGGCGCCAGGCGCTCCGTGGGCCGGGCGGAGCCGGTCGTGACCGGTGACTCGGACATGGTGGAACCCTCTCGTCGAAACGGACAAGGGTACACGGCGCCCTCCGGGGCCCCTCTAGGCTCGGCCCGTGACCTCCACCGCTCCTGCACCCCGCCGCCGCAACGTCCCCGGCGTGATCGCCTTCGTCCTCGCGGTGCTGCTGACCGTCACGCAGATCGTCCAGGTGTGCCTGACGACGATCGTGCCGGTGCTCGCCTACCGCAACGGGCTCGGCGCCACCGACATCGGAGCGGTGTTCGTGGTCATCGGGATCGGGCAGCTGATCCTCGCGGCGCTCACCGCGATCCTGGGCGTCGTCGGCGTCTCGCGCCGCGGACTCCCGAAGGTGCTGGCCGCGATCGCTCTCGGGGCCGGGGCCAACGGAGTGATCGTGCAGCTGTCGGCGCTGATCCTGCCTCCGCTGATCGGCGTCAGCCTCTCCTGACGACTCGCGCCCGGGCTCAGCGCCCGGCGTCGTAGTGGTTCTGGATCTGGGCCTGCGTGAGGACCGTCGAGTAGACGGCGGCGTAGCGGAGACTGCCGGTGAAGTAGGCGGCACCGACGTTCGTCCAGGAGCCGCCGAGGGTGTCGCCGCCGATCTTCCAGTAGCCGGTGGTGTTCTCCGGGCTCCGGAAGGCGGTGTTCGAGGCCACGCGCTGCCCGTCGAGCCAGAGGCTCAGCCCGGTCGTGGGGGACAGGGTCGAGACCACGTGGTGCCAGGCACCGTCGTTGACGACCCCGGGACTCGTGATCGCTTCGACGCCGTTGTTGTAGATGCCGAACATCAGCTTGCCGTTGGCGCCGATGTAGGTGTGCCGGTCGTACTGGCTCCCGCCGGCCGTCTGCGAGGCGCCGAAGGAGAACAGTTTCCCGCCGGCGACGGTGGTCTTGAACCAGATCTCGGTGCTGAAGGTGGTGGGGTTCGTGATCTGCAGCGGCGTGGTCATGTGCTGGCTGCTCGAGGCGGCGAGGAGCCACGAGCCGCCGGGGTCGCGCGGGCACGCCTTGGGCGTCGTGGGTGAGCTGACCATGCCGTTGCGGTAGGTGCCGGCGCGGTTGGCGGTGCCGGTGACGACATCGGGGGCGGTCGCCGAGTTGGACGCCTGTCCGAGCGTGTAGGCGAAGAGGGCGCTGCTCCTGTCGGCCGCGAAGGCGGAGTCGCAGGTGAAGAACGCGGCGGCGCTGCCGACGGTGTTGGTCGAGTTGCGGATCGACGCCGTGTAGGCGCCCGAGGTGGCGGGCGTCAGCAGGAGCGCCCCGGCGAGGGCGGCGACGGCGACGGCCGCGGTGGCCTTCCGCGGCTGCGCGAGGGCGGCGCGGAGGCGGGCGAGCAGCGGGATCCGGGCGATGCGGTGGCGGCTCATCGGGCCGCGTCCTTCCCCGCGGCACGGCGACCGTGCTCTCCGGTGCGCTCGGTCGCCGCGGGCAGACCGATCACGAGCGTGTAGATCAGGGGCAGCGCGCACAGCAGCGCGAACACGACCCAGCCCCAGAACGGCAGGTGCAGAGCGGAGGAGACGCTGTACCAGTCCTGCTCGTTCGCCGGGACACGGAGGCGGCCGACCTCGCCCGAGACGAGATCGAGCGGAGCGGCTCCCTCGGCGCTGACGCGGATCGGGAGGAGGCCGGTCGAGACCAGGGTGGCGTCGGTGTACCCGTTCTCGACGGTGGCCTCGAGGACCACCAGGCCGACGAACGGGCGGAGGAGGAACACGGTGATCGAGGCGACGAGCGACAGTCCGAGCATCCGCATCGCCGCGCGGTGCGTGGGCGAGGGCAGCAGACGGGTGAGCAGCTGCACCAGGACGGCGCCGGCGAGCAGGAGCGGGAGCCCCTTGGCGAGCCAGCCGAGGCCCGGGAGCGACGTGGTGACGACTCCGATCAGCTGGTCGGGGCCGGTGGCCCACGGGTCGACCGCTCCGTTGATGTCGCCCTGGGTGACCAGCGTGCCGTCGGCGGCCAGGTCGACCACGCGGTGGGTATAGGTCTCGTCCGGGGTCGTGGAGGGGTGGAAGCTGACGACGTCGCCGACGCGGACGTCCTCGATCGCGGTGGGAGTGGTGAGGACGAGGGTGCCGACCGGGGCGAAGGTGCCCATCGAGGGGGTCTGCACGATGAACCAGCGTCCGCCGGCGGAGTGGAACAGGAGGGCGACGGCGACCAGGCCGACGAGGACGGCGGAGGCGGTCCAGATCGCGGCGGTGCGCAGGGCGCTCGGGCGGCGCGACGGGGCGGGGGTGTCGGAGGCAGCGGGGGTGTCGGAGGGGGCGGAGGCGACGGGGGCGGTGGGGGTGTCCGTGAGCGTCATGTCCTCCGCCTCCTCGACGGTGTTCGGAGCGGGGCCGCCTCAGGGTGGCGGCCCCGCTCCTCGGGTGGGTGCTTCTCGGGGGTGGTGCGGATGGTGCGGGTGCCGTGGGGCGGCGGGGTGGTGCTGTGGGGGAGGGGAAGCCGAGGGCCGTGGATCAGCTGGCGAAGGACCAGGTCAGGGGGAGCGAGGCGGAGAGGCCCTGGTAGGTGTTGTTCGCGGCGGAGTCGAGGGTGACGGCGATGCTGAACGGGGTGCTGACGCCGGCGGCGACGGCGCCGAGGGACTTGGCGGCCGAACCGGCGAGGGTGGCGGCGGTGCCGTTGAAGATCTCGGTGGTGCCGGAGGTGATGACGACCTTGACCTTGGAGCAGAAGTCGGTCGCCGTGCCGCTGAGGGTGCCGTTGGTGGTCTGGGCGCAGGTGGCGCCCGGGGTCAGCGTGAAGGTGTTCGCGGCGACGGTGCCCGCGTTCTTGATGGTGATCGCGGTGGTGACCGTCTGACCCGGGGTCATGTTGGTCGAGCCGCCGAACTTGTTGATGGTGGAGCAGGTCGCGGTGTTGGTGCTGACGGTGCCGCCGTCGGTGCTGAGGCAGGTGACGGGCGTGGTGCCGGTCGACTTCTCCTCCATGACGAGCGTGCCGGAGGCCGCGGTGTTGTTGGAGTTGGTAATGCTGGCGACGAAGCCCGACAGGGTTCCGGACATCGAGACCGACAGCAGGGCGGCGGCCGCGATGCTGGTCGCGATGACCAGCGGGGCGAATCGGACGCGCTTGGTCTTGACGGTAGCGGTGTGGTTCGACATGACAGGACTCCTGATCGGGTAGAAGGTGAACTGCCGGGCAGTTCGTCTCGCTGGTGCGATTGCTTGATGATTAAGCTACTCCGCGATCAAGACACTTTGCAATTCTCAGAAACACCCCTGTCAGAGGGGCACCGCGCCGAGGTGCTCCCCCTTGCAGAAAGGACCCCATGACTCCCACTCCACCGCCCGAAGGCGCGGCGGCCGACGCACCCGTCGCCGCGCTGCGCCACGCGCTCCGCCTGCTCGAGAGCGCTCAGCGCCAGCTGCGCAGCAGCATCGCCGCCGAGCTCGGCGTCGGCCTCTCGGAGCTGACCGCCCTCGAGACGATCGACGACCTCCCGGGCCTCACGCCCAAGATGCTCGCCCTCGAGCTGAACCTGACGACCGGAGCCGTGACCGCTCTGCTCGACCGCCTCGCCTCCTCCGGTCTCGTCGACCGCCTGCCCAACCCCAAGGACCGCCGCAGTGTGCTGCTCCGCCTGACCGAGCCCGGCGCGGCGCTGCCGGCGCGCGTCGAGGAGCGCTACGGCGCCGTCAGCGCCGAGGTGCTGCGCGCCTCGCCGCGCCTGGGCGAGGCGGACGTGGTGGAGGAGCTCGCCCTCGCCGCCGCGGTGATCACCGCCCACACCATCCGCTGACACGGCGCGGTAGCGTCGGAGCGCCCTGTCGGTGAGGGGCTGCAGGAGGAGGAGCCGTGAGCGAGCCCCGCAAGGTCCCGCCGGAGTCGCCGTTCGCCCTCCTGGGCGACGAGGAGGCGGCCGTCTGGTACTCCTACATGAAGGTGCACCTGCGGCTCCGCTACGAGCTGAACCACCAGCTCCGCACGGCGACTGGGCTGTCGCTGGCCGACTACGACGTGCTCGTGGCGCTGACGAGCGAACCCGACGGGCGGATGAGCGTCGCGGACCTCGCCGCGCGGATCGGCTGGGAGCGCAGCCGCGTCTCGCACCGGCTCCGGGGTCTGCGCGAGCGCGAGCTGATCGAGACGCGGCCCGCACCCCGCGATCTGCGCAGCACCGAGGTCGTGCTCACCGACGTCGGGCGCACGGCGTTGCGGGAGGCCGGGCCCGGCCACATCGACTTCGTGCGCCGCGCGTTCCTCGACGCGCTCGACCCGGAGCGGATGGCGGCGATGCGCGAGTCGCTCGACGCCGTCTACGACCGGCTGATCGAGCACGGCACTCTGCCGCGGCCTGCGGACCACCCGTAGGCGCCTCTTCCCTTCCGCGTGAAACTTCACCTATTCTGAGCGCACCGACCCGAGGAGCGCTGTGGACGAGACTCTCGAGACCCTGATCGACCGCGTCGCGATCCGCGAGCTCGTCGACACCTACGCGCGCGGCGCCGACCGCCGGGACGCGGTGCTGGAGGCGTCGGTGTTCGCCGACGACGGCGAGGTGCTCCTCTTCTCCGGCGACCCGGAGACGACGGAGCCTGTCGACACGATCCGCGGACGCGACGCGCTCGTGCGGACCTTCGAGGGCCTGATCGCGCAGTACGACGCGACGACCTACCTGAACGGGCAGTCGTCGGTCCGCTTCGTCACCGCCGACGCGGCCGAGGGCGAGACGTACTGCACGGCGCTGCACCTGCTGCGCGAGGCCGGCCAGCGGTACCTCCTGACGATGTCGATCCGCTACCTCGACCGCTTCGAGCGGATCGACGGCCGCTGGAGGATCGCGCAGCGCCGCCTCGTCATCGACTGGACCGACCGCTCGGCCACGGCGCCCTGACGCGCGCCCCCACCACCGCCACCACTGAAGGAGAACCATGCCCCTGGACGCCCTGCTGCACGCCAACCTCATCGAGGTCTTCGGCGAGCGCGACCCCGAGAAGCGCCGCGCCGCGATCGCCCGCCTCTACACGCCCGACGTCGAGTTCCTCGACCCTGAGGAGGTGGTCGTCGGGCACGAC
The DNA here is from genome assembly GCF_003044275.1 of Rathayibacter caricis DSM 15933. Classification (NCBI taxonomy): domain Bacteria; kingdom Bacillati; phylum Actinomycetota; class Actinomycetes; order Micrococcales; family Microbacteriaceae; genus Rathayibacter; species Rathayibacter caricis. The sequence goes on along the minus strand of NZ_PZPL01000001.1, from coordinate 80,033 downwards.
GCCCTGCACGCGAAGGCGCAGCGCCTGCTCGACGACGCCCCCGGCTTCGTCTTCTCGGCCGCCGGCCCCGCCTACGAGAACCACGACCTCGGCCACCTCGCCTGGAACTTCGGTCCCGAGGGAGCGCCTCCGGTCGTGTCGGGTCTCGACATCTGCCTCGTCGTCGACGGGCGCATCGCGAAGGTCTACACGACCCTGACCTGAGCCTGCGGAGCTCAGACCGTCATGTCGCCCACCGGCGGCTCGGATCCCAGGATCCGGTAGCGCAGCTGCACGACTCCGCGGGGCGAGGTGGCGGCCGGTTCGAGCAGCTCGAGCATCGCGGGGGCCGCACCGCCCTCGAAGACCCGCTTGCCCGCGCCGAGCACGATCGGATGGATCCAGAGCGTCAGCTCGTCGGCGAGGCGCTCGGCGAGCAGGGTCTGCACGAGGTCGAGGCTGCCGATCACGTGGATCCGCTCGTGGCGCGTCCGCAGCTCGCGGACCGCCGCCGCGAGGTCCGGGCCGAGCAGGGTCGACCGCTCCCACGGCAGGGGGACGTCCCGACGGGACGCCACGTATTTCGGGATCGAGTTCAGCAGCCGTCCGATGCCGGAGTCGTCGTGCCGCGGCCAGTAGTCGGCGAAGATCTCGGAGGTCCTCCGGCCGAGCAGCAGTGCGTCCATCCCCTCCATGCCGGACTGCACCCAGCCTCCGGCGACCTCGTCCAGCAGCGGGGCCTGCCAACCGCCGAAGGCGAAACCGCCCTGCGGATACTCGTCGGGTCCGCCCGGCGACTGGGCGACACCGTCGAGGGACGTGAAGAGATCGATGCGCACGGTGCCCACGGGCTGCTCCTCCGCTCAGGGCCGCCGCGTCCCGGCGGACGAGGAGACCGTCCCACGGGTGGGGCGTGCAGGCAAGGGGCGGGAGCGCACTGCCCGCCGTAGGGTGTCCCCGTGGAGTGGACGGCGGTGTTCGAGGCGGAGCGCGGCCGGCTGACCGGGCTCGCGACCCGGCTGCTCGGCGACCGGCACGAGGCCGAGGACACCGTCCAGCTGGCCTGGCTGCGACTGCACGGCACCGACGCCGTGCTCGAGAACCCCGCCGCCTGGCTGACCACGGTGACCACGCGGCTCTGCCTCGACCGGCTGCGCGCCCGCATCCCCGAGCCCGTCGAGGCCGTGGCGGACGCGCCCGCCTCCGGTGCCGACCCCGCCGAGTCCGCGGAGCGGCGCGACGAGGTGGGCCGGGCGCTACACGTCGTGGTCGACCGGCTCAGCCCGAACGAGCGGGTCGCGCTCGTGCTGCACGAGTCGTTCGGCTACTCCTTCGACGCGATCGGCGGGATCCTCGACCGCTCGCCGGCGGCCGCGCGCAAGCTCGCCTCTCGGGCGCGCGAGAAGGTCGCGAGCGCCGAGCAGGACGGGCCGGCGTCCAACCGGAGCGTCGTGGACGCGTTCATGGCGGCGGCCCGCGGAGGGGACCTGGCCGGCCTCCTCGCGCTGCTCGCTCCGGGGGCGACCGTCCGCGCCGACGCCGCCGCGATCGCGGCGGGCACTCCCGAGCGGATCGACGGACGCGAGGCGGTCGCCGCGTTCTTCGACGGCAGCGCGCACGCCGCGCTCCCGGTGCTCACCGCCGGGCGACCGGGGTTCGCCTGGTTCCATCTCGGCGAGGCCAGGGTGCTGTTCGACTTCGCCGTCCGGGACGGCCGGGTCGAGTCGATCGTGTTCCGCGCCGCTCCTGAGGCCCTGGCCGGCGTCGTGCGACGGCCCCGCGACACGCCGGCGGTCACATCCGAGGGCCCTCGCCCGTCGTAGGAGCAGGAGCCGTCGTGCAGCGCGACGGCAGGAGGAGGACACCGTGAAGACCATGACGTGCCGCGACCTCGGTGGGCCGTGCGCCCTCGAGCACCGCGGAGCCACCGCCGACGAGATCATCAACGCCCAGGACCGCCACCTGAAGGACGCGGTGAAGGCGGGCGACGAGTCGCACCGCGAGGCGCGCGAGGCGATGAAGGGCCGCTGGATGCGGCCGAAGAAGGCGCTCGACTGGTACAACGGCGTCAAGCGCGCCTACGCCGAGCTTCCTGAGAGCTGAGCGGATCCGACCGTCCGTCCTCCGCCTCGTCGGGCGGCGCGGACGCCGTTCGCGATGATCACGACCTCCGCGAGCTCGTGCACGAGCACGACCCCGGCGAGGCCCAGGACGCCGAGGAGCGCGAGGGGCAGGAGGACGACGATCACGCCGAGCGCGAGGATCAGGTTCGCGGTCATGATCCGCCGGCCCCGGCGCGCGTGCCGCAGCGCGGCGGGGATCAGGCGCAGGTCGCTGCCGGTGAAGGTCACGTCGGCGGACTCGATCGCGGCCGCCGAGCCGGTCGCGCCCATCGCGATGCCGATGCCGACGTCGGCTGCGGCGAGAGCCGGGGCGTCGTTGATGCCGTCGCCGATCATCGCCACGCGTCGGTGCCGGGCGATCCGCTCGATCGAGACCGCCTTGCCGGCGGGCGTCTGCTCCGCGTGAACCTCCGCGATCCCCGCCCGGTCGGCGAGGGCGTGCGCGGTGCGGGCGTTGTCGCCGGTGATCATGACGCAGTCGATGCGCAGGCGGGCGAGCTCCGCGATCGTCGCGGCCGCCTCGGGCGCGAGCTCGTCGCGGACGCCGATCACTCCGAGGACCGCGCCGCCGCGCTCCACGACCACGGCCGTCATGCCGTCGCTCTCCATCGCCTCCCGCTCTGCCGTCAGCGCTCCGGCCGGGACCCAGCGGGGGCTGCCTACGCGGACCGGGACCCCGGAGAGGCTGCCGGTGATGCCGTCGCCGGGATGCTCCGTGACGTCCTCGACCGCGGCCGGCGTCGAGCCGGCGGCGAGGATCGCGGCGGCGAGCGGGTGGGTGCTGCGCGCCTCGAGCGCCGCGGCGACCCCCAGCACGTCCTCGCGGGTCGCGCCGAGCGCGGTGGCGACGTCGACGACGCTCGGGCGGCCGGCGGTGAGGGTGCCGGTCTTGTCGAACGCGACGACCTGCACCGTGCCGAGGCGCTCGAACGCCTCGCCGGAGGTGATGACGAGCCCGAAACGGCTGCCGGCGCCGATCGCCGAGATCACCGTCACCGGTACGGCGATCGCCAGCGCGCACGGCGAGGCGGCGACGAGCACGACCAGCGCGCGCTCGGTCCAGGTGGTGGTGTCCCCGATCAGCACCCCGACCAGGGCGATCCCTGCGGCGAGCAGGAGCACGGCCGGGACGAGGGGCTTCGCGATGCGGTCCGCGAGCCGGGCCCGCTCGCCCTTGCGGGCGTGAGCCTGCTCGACCAGCTGCACGATCGTCGTCAGCGAATTGTCGGTGCCCGCCGCGGTCGCCTCGACCTGCAGCGCGCCGCCGCCGTTGAGCGATCCGGCGCTCACCGCGTCGCCCGGGCCGACCTCGACGGGGATCGACTCGCCCGTGATCGCGGAGGTGTCGAGGCTGCTGCGGCCCGAGACGACGACGCCGTCCGTGGCGATCCGGTCGCCGGGGCGCACCACGAGCACGTCGAGCTCGCGCAGCTCCCGTGCCGGGATCGTGAGGTCGCCGTGCAGTCGCGAGACGATCGCGGTGTCGGGGAGCAGATCCAGCAGGGCGCGCAGGCTCCCGCGGGCCCGGTCCATCGCCCGGTCCTCGAGCGCCTCCGCGATCGAGAACAGGAACGCCAGCGCGGCCGCTTCTGCGACGTGCCCGAGCAGGACGGCGCCGACGGCCGCGATCGTCATCAGCAGGCCGACGCCGAGCCTGCCTCGCAGCAGCCGCCGCACGGCGCCCGGCGCGAACGTCGACGCGCCCGCGACCAGGCTCGCGCCGAGCACGATCGTGCCGGCGGGCTCCCGGCCGGTCCACTCCAGGACGGAGCCGAGGAGCAGCAGCGCACCGGCCGCGATCGGGACGAGGACGGTCCGGTCCCGCCGCCACGGCACCGCGTCCTCCGGCTCTGCGCCGTGGTCGTGCTCGTCGTGCTCGTGCTCGGACGCCGCGTGCTCGTGCGGCCCGGCCCGCCCGGTCGGCCGCGCGCCGAGCGTCAGGGCGGCCGGCTCGTCGCCGCCGCAGCACTCCGCACTCACTCCGGCACCTCGCAGCACAGCGGCACGTCGCAGTCCTCGTCCGTGCAGTCCGCGCCGTCGTCGATCGCGAGCACGACGTCGACCATCGCGAGCAGCGCCTTCGAGAGGTGCGGATCCGCGATCTCGTACCGGGTGCTGCGTCCCTCCGGGATCGCGGCGACGATGCCGCACCCCCGCAGGCAGGTCAGGTGGTTCGAGACGTTCGAGCGCGTGAGGCCCAGCTCCTGCGCCAGCTCGCCCGGATGCCCGGGCCTGCCGATCAGCGACAGCAGGATCCGCGACCGCGTGGGATCGGCCATCGCCCGGCCCAGTCGGTTCATGACGTCCAGACGCGAGGCGATGGTCAGCATGCACTGACCATACAGCGTCGGCTGACATGACCGGGCGACGGCAGACGACCGCGGTGAAGCGTCACGGGGACGGGCGGGACCAGGACCGCCCGCCCCTCGACGGACCGCCGGGTACCGGTCCGCCGTCACCGCGGCGCACGAGGCGGCCGACGGCAACTCGCCGCGGGGGAGGGGCTCTCGATCGGATCGGAGCGGCCGCCCGCGCGGGAAGAGCGCGAGCAGCGCGGCTCGGGTCCGGGAGCGCACTGCGTCCCGGGCACCCTACGCGACCCTCCCGAGTCCGCTCCCAGGGGTCGCGCAGACGACGGCGCCCCTCCCTCCACGCGGGAGGAAGGGGCGCCGTCGAGCCGCGGCTGCGTCAGCAGGTGGCCGCCGCGTACCGCACCGAGGCCGAGAAGGCCGGCTGGTCGACCGCGGTCCCCGAGACGGACACCGCTCCCTCCGGTATCGCGCGCAGGCGGGTGGTGAAGGCGGCCGTGGCCGCGGCGCCCGGAGCGACCGAGGCGAACGACTTCGTGCCGTACGCGGAGTCGATCGTGACGGCCGCCGGGGCGGTGTCGCCGTTGCGGACCGTCACCGTGAGCACGACCTTGCCGGCGACGCAGCGCGTCGACACCGTGGGAGCGAGCTCGAGGGTGTCGAGGCTCACCGCCGCGGAGGTCGAGGCGAGCACGAGCGCGTCGGAGTAGCCGTCGTACGAGGCGGTGACGCCCGTCACTCCGGCCGGCACCGTCGCCGTGGCCGCGCCGCCGGTCAGGCGCACGGTCTGGGTCCAGCTGCCGCCGCGGAACGTGACGGTGCCCGCCACGTCGCCGGAATCGGCGGCCGTCACCGTCGCGGTCGCGGTCCGGCCGTCGACGGCGAGCGTCGTGGTCGAGCCGACGGCCTTGACCGGCGCCCACTCCTTCATGGCGGTGAGCACCGTCTGCGGGACGCTGACGAACGCGCCGTGGCGCGGGCTGGCCGGCAGGCCGCCCTTCGTCGAGACGCTCCAGTCGGCCGACTTCGACAGGCGCGAGGCCTGCGAGCTGCCGGCGATCGCCGCGCCCGAGGTCACGAAGGCCTTGTAGCCGCCGCTGCCGTAGTTGTCGACGAGGAACGCGTAGCCGTCACCGGTGCCCGTGGTGTCGTTCGGGTCGCCGGCGTTGAGCTTCACGATCTCGGGGCCCTCGCCCTCCTGGCCGGTCTCGAGACGGGTCATGTTGGTGTCGGTGAGCTGCCACGTCGTCGTCGGGTCGGCGCTCCAGTTCGACGAGGTCGTTGGGGCGGTGAGCACCGTCGACTTCTCGAGGAAGATGTCCTTGCCGGCCTCGAGGATGCCGGCGGCGCCGCCCTCCTCGTTCTTGGTGAAGCGGTAGTAGTAGTCGCCGATCTTGGTGATCGTCGAGTCGATCCGCGCGTAGCCGGTGTCCTGCCAGGTGGCGGGCGGCTGGGTGAAGGTGCGGAAGTCGCGGGTGATGACCGAGAAGACGCGCGAGTAGAGCTTGTCGCCGTTCGACTTCGTGGCGTCGGAGTAGAGGCGCGACGAGAAGAAGACGACGTACGACTGCAGGGCGTCGTCCCAGTACGCCTCCGGCGCCCAGGTCATGCCCGCGGCCGGCTGGTTGACCGTGATGCCGGTGTCAGCGCCGTTGGTGCGGGTCCACGTCACGAGGTCGGTCGACTCCCAGACCTCGATCTTGAGGCTGCCCTTGGACTGCGCGTCGCCCCAGCTCGTGCCGCACGAGATGCAGAGGTCGGTGGCGACCATGTAGTACTTGTCGCCGTTGTGCGAGCGGAGGATGAACGGGTCGCGGAGTCCGCGGGTGTCGGTCGTCGAGGTGATGACCGCCTTGCCGTCGTTGACCGGCGAGAAGGTGAAGAAGTCGTTGCCGGACGTCGCCGCCTGGTAGATCTTCTCGTCGCCGTCCGACTTGAAGTACGCCGAGGCGTAGCCCGCGTCGGGCGCGGTGCGGCCGAGCTCGGCCACCGTCAGCGTGAAGCTGCGCGACTCCGACACCCCGTTGAGCGTCGCGTTCGCGGTCAGGGTCACGGTCGCGTCACCGCTGCCGTATGCGGGTCGCGCGACGACTCCGCCGCCCTGGTACGGGTCGGCGGCGCCCACGGCCGGGGCGACGTAGCCGGCGGTCGTCGGAGTGACGAGCGCCGGATTCGAGGAGGTCCACGTGATCGCGGTGCCGTTCTTCACGCCCTTCACGACCAGGGGCAGGTTCTCGGTGGTGCGCGGCGCGAGCACGATCGCGTCGAGGTCGTCGTTGATCCTCGGAGCGAGGACGACGAGCTCGAAGGTGATCGGGCTGCCGGTGCTCGGCGTGGCGGTCAGGGTGACCGGGGTGTCCGTCGTGATCGTGCGCGAGACGACTCCGGTGGTCGAGACGACCGCGGAGTTCGACGACGTCCAGGTCAGCGCGATGCCGTTGCTCGTCGCGGGGAGGTTCACGTTCCCGGAGACGGCGGTGAGCGACGGGTTGCCGTTGAGCACGACCGGGAGGAGGTCGGAGCGCAGCAGCCCCGCAGTGGCGGCCTGCTTGGCAGCGGCGGTGGGCATGCTCGCTCCGACCTGCTCGGCGGTCAGCGAGGTGTCCCAGAACTTCACGTCGGTGACGTCGCCGGTGAAGAGCGCGTCGCCCTGGTAGAGCGAGCGGCCGAGGTAGCCGAGCGTGCTGCCGGAGGGGATGATGCTCGCCATCGACTTGGCCGCGGTGACCGTCGAGATCTGCGCGCCGTCGCGGTAGAGGGTGAGCGTGGTGCTCGAGCCGGTGCCCGATCCGACCATGGTGAGGGTCGTGAAGCCGGGGTTGAGGCCGCCTCCGGCCGGGAGCCGCTGCTCGCCGTTCCCGCTGTCCTTGACCCGGATGCCGGACAGGACCTGGTTGCTGTACCCGCCCTCCGAGCTGCGCGGGTTCACGAACACGTGGTTGCCCAGCGTCGTCGTGTTCCAGGGGCCGACGCCGTCGCCGATCACCCAGCCGAACTGGTTCGCCGAGGTCTGCGTCTTCACCGTGTACTCGACCGCGAAGGAGTTGTCGGTGCCCGTGACGAGGTTCTTCGGCAGGGCCGCGTAGCCGTTGGCGCGGAAGCGGGCGACCTGGTCGCCGCCCGCGTCCGCGAAGGACGCGTCGGTCAGCCCGGTGAGCGTCGCGTTCCGGCCGTTGCCCGAGATGTCGAGGAGGGCCGAGCCCGCGTGCGACATGTCGTAGTGGGCGGTCGGAGCGGGGACGTCGACCGCGGAGGCGGACATCGGCACGAGGACGCCGGTCAGGGCGACGCTCGTGCACGCGAGCGTGGAGAGGAGGAGGGTGCGGGTCCGGCGCCGGGGCGCGGGGTGCTCCGAAGAGCGTCGTCTCATCATCGAGACCTTTCCGATCGTGGGGTGGGGCTCCCGGGGTCGGCGCGGACGCTCGGCCCGGTCCGCACTCCCCTCCATCGGGGAGAGCGGGGGTGTGTTCACGTTAACACGCCCGGCATCGCGGGGAACAGGGCCGATGAACCCTTTCAGTCGAGATGCTCGAGGATGTCGCGGGTGTAGCCGGAGGGAGCGCCGCCGATCCACCTCGTGGAGATCCAGAGCTCGCCGCGGAGGTAGTCGCTGCGTCCGCTCTCGGTGTCCACACCGTCGACGGAGTCCGCCGCGGGGGTCACGGTCGTCTGGAAGTAGCGCGTCCCGCCGAGCAGCTCCTCCGTGTCGCCGCCGGAGGATCCGAGCATGCCGCGCACCGTCTCGGCCTCGGCCGGGTCGAGCCGCGTGAAGCGCGTCACGATGCCGTAGTGGATACTCGACGACTCCCAGAGGCAGACCCGGTCGTCGCCCCGGTCGGCGAGGATCTCCTCGGGTTCGGCGCCCGGATCGAATTCGCGCGCCGTCGTCTCGCGGAGCGTGAAGCCGAAGTCCACGATCCAGGCCGTCGTCTCGGGGCTCCACAGGTCGGCGCACGGGGGCAGGGGCGACGGGAAGGAGGAGGGTGCTGCGGCCGGAGCGGGTGGCTCGACCGGTTCCGGCGCCGGGGCCGGGCGGCGGGTGGTGCCGCGGCCGGGGCGGAGGGAGCGGGGCGGGCGCTGCCGAGGCGGGCGACTCGACCGTGGTCGGAGCGGCGGGACGGGGAGGGAGCAGCAGGGTCGCGCACCCGGCCAGCACGGCGGTCGAGGCGAGCAGCAGCGCGCAGCTGCCGAGCCGGCGGACACCCATGGGCGGATCCTCTCGATCGGCGCTCCCGGTGTAGGCGACGCCCAGTATGGAGTCGGGCGGCCGGGGAGCGCCCGCCTCCTGCGATCGGAGCGACATCGTGTCCCGCGCGGCGGATCCACCAGGCCCTAGGGTGTGTTCGCACGCGCCGCCGCGGGCAAGAGGAGGCTCGTCATGCCCGAGTGGTACACCCTCGGAGTCGTCGCGCTGGTGATCGTCGTGGTCGTCGTCGTGATCGTCCGGTTCCGCATCAACCCGGTCATCGCGCTCGCGCTGGGAGCCGCCGCGATCGGCCTCCTGACCGGACTCGGACCCGTCGACACCGTCTCGACCATGTCGACCGGCTTCGGCGAGGTGATGGCCGAGGCGGGCATCCTGATCGGCTGGGGCGTGCTGATCGGCGCCATGCTCAACGAGATGGGCGCGATCGTCCGCCTCGTCGAGGGTCTGATGCGCGTCTTCGGGCGCCGCGGGATCCCTTACGCGCTCGGCCTGTCACTCGCCACGTACCTGCAGACGATCTTCGTCGACGTGCTGATCGTGATCGCCGCGCCGCTGGCCCGGAGGATCGCCCCGCGCCTGGGCCCGGCCGGCACCGGCATCATCGGCGTCACCTTCGCGGTCGGCCTCGAGATGGGCATCGTGATGATGGTGCCCGGCTTCGCGGCGGTTGCCCTGGCCGGCCTGCTCGGCGTGCCCCTCGGGGTCATGATGCTCGGCGGCTTCGCTGTCGTCGCGCCCACCGTCGTGCTCACGATCCTGCTGATGTCGCTGGCCTTCCGGCTCGGCTTCTGGGATCCGGCGCGCGACCAGCAGGTCGTCGTGCGCGACGACGACGAGGAGGCCGTGCTCGCCGGTGCGTCGGGGTCCTCCGGTTCGTCCGGCGCCTCGGCTTCCGCCGCCGCCCCGGCCACCGGCACCGTCCGCACCGCCGTCGGAGGAGTGCCCCGCGGACCGGCCGCCCTCCGGCCCGGTGCCGTCGAGGAGCGCCGGCGCCCCCTCCTGCTGCTCTTCGCGCCGATGCTCGTGGCGCTCCTGCTCATCGCGTCGCAGGCCGTGCTGAGCGTGGCCGGCGCGGAGGTGCCCGTGATGCAGTTCCTCGGCAACCCGATCATCGCCCTGCTGCTCGCCGTCATCGCGACCGGAGTGATCGGCCGCCTCGCCGTCGGCACCAAGCGCATCGAGAAGGCCGTCGTGAAGGGCTTCCAGGACGGCGGTCAGATCTTCCTCCTCACCGGCATCGGCGGCTCGCTCGCCGCCGTGATCGCCCAGGGCGACCTCGGCGACGTGCTGAAGGGCTACTTCTCGGCGTCCTCGTTCGCCCCGCTGCTGCTCGTCTGGCTCATGGCCGCCGTGCTGCACATCGCCGTCGGGTCGGTCACCCTCTCGGCGATCACGGCCGCCGGAGTCATCGCGCCCGTCGCCGCGTCGCTGGGTCTGGACCCGCTGCTGATCGCGCTCGCCGCGGGCTCCGGCGCGCTGTTCTGCATCCACGTCACGTCGAACACGTTCTGGCTGCTGCAGTCCTTCCTCGACCAGTCGGTGCGCGGGGCGCTCAAGACGGTGACGGTGGGGGTGTCGCTGGCATCGGTGCTGGCGCTCGGGATGACGCTGGTGCTGTCGCTGTTCCTGTAGGGGTGTGCTCCTGTCGGAGGGTGTTCCTGTGCGGCGAGGGGGCGGCGCGGGCGTGCGGTCGGAGTCGCGGACGGAGCGATCGGAGCGGCTTCCGGTCGCAGGGCTTCGTCGGTGATCGCGGTCGCTCGAGAGGTCGGGGCCGGTGCGGCAGCGGTGTGGCGCGTCCCTGGCGTGAACCGCTCGCGGCACCGCGAGAACATGAGCGGATGTCAGTAGTCACTGGTTTCGTACTCGTATGACGGGATCAGAAGTGGTGGAGGTGCTCGAGGTCGTGCGGGAGCGCGGGGATCGGGCGGGTGAGTTGGCGCGGTCGGCGGCGCCGGTGCTGCTGGCGGCGGCGGTGGAGCTGCATGCGGCGTACCGAGCGGCGGTGTCGTGTCCGGAGGCGTTCGCGCGGGGTCTGCCGCGGGGCGGTTCGGCGGATCTGGTGGAGCGCTCGGTCCGGGCGGAGCTCGCGGTGGGGTGCGGGGTGTCGGAGCGGGTGGTGTCCCGGGATCTGGAGGACGCGCGGCTGCTGATCGAGGATCTCCCGCGCACGCGGGAGGCGCTCGCTGGGGCGAGGCTGCGGTGGGAGGCGGGCCGGATCATCTGCGCGACCGCCGGCAGCCTGCCGCCGGAGTCGCGGGCGGTGTTCGACGAGCGGGCGTGCGAGCTGGCGCTCGTACTGACGCCCACGCAGCTGCGGCGCCGGGTGGCGCGACTGCGCGATGAGCTGCACGTCGAGCCGCTCGCTGCGCGGCATGCGCGGGCTCGGGAGGATCGCGCGGTCTGGCTGGTCCCGGACGCGGACGGCATGGCGCTGCTGTGCGCACTGCTGCCCGCCCCGGTCGCCGTCGGCGCGTACGCACGGCTGGACCGCATCGCCCGCTGCCTGCGCGACGGGACCGACAGCGGAGGAGGGGAGGCCGGCCGGCCGGACGACGCCCGCACCCTCGCGCAGCTGCGCGCCGACGCGCTCACCGACCTGCTCTGCGACGGCGACGTCACGGGCACCGCACCGGATGTCGTCGGCGCTGCACCCGGCGATGCGGCCACTCCGACGTTCGTCCCCGGAGTGCGCGCTGAGGTCCGGTTGACCCTCGCCGCGAGCACCGCCACCGGCCGCGACGACGCCCCCGCCGACCTCGACGGGTACGGCCTCATCCCGGCCGACGTCGCCCGCGAACTCGCCGGAGCCGCCTCCACTATCACCCGCGTTCTGACAGACCCCGACACGGGCACCGTGCTCTCGGTCGGCCGCAGCCACCGTCTTCCGCCACCGCGGATGCGGCTCGCCCTCCACCTGCGCGACCGGACCTGCCGCTTCCCCGGCTGCACCCGCCCCGCCTCACGAGCCGAAGCCGACCACACCCTCGAATGGCGCCACGGCGGGCAGACGAGCCTCGACAACCTCGCCTCCCTCTGCACCGCCCACCACCACGTCCGCCACGGCGACCGCTGGACCTACGTCCTCCACCCGGACGGCACCGCCGACTGGACCACCCCCACCGGACGCCGCATCACCACACGACCGGAGACCCTCCTCGCTGACCCCGCGCGCCTCCGACCCGAACCGCGGTTCACGGAGCCGCCTCCGTTCTGAACCGGGGCCGTCGACCAGCGAAGCGCCCCGCGCGACCGGAGTGGCGTCGTTCGGCCGACGACCGTGCTGATCACGGTGCTACCCGACCCGACCGCGCGGTGTGCGTCCCGGGCCCGGCCGTGCCCCCGCTTCGCCGTGGGAAGGAGTGCGGTCCTCCGTTCTGCCGTGGCGCGCCCTGCTGGGTCCTGCCGTCCTCGGCTGTGCAGCGCCGTGTATCGCCGTGTATCGCTGCGTCGTGTCTTGCGCGCGTCGCGCTGTGCCCTGTCGCGCCGTGTCGTGGAGTGCGCGTCGTGCCGGGCCGTGCCGCGGCCTGCCCTGCCGCGCGATTCGCCGTACCGCTGGCGACAGTCTTCTGACGCGCGCTCTGCTGGGTCTCGCCGTCCGGGGCCGCGCAGTGATGTGCCCGCAGCTTCGCGCGGCGTCGTGCCGCGCTGTGTCGTATCGCGCTGTGCCTGCCTGCCTGCCTGCCTGCCTGCTTGCCCGCCGTGCCGCGCCGTGCGCCAGGATGGTCGGCATGCTGCGAGCGAACGACATCCCCTGGGACCTCATCCGGGACCGCCGTCCGGTGCTCGCACTGCTGCCCTTCGGCGCGCTCGAGGCGCACGGGCTGCACCTGCCGCTCTCGACCGACACGCTCGTCGCCGAAGCGGTCGCCGAGCGGATGGCGCACCGTCTCGACGCGCTGCTCCTGCCGGCGATCCCCTACGGGGCGACGGCCGGCACCGCCGGCTATCCGGGCACCGTCTCGCTGTCGGCGCCGACCGTGACGGCGGTCGCCGTCGACATCGCGCGGGCGCTCGCGGCCTCGGGCGTGGGCCTCCTCGTGATCGTCAACGGCGACTACGGCAACCGCGCCCCGCTGCGCGCAGCGGTCGACGTGCTCACCGCCGACGGGATCGAGGTGCTGCTGCTCGACTACCCCGGCTTCGAGGAGGCGGCCGCGAGGGTCCGCGAATCCCGCCCCGCCGCATCCGGACTCGCGCACGCGGAGGAGCTCGAGACCTCGCTGGTCCTGGCCCTCGCTCCCGAGCTGGTGCTGCGCGAGTGCTACGTCGTCTGCTACCCGGACTTCCCGCCGGAGTTCGGCACCGTCGAGATGCCGCTCCACCCCTTCTCGGAGTCGGCCGTCTTCGGCGATCCGACCTCGGCGTCCGCCGAGAAGGGCGAGGCGATCCTGGAGGCGGTGGTCGAGGCGTCGGTCGAGGCGGTGCGCACGGCTCTCCGGTGAGCGGAGCCGCGCCTCCTCAGTGACGACGGGTCACCGGGACCCCGCCACCGCGGCCGTCGAGGTCCGCTCCACGAGCTCGACCGGCAGCTTCTCCCGCACCCGGGCCTCCCCCGGATCCGCCAGGGCGTCCAGCAGCAGTCGAGCCGCCCGGGATCCCATCGCGACGGCGGGCTGCCGGATCGTGGTCAGCCCGACGAGCGCCGCCGACTCGATGTCGTCGAAGCCGATCACCGAGACGTCCTGCGGAACCCGGAGGCCCGCGGTCCGCAGCCGGTCGACGGCTCCGATCGCGATCTCGTCGTTGCCGGCGGCGATCGCCGTGAACGGCGTGCCGCTGCGCAGCGCCTCGTCCAGGAGAGCGGCCCCCGACGGCGCGGAGTAGTCGCCGGTGAGCATCAGCGCGTCGGGGAACGACTCCCGGACGCCCGCGGTGCGGTCCCGCGTCGAGACCAGGCCGCGCGGCCCGGCGATGATCAGAACCCGCTCGTGCCCGAGCGCGGCCAGATGCTCTCCGGCCAGGCGCCCTCCTCGCCGGTTGTCCGAGGTGACGACGGTCACGTTCTCGAGCGACGGGATCTCCTCGTCGGCGAGCACGAGCGGGTACTCGGCGGCGAACGGCCGCAGCTCCTCCGCATCGACGGGGGAGTCGCTCGCGACGTAGACGAGGCCGTCGACCGTGCGGTTCCGCAGCAGATCGAGGTAGCGCCGATGGCGATGGCCGCCGAAGGACGTGCTGCAGATCAGCACACCGTAGTCGAGCGGACCCGCGACCAGCTCGACGCCCTTCGCGATGCGGCTGAAGTAGGAGGTGGTGATGTCCGGCACCGCGACGGCGAGCAGCCGGCTCCGCCCGGACTGGAGGGTGCGGGCCGCCGAGTCGGGGACGTAGCCCGCCTGCCGGATGATCGCGAGGATCCGCTCGGCCGTGCGCGGATTCACCGGGCGCTTGCCCGAGAGCACGTGCGAGACCGTCGTCACGCTGACCCCGGCCGACTGCGCGATCTGCTGCATGGTCGGTCTGCCCGCTCGCATCGTCGCCTCGACTCCCTCGCCCTGCAAAACGCTTTGCACCGCATTCCATCACATCACAGAAGCGCCGCTCTTCGCCCGACCGCAGAGGGCGCTCACCGTCGCCCCCCGGATCGGGGGAGTTGTCACCCCGCGTTTCCGAACCGTTTCCGCGGGAAGAAGACCCCATTACGAAGCGTCACTCGGGGACTGTCGGGCACCGCGCCGACCCTAGGCTCGGGAAATCCTCCTCAGGTGCGATACCCCGAATGCAAAACCTTTTGCACACCCGACCGGAAGACCAGGTGACCGTGAAAGACCTCGATCTCGCCCGCGCCGCCCAGCGCGTCTCCGTCCCCGTCGTCGCCGTTCTGCTGGCGCTGGTCATCGGAGCGATCCTGATCACGGTGTCCGGGCGCTCGCCCGTCGACGCGATGGCGGCGATCGGCCGCGCCGCCTTCACCTGCGATCCCGGGTACTGCAACTTCGGCACCGTGCTCACGACGGCGACGCCGCTGATCATGACCACGCTCGGCGCCGTCATGGTCCTGCGGGCGGGCCTGTTCAGCATCGGCCAGGAGGGGCAGTACGGGCTCGGAGCCGTCGCGGCGGTCGTCGTGGGCTACCAGGTCCAGCTCCCCGGAGGGCTGCACCCGATCGTCGCGCTGCTGGCCGCGGGCGTCGCGGGAGCGCTGGTCGGACTCGTCCCCGCGATCTTCCGCGTCTTCCTCGGAGCGAACGAGCTGATCGTCAGCATCATCCTCAACTCGATGGTCGCCCTGCTGCTGAGCTTCCTCATCAACTACCCGCTGCGGGACACGGGCGGGACGGCCTCCTACACGCCGCAGATCGACGAGACGGCGCGGCTCCCCATCTTCGACACCGCGACCAAGCTCGGCGCGAACCTCGTCGTGGCCCTCGCCTTCGTGGCGATCGTCGCGGTGTACATGTCCCGCACCACCTGGGGCTACGAGCAGCGGATGGCGGGCGAGGCGCCCGTCTTCGCCCGCTACTCCGGGATGCGCACCCGCACGGCCGTGCTCCGCGCGGCCGCCCTCGGAGGAGCCCTCGCCGGCATCGGCGGCGGCATCCAGGTCCTCGGCATGAACTACCGCGTGATCGACGGGTTCCTGGACGGCACCGGCTTCAACGGGCTGACGGCGGCGATCCTCGGAGGCACCACCGTGATCGGCGGGTCCCTCGCCGCGATCCTGTTCTCGGCGATCACCGTCGGCGCGATCAACGGGCTGCAGATCCTGATGGGCGTGCCGCGCGAGATCGGCGCCGTGATCCTCGCGCTGATGATCCTCCTCGTCGCGATCCAGACACCGCTCGCCGGACGCCTGGAGCTCTGGCTCAGCAAGCGCCGGGGCGCCCGCGAGATCGCCGCGCGGGCGGCCGCCGCTCCGCCGCCCCCGGAACCGGTCGACACCCCGCCGGACCCCGACGAGGTCCGCGCCCACGCGGCCGCCCGGAACGAGGAGTGAGCATGGACTTCCTCCTCGCCCTCCTGACCCCCGAGCTCATCCACAACGGGATCCAGCTCACCACCCCGATCCTCTTCGGCGCCCTCGCCGCCGCGCTCAGCTCGCGGGCCGGAGTCCTGAACCTCGCGATCGAGGCGAAGATGCTGGTCGGAGCGTTCGTCGGACTCGTCGCTCTCGACGGCACCGGGTCGCAGCTGCTCGCCGTCGTGATCGCCGCGCTGGCCGGAGCGCTCACCGGCGGGCTGATGGCCCTCGCGCACCGCGTCGGGGTCGACCTGATCGTCTTCGCGATCGGGCTCAACATGCTGCTGCTGGAGCTGTCGATCTACCTCATGCGTCAGTTCTTCGGGGGCGTGGGCGTCTGGACCCCCGACGTCGCGACGCTGCCGTCGATCCCGCTGCCGTTCCTCGAGGGCGTGCCCGTGCTCGGCCCGCTGCTCAGCGGCTACAACGCGCTGGTCTACCTCGCGTTCGCGCTCGCGGCCGCGTTCGGCCTGCTCTTCCGCTACCGGCCCGGCCGCCACCTCCTGGCGGTGGGCGAGGCTCCGGGAGCCGCGGCCGCCGCGGGCATCTCGGTCGAGCGGGTGCAGACGCTCTCGCTGGTCGGCTCCGGCGCCCTCGCCGCTCTCGGAGGCGCGTTCCTGACGGTCGGCGAGCTCGGGCTCTTCGCCCGCAACATGACCGACGGCGCCGGCTGGATCGCGATCACCGCGGCGCTGCTCGCGGTGAACCGCCCCGTGTTCCTCGTGCCGGCGTCCCTCCTCTTCGGCTTCTCCGACGCCTTCGCGATCCGCCTGCAGAGCACCACCGACCTGCCCCAGGTCCTCGTGCAGCTCATCCCGATGGCCGCGACGCTCCTCGTGCTCGGCTTCGTCGGCTACCGCGGACTCCGCGCCAAGGAGACCCTCGGCCTGCCCCGCCGCGCCCGCCGCCAGCTGGCCGGCGCTCTGCGCTGACGCTCGCGCCGCCCTCTCGCCCCTCCCTCCCACCCCGCACCCGACGAGAACGAAGGACACAGCCATGACCCTCCCCGCACCCTCCCGCCGCCGCGTCCGGCAGGCGTCCGCCCTCTCCGCCCTGGCCGTCACGGCCCTCGCCCTCTCGGCCTGCAGCGGCGGCGGCTCCGCCTCGACCGCGGCCCCCGACTCCGACGCCTACACCGTCGCGCTGGTCGGCGGCGTCGCGGGCGACCTCTCCTACACCGACTCCGCCCTGGCCGGCCTCACCGAGGCGAAGGACACCCTCGGGGTCGCGACCTCGCACATCGAGGCGCCCGACGTGGCGCAGGGCGAGACCCTCCTCCGCTCGGCCATCCAGACCTCGCCGGACCTCGTGCTGAGCATCACCCTGCCGCTGGACACCGTCATCGCGATCGCCGAGCAGTACCCGGACCAGAAGATCGGCATGCCGGACCAGAGCCTCGAGGACTCCGAGGTGCCCGACAACCTCGAGCTCTACACGATCAACACCCACGAGGGCAGCTTCCTGGCGGGCCTGGTCGCGGGCACGATGACCACCACCAAGAAGGTCGGCGCGGTCGTCGGCGGCGACGCTCCGGGGCTCAACCAGTTCGCCTGGGCGTACGAGCAGGGCGTCAAGGAGGCGTGCGGCGACTGCACCGTGCAGCGCACCTACCTCAACTTCACCTTCAACGATCCGGCGCTGGGCAAGTCGACCGCCCTCGACATGCACAGCGACGGGGTCGACGTGATCTTCCAGGTCGCGGGCGGCTCGGGCACCGGGGTCATCGAGGCCGCGGAGGAGGAGGGCTTCTACGCCATCGGTGTCGACAGCGACCAGGACTCCGTCGCGCCCGGCACGGTCATCACCTCGATGATGAAGCACGTCGACGCCAACGTCCTCACGATGATCTCCTCGGCGCAGGAGGGGGAGTTCACCTCGGGCGCCACCAACGTCGGACTCGCCGAGGGCGCGACCGGGCTCTCGTGGGACGAGGGCTCCACGGTCTTCGAGGACGCCCACCCCGAGCTCGCCGAGCCCGTGGCCGCCGCCAAGAGCACCGTCGCCGACTACGAGACGCGGATCCTCGACGGCTCGTTCGAGGTCTGCGACGCCCTGAACGCCCCCGACTCGGACGCCTGCTCGCCCTTCGCCGGCTGATCCGCCCCGACCGCAGGAGTCGCCGATCACCCCCCGGTCGGCGGCTCCTGCGCTCCCCCTCTCGCGCCCCGCCGCGGCACCCGCACCAGGAAGGCCCCTCCATGACCACTCCGTTCCTCCGGCTCGACGGCCTGCGGAAGTACTTCGCCTCCTCCGGCGTCCTGGCGGTCGCCGACGTCTCGCTCGACGTCGGCGCCGGCGAGGTGGTCGCCCTGGTGGGCGAGAACGGCACGGGCAAGACCACTCTGATGAACCTGCTGTTCGGCGCGTTCCCGCTCGACGCCGGTCGGATCGAGATCGACGGCGAAGAGGTCGCGATCCGGGGGCCGCAGGACGCGATCGACCACGGGATCGGCATGGTGCAGCAGCACTTCGCGCTCGTCCCCTCCTTCACCGTCGCGCAGAACGTGCTGCTGGGCCGCGAGCCCCGACGCCGCGACGGCCGGATCGACGACGCCGCAGCGGAGCGCGAGGTCGGCGCCCTCGCCGATCGCCTCGGATTCCCGGTGGACCCGGCGAAGCTGGTCGCGGCCCTGCCGATCGGCCTGCAGCAGCGCGTCGAGATCCTGAAGGCGCTCGCCGGCGACACGAGGCTGCTGATCCTCGACGAGCCGACCGCGGTGCTCACCCCGTCCGAGGCGGAGGACCTGCTGCGCGCCGTCCGCCGACTCGCCTCCCTCGGGACCTCGGTCGTGTTCATCAGCCACAAGCTGCCCGAGGTCATGGCCGTCGCGGACCGCATCGTCGTGATGCGCCGCGGCCACGTGGTCGGCGGGATGACCGCCGCCGAGGCGACGGCTCCGGCGATCGCCCGGATGATGGTCGGCCGCGACGTGCTGCTCAGTGCCGACATCCCGCCGGGCAGCCCCGGGGCGGACGTCCTGCGGGTGTCCGGGGTCTCGGCGCCGCAGGTGAGCGCGGGGGACTCGGGACTCGACGACGTCTCGCTCACCATCGCGTCGGGGGAGATCCTCGGAGTCGCGGGCGTGAGCGGCAACGGCCAGGGCGCGCTGGTCGACGCGATCGCCGGGCTCCGCCGGGTGCGCGAGGGCACGGTCGAGATCGCCGGGACCGACACCACCGGTCGCGGCCCGCGCGCCGCCCGTGATGCGGGGCTCGCGCACATCGCCGAGGACCGCATGCACGTGGGCCTGAACCGCGGCGCGACGCTGGAGGAGAACGCCGTCTCGGTCGCCTACCGCTCGCCGCGCTTCCACCGGGCCGGTCTGCTCCGCCGCGGCGCGATCCACCGGTTCGCGGTGCAGCTCATCGACGACTACATCGTCCGCGGCGCCTCCGCCCGGCGTCTGATCGGCTCGCTCTCGGGCGGCAACCTGCAGAAGATCGTGATCGGCCGCGAGCTCGACGGCGACCCCGCGGTGATCATCGCCAACCAGCCCACTCGCGGACTGGACGTGGGCAGCATCGAGTTCGTGCACCGGGCCCTGCTCGCCGCGCGCAGCCGGGGCGCGGGCGTCCTGCTCCTCTCGGCCGAGCTCGAGGAGATCCTCACGCTCTCGGACCGGATCGTCGTGATGTACGACGGCCGCCTCGCCGGGCCGTTCGCCCGCGGCGAGCTCGACACCGCCGAGATCGGCGCGCTCATGGCCGGCTCCGACCTCGAGACGAGCACCCCGTGACGCGCACGCTGATCGTCGCCGACCACGTGCTGCCCGATGTCGAGGCCGACGAGCTCGGCCCGGCGGTCGTCGCGGTCGAGGACGGCATCGTCCTCTCGGTCGATCCGCTGCGCGGTGCTCGCCCCCGCGGCGCGGACGTCGTCGACCTCGGCCGCTCCGTCGTGCTGCCCGGACTGGTGAACGCGCACGCCCACGCGCCGATGATGCTGTTCCGCGGCGTCTCGGAGGGGCACTCCCTGCTGACCCTCGAGGGCTGGCTCGGAGCGATCCGCTCGCTCGAGGAGCACCTCTCGCCCGAGCTCCTCTCGGCGTCGGCGTCGGTCGCCTGCGCCGAGATGATCGGCAGCGGTACGACGTCGTTCGCCGACCAGTACCTGTTCGCCGAGTCGTACCTCGCCGCGATCGAGGACTCGGGTCTGCGCGCCCGGGTTGCGTACGGCATCGTCGAGCTCGGCGACGACGCCGTCCGCGCCCGCGAGCTCGCCGCGGCGGAGTCGTTCGTCGCGGCCTCGCAGGAGCACCCGTTGGTGCGCGGCTGGGTCGGGCCGCACGCGTTCTTCGTCGACAACCAGGTCGTGGCGATGGAGGCCGAGGTCGCCCTCGCGCACCGGTTCGGCGTCGGACTGCACACGCACTTCGCCACGTCGGGGGAGGAGGAGGACGCCTGCCGCGAGCGCTACGGCCGCGGCGCGCTCGAGACGATGGCCGGGCTCGGCCTCTTCGACGTCCCCCTCCTGCTCGCCCACTCGAACGAGATCGTGGTCGAGGATCTGGCGCTGCTCGCCGGGTCGCGCGCGAGCCTCGTGGCCGCCGCCTCCGTCGCGATGATCAGCGGAGCAGCGGCCCCTCCGTTCCGGCAGGCTCTGGACGCTGGCGTCAACGTCGCGATCGGCACCGACAACCTCTGCGGCAACAACAACGCCGACCTGTTCGAGGAGCTGCGCACGCTCGGCAAACTGGCGGCCTTCGCCGAGCGCCGGCCGAACGCGATCACCTCCCGCGAGCTGCTCGGCCTCGCGACCTGGCGGGGGCACCGCGCCCTCGGCGGCGCCGCGGAGGACGGCTCGCTCGTCCCCGGAGCCGTCGCCGACCTGATCGCGCTCCCCGTCGAGGCCCTGCACCGCGGGCCCGTCGCGGCGCAGTCGCTCCACTCCGCGCTCGTCTACGGGGCGTCCGGCTTCGACACCTCCGACGTCATGACCGCCGGGCGCTGGCTCAAGCGCGACGGCGCCGTGACCACGGTCGACCTCGCGGCGGCGGTGGAGCAGCGGCAGCGCGACCACGACATCCTGATGGAGCGGGTGCGCGCGGGCTGAGACGCCGTCAGCAGGCCGCGTCGAAGGAGGGGGCGAGCCGCTCCTCGAGGATCCGCTCGCGCAGCTCGGGGTCCGCGAACCCGCCCGCCAGCGCGGTCCGCTGCGCCCGCTCGACGTCCGCGAGGCCCCAGCCGAAGCGGTCGACGAGCAGCCGCAGCTCGCCCGTGACGCTCGTCGCCGAGATCAGCCTGT
Organism: Rathayibacter caricis DSM 15933; assembly: GCF_003044275.1. NCBI lineage: Bacteria > Bacillati > Actinomycetota > Actinomycetes > Micrococcales > Microbacteriaceae > Rathayibacter > Rathayibacter caricis. The sequence continues at coordinate 59,209 of NZ_PZPL01000001.1, read as the reverse complement.
TGTCCGGATGCACCGTGACGGCGGTTCCGATCGTGGCGAGCAGTCCGATCGGATGCTGCGCGAGCGTGTCCACCACGCCGCCGGGCTGCGAGTTCGAGCTCGGGCACAGCTCCAGCGGGATGCGCTCGTCGACGATCCGCTGGGCGACCGGGCCGAGCTCGAGCGCTGCGACCCCGCCTCCCGCTCGGCGCCACGCGGCGACCACGTCGCCCACCGGGTGCCGTGCGCCGTCGACCGCGACGTCCTCCGCGAGCCGGGCGCCGTGCCCGATGCGCTGGGCGGAGCAGTGCTCCAGCGCACCGAGGATGCTCTCGACGCCGGCGGCCTCGCCCGCGTGCACGGTAAGCGAGAGCCCGTGCTCGGCGGCGAGGCGGAACCACTTCGCGTGCTCGGCGGGCGGATGCCCCTCCTCGTGCCCGGCGAGGTCGAGTCCCACGACCGCGTCGCGGTTGCGCAGAGCGGTCTCGACGACCTCGCGGCCGTGCCGCGCCGTGCGCATGATCGAGAGGATCTGCCGCACCAGCACCGGGCGGCCCTCCCGCGCGGCGTCGCGCATCCCGGCTTCGAGCCCGTCCTGCACGGCCGCCAGCGCCTCGTCCATCGAGAGGCCGCGGGCGAGGTGCTTCTCGGGCGCCCAGCGGGTCTCGGCGTAGACCACGCCGTCGGCGGCGAGCGCGGCGACGTACTCCCGCGCGACCCGGCGCAGCTGGGGAGCGGTCTGCATGACCGAGGTCGTCAGCCCGAACAGCAGCTCCCAGTCGGCGCCCGGTTCGAGCGCCGCGAAGTTCCCGAACCAGTGCTGCAGAGTCTCCGGGTCGCGGCGCGGCACCGGCGCCCCGCTCTCGGCCGCGAGGGCGAGGAGGGTCTCGGGCCGCACCGAGCCGTCGAGGTGGTCGTGCAGCGAGACCTTGGCGAGGCGGGCGAGCGGATCGGAGCGGTCGACCCAGGTGGTCGCGCGCTCGTGTCGCGAGGTGAGGTCCATGGGTCTCCGATCCGCCGGATCCCAGCGTACAAAACGTTTTGTATCGTCCGTATGACGATCCGTGGCACGCTGTCGCCATGACCGCTCCCCGGCACCTCGTCGTCTTCGACACCGACATCGGCACGGACGTCGACGACGCCCTCGCCCTCGCCGTCCTCCTCGGTGCGCGGGAGGAGGTCGAGCTGCTCGCCACGACGACCGTCTACGGCGACACCCTCCTGCGCGCCCGCCTCGCGCAGCGCTACGCGGGGCTCGCCGGCGTGCGCCTGGACGTGCACGCGGGGGAGCGCGACACCCTCTCGGGGCGCGAGGTGTGGTGGGCGGGCCACGAGGGCACCCTGCACGACGGGCTCGATGCCGAGGAGGTGCAGGAGGAGCCGGCCGTCGACGCCCTCCTCCGCCACGTGCTCGCGCGGCCGGGCGAGGTCGACGTGATCGCCGTGGGGCCGCTGACCGACATCGCGGAGGCGATCCGGCGCGAGCCGCGCTTCGCCGGTGCGGTCCGCCACCTCTGGCTGATGGCGGGAGCGTTCGGCACGGGCGCGACCGAGCACAACGTCCGCAGCGACGCCGACGCGGCGCGGGTCGTCTTCGGCGCCCGCCTGCCGACGACCGTCGCCGGACTCGAGGTCACGCAGCGCCTCGCGATGCGCAGCGAGCAGGTCGAGGCGATCGCCGCCTCCGGTGCCCTCGGCGCCGCGCTGCACCGCGACATCCGCCAGTGGTGGGACTTCTGGAGCGAGACCTGGAACGTTCCGCACGACCCCGTCGCGGTCCTGGCGATGCTGCGACCCGAGCTCGTGACGCTCTCGGAGCCGGGCACGGTGACTGTCGTTCCCGGCGGCGACCCCGTCGAGGACGGCCTCAGCGTCTTCACCCCCGATCCCGAGGGCACCGTCCGGCTCGTCGTCGATCTCGACGTCGACGCCGTCTCGGAGGCGATCGTCGCGGGCGTGCGGGCGGCCGGTGCAGGGCCGCTCGGCCTCAGGCGCTGATCGCCGCCCGCACCTCGGGAGGGGTCGGCGGAGTGGTGGCCATCAAGTCCCGCACGTAGGCGAAGAAGCGCTCGCCGTCGATCCGCTCGACGGCCGTCGCGTTCGCCGTCTCGGGCGTGCACGTCCAGTCGAAGACGGTCGCGCCGAGCGTCAGCCGCCCGTCGGTCTCGACCGCCACCGCGTACGCGCGCTCCTCGAGCACGAGGTCCTCGTCCAGGCTCAGCAGCACCGAGAGCGAGTCCGGGTGCGTCGAGCCGTCGATCCCGACGCGCACGTCGAAGTCGAAGGTGGCGCGGTTGGCGCGCACGAAGAAGTCCGACAGCGGAGTCGCGGCCGCGGCGATCTCGGCGATCCGGCCCTCGTCGAAGACGGCGTCGCGGAGGGTCAGCGGGTCCCAGGTCACGAAGCGCAGATCCGCGAAGCCCGCCCCGGTGACGATCGCGGCCGCCTCCGGATCGACGTAGACGTTGAACTCCGCCGCGGGCGTGATGTTGCCGCGGCCGTTGAGGGACCCGGCCATCACGGTCAGCCGCTCCACGTTCCGCACGAAAGACGGGTCCTTCCGCGCCGCGAGCGCGATGTTGGTCAGCGGGCCGATCGCCACGATGCGCAGTCGGCCCGCGTGCTCCGCGGCCAGTCGGATCAGGGCGTCGACGGCGTGCTCCTCCTCGGGCCGCTGCGAGTCCTCGGGCCGGCGGATGCCGCCGACGCCGTCGCCGTGCACCTCGGTGGCGCTCACCCACGGGCGCAGGAGCGGAGTGCGCGCGCCGAGGTGGACGGGCACCTCTCCCGCGCGCCCGGCCAGCGCGATGGTGAGGAACGCGTTGTGGAGCTGCTGATCGAAGCCGACGTTCCCCGCGACCATCGTCACCGCCCGCAGATCGGCGCGCGGATCCAGGAGCCCGATCAGCAGGGCGAAGCAGTCGTCGGCGGCGGTGTCGGTGTCGATGAGGAGAGGGATCACGCGGCGAGCGTACGGTGCGCTCGTGTCGGGCGTGTTGCGGGGAGGCAGAATGGATCCCGATGACCTCCACACCGCCTCCGCTCGGCCTCCTCCTCGACGTCGACGGCCCCATCGCCAGCCCGATCAGCCGCACCATCGCGATCCCCGCCATCGCCGAGGACCTCGTGCGCCTCGCCAACGCCGGCATCCCGATCGTCTTCAACACCGGACGCTCGGACGCGTTCCTGCGCGAGCGCGTGCTGCCCTCGCTCCTGGAGCGCGGGGTCTCGCCCGAGGCCCGCATCGTCTGCGTCTGCGAGAAGGGCGCCGTGTGGTTCACGGTCGACTACCGCGGCACGTCCGAGCCGATCGTCGACGAGTCGCTCGCGATCCCCGAGCCGGTCGCCCGCGACCTCGAGCGCATGATCCGCTCCGACTACGACGACCTCGTCTTCTTCGACGAGACCAAGCGCGCGATGGTCTCGGCGGAGCAGCTGGTCGACCTGCCCAGCGACGAGTACCTCTCGCGCCAGCTCGTCTTCGACGCCGACGCCCTGCAGATCATGACCGCGGCCGGCCTGGGAGTCGAGCGCCGCGGCATCCGCTACCCGAACGACTCCGGAGCCGTCGACTACCGCATCGACCCCACCGTCATCTCGACCGACATCGAGTCGAACCGCCTGGGCAAGGACCTCGGCGCCCAGCGCGCCGTCGAGCTGCTCGGCGCGACCGGGCCGATCCCGCAGCGCTGGCGCACCGTCGGCGACTCCCGCAGCGACTACGCCATGGCCGACTGGCTGTACGAGCACGCCTACGAGGTCGCCCACGTCGACGTCCGCCCGGCCGAGGGCGTCCCCGAGAAGCCGTACCCGATCCTGGTGGTCGACGACCTCGTCAACGACGCGGCCGGAGCCGCGGTGCTGCGCCGCTGGACCGAGCTCGTCGACGACGAGACGACTCCCGAGGCGGGCGACGGGATCTCGCTGTACACCCGAGACTGATCCGCCACCCCTCGTCCGCGCGGATCGCGGCGGCTAGCGTTCGAGGCATGAGAATCGCAGTCACCGGTGGATCCGGCAAACTCGGCCGCAGCGTCGTCGCCCGCCTCCGCGCATCCGGCCACGACGTCTACAACCTCGACCGGGCGGGGGAGCGGGGCCCGGGCTTCGTGCGCATCGACGTCGCCGACTACGGCCAGGTCGTCGACGCCATCCAGGCCGTGGGCGACCAGTACGAGGGCATCGACGCGGTCGTGCACCTCGCCGCGATCCCCGCGCCGGGCATCGTGCCCGACATCGCCACCTTCCAGAACAACATGCTGTCCACGTTCAACGTGTTCCACGCGGCGATCCGCTCGGGCATCCGCAACGTCGTCTACGCCTCCAGCGAGACGGTGCTCGGCCTGCCCTTCGACGTGCCGCCGCCCTACATCCCGGTCGACGAGAAGTACCCCGCCCGTCCGGAGTCGGTCTACTCGCTCACCAAGCACCTCGAGGAGCAGCTCGCGATCGAGCTGTGCCGCTGGCACCCGGACCTGAAGATCATCGGCCTGCGCTTCTCGAACGTGATGGACGAGGCGGACTACGCCGAGTTCCCGTCGTTCGACTCCAACGCCCTGCAGCGCAAGTGGAACCTCTGGGGCTACATCGACGGCCGCGACGGCGCGCAGGCCGTCGAGAAGGCGCTCGCGCACGATGCGACCGGCTTCGACCGCTTCATCATCGCGGCGGCCGACACGGTCATGTCGCGCCCCAACGACGAGCTGATCGCCGAGGTGTTCCCCGGTGTCGAGGTGCGCGGCGAGGTCGGAGCGAACGAGACCCTGCTCTCGATCGACCACGCCCGCGAGGTGCTCGGCTACGCGCCCGAGCACTCCTGGCGCGACTCGCAGCGGGGCTGACCGAAACGCGACCGGCCCGCCGGGATCCGAGGATCCGGCGGGCCGGTCGCGTTCCTGCCGACTACTGCAGCATCAGCTGGGGATGTAGTTGAAGGTGTCGGGGTCCGGGCCGGTGCGGTGGCCGCGGTCCAGTGCCGTGATGTCGGTCATCGACTCGTCGTCGAGCTCGAAGTCGAAGAGCGCGAAGTTCTCCTCGACACGGGCGCGGGTGACCGACTTCGGGAACACGATGTCGCCGCGCTGGATGTGCCAGCGGAGCACGACCTGCGCGGGGGAGCGGTCGACGTTGCGCGCGATGCGGGTGATCGTGTCGTCCTCGAGCACCAGGCCCTGGGCGATGGGCGACCACGCCTCGGTGGCGATGCCGTGCTCGACGCCGTACGCGCGCAGCTCGTCCTGCACGAGGTAGGGGTGCACCTCGATCTGGTTCACAGCCGGCACGATCGTGGCCTCGGCGCGCAGGCGGTTGAGGTGGTTGGTCTGGAAGTTGGAGACGCCGATCGCCTTCGCCTTGCCGCTGCGGTAGATCTCCTCCATCGCCTTCCAGGTCTCGAGGTAGTCGCCCACGTTCGGCAGCGGCCAGTGGATCAGGAAGAGGTCGACGTAGTCGAACTGCAGCTCGCCGAGGGTCACGTCGATCGCGGCGAGGGCGTCCTCGCGGGCGTGGAAGCCGTTGTTGAGCTTCGAGGTGACGAAGACCTCGGAGCGGTCGAGGCCGGAGGCGCGCACGGCCTCGCCGACGCCCGCCTCGTTGCCGTACATCTCGGCCGTGTCGATGTGGCGGTAGCCGACCTCGAGGGCGGCGAGCGTCGCGTCCTTCGTCTCGGCGGGATCGATCTGGAACACGCCGAAGCCCAGCTGGGGGATCTCCACTCCGTTGTTGAGGGTGATCGTGGGGACCGTGGTGGCGTCCGTGCTCATACTGAGTCTCGTCCTTTCATCGGGGAGGCCGCGCGCTCGACGCCCGCGGCCAGGAGTCCAGTCCACGCCCGGGGGCCTGTCGGCTGCAACCCCTTGAACACTCAGGGAACGTCGAGGGGTCGCGTCGCCGGGCTCGTCATCCGCGCGCCGAGCAGCGTGCGGTCGACGTGCTGCTCCTGCCAGCCGCGGTCGAGAGCGCCGCTGCGGAGGAGCCAGCGGTGCAGGACGGGGCCGACCAGGAGCTCCGCCGCCGCGGCCGGATCCTCGGCTCCGGCCTGCTCGAAGCGCCGGGCGATCGCGGCCATCTGAGGGTCGAGCAGTCGCTCGCGGTACTCGCCGGCGAGATCGAGGTCGGTCTGGATCGCGGCGGTGACCGCGCGCAGCAGCGGTTCGGTCGCGGGCGAGGTCAGCTCGTGGACCGTCCCCTCCAGCAGCAGGAGCAGGTCCTCCCTCAGCTCTCCGCTGTCCGGGACGGCGACGGCGCCCTCGGTGGTCTCGCTCCGGGCGAGAAGGGCGTCGAAGAGGATCGCCGCCGTCGACGGCCAGGAGCGGTAGAGCGTCTGCTTGCCGACTCCTGCGTGGACCGCGACGCCCTCCATCGTCAGCCTCGCGACTCCCCGGTCGCCCACCAGGTCGAGCACCGCCTCGTGCACGCGTGCGCGCGTCCGCTTGCTGGCCATGACGCCATCCTAGTGAAACGAGACGAAGCGTCTCGTTCTGAGTAGGGTGTCGGCATGAGCACTCGACAGATCTGGATGATCACCGGGGCCGCCCGAGGTCTCGGCCGTGCCCTCGCGCTCGCGGCGGTGTCCCAGGGGCACGTCGTCGTCGCGACCGTCCGCGGCGAGCACACCCTCCCTCCGCACGAGCGGCTGCACGTCCGACGTCTCGACGTGCGCGACCGTGCGGCAGCGAGAGCCGCGGTCGAGTCGGTGGTCGCCGAGCTCGGTCGACTCGACGTGCTGGTGAACAACGCCGGCTACGGCCTGATCGGAACGGTCGAAGAAGTCGGGGAGAGCGAGGCGCGGGACATCCTCGACACGGATCTCCTCGGGCCGCTCTGGCTGTCGCAGGCGGCCGTGCCCGTGATGCGGAGCCAGGGGGGAGGGCACATCCTGCAGATCTCGACGGTCGGCGCCGTCGGCACCCTGCCGACCCTCGGCCTCTACAACGCCGCCAAGTGGGGCCTCGAGGGGTGGACCGAGGCGATGGCGGCCGAGGTCGCTCCGTTCGGCATCCGCACCACGATCGTGCAGCCCGGGGCGATCGACACCGCCTGGGCCACCGGTGGCATGCGCTTCGCGGCTCCCTCCTCCGAGTACGACGACCTCAGGACCCGTCTCTTCGGCACCGCCGAGGTGCCGTGGCCCTCCGGCGGGACCGGTGGTGGAAGCCCACCCGAGGCGATCGCCGCCGCCGTCCTCGCGCACGTCGCCGACCGCGACGACCACCGCCTCCGCCTGCTCGTCGGAGACGACGCCCCGGAGCAGGTCCGTGCGGCTCTCGACGCGCGGATCGAGGACTACCGCCTCGACCGGCGGTGGCCGACGGCGGAGTGACCTCCGGTCAGGCCGGCGTCGAGTCGACGCGCGGAGTGATCGGCGAGCGACCCGCCGAGCAGCGCGGCGATCGCGAGGGCGACCAGGAGGGGGACGTGCCCGGTCACCGGGACCAGCGCCGCGATGATCAGCGGGAAGAAGAAGCCCAGGTAGGTGAGCGTGTAGAAGGTCGCCGTGAGCCTCGCGAGATCGTCGGGTGCCGCCATCGTCTGCACGGCCTTGAGTCCCGAGAGCAGGCAGATGCCGTAGCCGGCGCCGAGGAACGGAGCGGCGAGGAGCACGAGCCACGGCGAGCCCGTGAGGGCGGCCGGCGCGAGCACGAGCGCCCCGGCCGCGAAGCAGATCGTGCCGACCGGGCCGTTGCGCCCCCGCAGAGCGTGGTCGATGCGCGCCGAGAGCAGCTGCACCGAGGTCCCGACTCCGAGGGTGATCAGCATGACGAGGGTCGCGAACGCGATCCCGAGCGTGCCGAGTCCGCCGGTCACGAGGCTCGGGCCGACGGCGAACGAGAGGCCGCAGCTGCCGAAGACGAACGGCGCGATCGGAGCGACCGTGCCGCGGAACCGGCTGCGGTAGACCGCCGGGACGCGCAGGTCGCCCAGGAGCGAGCGCCGGTGCGGGCTCGACGTGCGCGTCTCGGGCGCGCGGAGCACCGCGAGCAGGGTGAGGGTCGTCACTCCGGCGTGCACGAGGTAGGGCAGCGCGGTCGGATCCGGCGCCCACTGGGCGAGCACCCCGCTGATCGCGGCCCCGCCGCCGAAACCGATCGAGAGCGAGATCCCGCTGCGGCGCGCTCCGGTGCCCGCCGCCGCCGACAGCTCCTTCACCCAGCTGCTGCCGACGACGGCAGCGACGGCGACGCTGACCCCGGCGAGCAGACGGGCGACGCAGAGCCCCGCGAGGTTCGTCCCCGCTAGTGCGAACACGACGCTCGCGATCGCGCCGAGCGCTACTCCGGCCAGCATGATCCTCCGCCGGCCGAAGCGGTCGGACCACGCCCCGGCGAGCGCGAAGCCCGGCACGATGCCGATCACGTACACGGCGAGCAGCAGCGTGACCTCGGTCTGCTCGAAGCCGGCCACCTGCCGGTACATCACCATCAGGGGGATGAACTGGTTGCCGCCCCAGCCCAGGGCCGACATCGCGGCGGCCACGAGCAGCCACGACGACTGCGACGTGCGAAGTGCGGACGGGGATCGGTCGGGGCGGGGCCGCATGGCGTCCTTCGGGTCGGGGGCACCCGGGCCGCTCGGCGCGGGAGCGGTCGCCGACCTCCGATTCTCGGGACACCGGCCGTGTCGGCGCAAGCTCCGATTGCGGACGTGTCCGCTGGAGGACGTCCGGGCGGGTGCCGGAGCGCCGTCAGCAGCTGATGCTCGGAGCCGGCGGACCGCCGGCGATGGCCGTCCCAGCGACGGCGGGAACGCCGCCCCGATGCGGCCGACCCCCGGTCGGGCGTCAGGCCGCGCTGTCCAGCCGCAGCATCGCCTCGCGGGCGAAGGCCGACGCCGCCGAGCGCCACGTGCGCTCCAGCGACAGCACGTCGTCGCCCGCCGCGCGCGAGTCAGGGAGCTGCTGGGCGGCGGCGTCGAGCACTGCGGCCCGCAGCTCGGTGTTGATGTTGATCTTGCCCAGCCCCGCGCCGACCGCGCGGCGCAGGTCGGCCTCGGGGATCCCGGACGCGCCGTGCAGGCTCAGCGGCACCCCGCTCGCCGCGTGGATCGCGTCGATCAGCGGCCAGTCGAGCTCGGGCTCCGCGGCGTAGGTCCCGTGCACGTTCCCGACCGACGTCGCCAGCACGTGCGCACCCGCCGCGGAGAGGAACGGGGCGACCAGGGCCGCGTCGGTGCGGCCCGACGGCAGCGAGGCGAGCGCGCGGTCCTCGTCGCCCGCGAGAGCGCCCAGCTCGGCCTCGACGACCACTCCGGAGCGGCGCACCGCCTCAGCCGTGAACGCCGCGTTCTCCTCGAACGGCAGAGCGCTGCCGTCGGCCAGCACTGCGTCCGCACCGGCCTCGACGGAGCGGAGGATCAGGGCGAGGTCGGTCGCGTGATCGAGCTGCACCGAGACGGGCACCGCGGAACCGTCCGCCAGGGCGCGCAGCGCGGTGAGGAACCGCGGTCCGTGCCGGTCGGCCGCGGTCTTCGGCGTGACCAGCAGGATCACCCCGCGGCCCAGCTCCTCCGCCGCGTCCACGACCGCGAGAGCTGTCGAGAAGTCGTAGCAGGTGAGGGCGCCGACCGCCCCACCCGCCGCCTGCCGCTCGCGGATCAGGTCGTCCATCCGGACCCTCACGCGAGACCGCCCGCGACGATCCAGACGACGTAGGTCAGCGCGAACCCGACCACGCCGAGGATCGTGGTGAGCACGGTCCAGGTGCGCAGTCCGTCGGCGACGCTGAGGCCGAGGTAGCGGGTCACGACCCAGAAGCCGGCGTCGGTGACGTGCGAGAGTCCGAGCGAGCCGAAGCCGACCGCGACGGTGATGATCGCGATCTGCAGCGCGGTGTAACCGCCCTCGGCGACACCCGTGGCGAGCAGTCCGCCGGTCGTCACGATGGCGACGGTGGCCGAGCCCTGGGCGGCGCGCAGCACGAGCGACACCACGAAGCCGAGCACGATGAGCGGCACGCCGAGGGTGTCGAGCGTGCTCGCGAGCGCCCCGCCGATGCCGCTGGCCTGCAGGACCGCTCCGAACACCCCGCCGCCGGCGACGACGAGCAGGATCGACGCGATCGGCGGCAGCGCGCTCTCGAAGATCTCGTTCGTCTGCGTGAGCGACCAGCCGCGCTTGACGGGCAGGGCGAAGAATGCGATCCCGACGGCGACGAGCAGCGCGAGCACCGGAGTGCCGACGAAGACGCTGAGGCCGTGCGCGAAGGTGCCCTCGGGCAGGATCAGGGCGCCGACGGTGCCGACGAGGATCTGCACGATGGGGATCGCGACGAGCAGGATGATCAGCCCGGCGCGCGGCGGGGCCAGCTCGGTGCCGTCGCGGCCGACCGTGCGGATCGCGGAGGTGACCCCGCCGACCTCGGCGAGCTGCGCGGCCACGGCCGGGGCGAGCTCGTAGTCGCGGCGGTTCATGATCGCCGAGACCGCGTAGGAGAGGACGCCGAGTACCGCGCAGATGGGCAGCGCGATGAGGGCGATGAGCCCGACGTCGGCGCCGAAGACGCCCGCTCCGGCGACGATGCCCGGGTGCGGCGGCACGGCGACGTGCACGGCGAGCATCAGGCCCACCATCGGCAGGCCGAACTTCACCGGACTGAGCCCGGCGACCTTGCTGAACGCGTAGATGATCGGCACGAGGACGATGACGCCGACCTCGAAGAAGACGGGGATCGCGACGAGGAACGCCACGATCGTCAGTGCCACCGCGACCCGCTTGGGGCCGAGCACGCGGGTGAAGTGGTCGGCGAGGCTCTGCACACCGCCCGACACCTCGATCAGGCGGCCGAGGATCGCGCCGAGCGCGATGATGAGGGCGACCTTGCCCATCGTGCTGCCCACGCCGTTGGCGACGAGCACGAAGATGTCCTCGAGCGGGATCCGCGCCGAGACGGCGACGAGCACGCTGACCAGCAGCAGGGCCACGAAGGCGTGGATCTTGAAGCGGATGATGAGCACGAGCAGCAGGGCGATGCCCGCCGCGGCGATCCCCAGCAGGACCGGGGTGTCGAGGGTGACCGCCGGGGCGATCGGTGCGTCCGCGGCGCTGCGGATCGCGGTGGCGAGGTTCATCGGGCGTCCTTCGGGGTGAGGTGCTGCGGGGCGAGGACCTTGATGACGGCGGAGTCGTCGGCGGCGGCGAGGCCCTGCGCGGCTCCGAGCAGGTAGAGCTGCTCGGCGGCCGCGGCGATCGGAGTGGCGAGGCCGGAGCCCCGGGCGGCGGAGGTCACGATGCCCATGTCCTTCACGAAGATGTCGAGGCGGCTCAGCACCTCGGCGCCGTCCTCGTCGTAGGCCTGCAGCATCCGCGGTCCGCGGTTGCCGAGCATGAACGAGCCCGCCGCGCCGGCCGAGAGCGTCTCGAGGGTGGCGGCGACGTCGAGTCCGAGCGCCTCGGCCAGGGCGAGCGCCTCGGCTCCGGCGGCGATGTGCACGCCGCACAGCAGCTGGTTGACGGTCTTGAAGGCCTGGCCGTCGCCGGCGCGGTCGCCGATGACGCTCAGCGTCGAGGCGAGCAGCTCGAGCACGGGCTGCGCCTTCGCGCGGGCCTCGGGAGCCGCTCCGACGACGATCAGCAGGTCGCCCGCTCCGGCGCGGACGGGCCCGCCGCTGAGCGGGGCGTCGACGAGGTGGACGCCCAGGGCGTCGAGTTCCGCGGCGACCGAGACGACGTCGTCGATGCCGACGGTGCTCGTCATGATCACGACGGCGCCGGGCTCGAGGGTCGAGGCGACTCCGTTCGCGCCGAAGAGCACGTCGCGCAGCTGCGCTCCGTTCCGCACCGCCAGCAGCACGGCGTCGACGCCGGCCACCGCGGCGCGCGCGGAGTCGAAGGGGGTGATGCCGGCGTCGGCGGCCAGCGCCAGCCGCGGCTCGGCGATGTCGAAGCCGTGCACGGTGAGCTCGGTGGCGAGGCGGGTGGCCATGGGCAGGCCCATGGCGCCGAGCCCGAGCACGGCGACGCTGTAGGAGGGGGTGGTCACGGTGGTCCTTCTTCCTGGGGAGTGGGGGAGGGGGTGCTCGCGGGTCACGCGACTGCGGGGGTGGGACGGGTCAGCGTGCTGACGACGGCGGCGAGCGAATCGTCGTCGCCGACGTTCCCCGCGAACACGATGTAGGGGATGCCGCGCGCGGGGCCGTCGACCGGCTCCCAGAGCGAGACGATCCCGGGCAGCATCGGGCCGCGCACGATCGCGCGCCGGATGCCGAGCCCGTGGGTGGCCACGTCGCTGGACGTGATGCCGCCCTTGGCGATGACGAAGCGGGGGTGCCGACGGGACAGCACCCGCTGCACGACCCCCACGACCGCGGTCGAGACCCGGCGCGAGATGTCGAGGCTCTCGTCCTTGTCGTCCGTGCGGCGGAGGAGCCGGCTGGTGTGCACGGCGACGTCTCCGCGGCCGAGCGCGTCGACCGCCGCGTGCACGATCCCGTCGAGGTGCGCGGCGTCCTCGGCCAGCACGGCCTCCACGTCGATCTCGAGGGTCCGCTCGAGGGCGCCCTGAGCGGTGAGCACAGCGAGCTGGCGCGAGGTGAGCCCGACGTGCGAGCCGACCACGATCAGACCGCCGACGGCGTCGCTCCCGTCGGTGCCGAAGACGTCCTGCGCCGTGAGCGGAGGGTGCACCTCCTGCCCGATGCGGGCGCGGACGAACGGCGGGCCGACGCGGAACAGGAACCGCTTGCCCTGCTCCTCCGCCGCCGCGAGTCCGAGGGCCAGCAGGCGCATGTCGTCCTCGGTCACGGCGTCGACGACGACCGGGACGGAGCCGGTCAGGGGGAGGAGCGCGCGGACGATGCCATCGACTCCGCCGCGCAGGACGCTCAGGTCCAGGCGCACGACCTGCTCGGCGCTCCACCGGCCCTGCGTCTTCTCGGCGACGTAGTCGGCGAGGTCGGAGGAGGCATAGCCGAACGTCGCGTCGCGGGCGAACTCGGTCTCGGCGATCGGAATGAGGCCGTCCGGCGAGCGCATGAAGTGGACGCCGCCGATCGTGACGCGGCCGGCATCGGGGAACGCGGGCACCAGCAGCACCGCGTCGAAGCCGTGGCCGGTCGACTCCCGCACCGTCTCCTCGATGACGTCGGTCTCGAGCGGGTAGTGCCCGCGCAGCGTCGAGTCGCCCCGGCTGACGAAGGCGATCGGAGTGCCGGCATCGGCGGCCGCGCTCGTCGCGTGGGCGACGATCTCGCGGTTGCGCCGGGCGGCCGACTCGGGGTCCAGGCTGCGCGTGTTCGTGAGGACGTAGACGGCGGGGGCGCCCTGCGCCAGCGCCCAGTCGAAGTCCGCCGTCTCCCACGACGTGAGGACGGGCAGGTCGGCGACCGACTGCGTGCCCGTGGGGTCGTCGTCCAGGACGATCAGGACCCGGGTGCCGCGTCCGACGGCCGCCGCGACGTCGGCCGCATCGACGGGGACGTGCTCGGGGTGGCCCGCGAGGGCGCTCGACTCTTCCATCATCACTCCTTTGTAGCTGATAGCAGATATCATACAAGTTGATGGAGCCGCGTCAAGAGCGGGTCTGCAGGGACCGCTCAGCGCAGCGTCGGCAGGACGTGCTCGCGGAAGTCGTCCGCGGTCTGCTTCATGTGGTCCGCCATCGCGAGGCGCGCCTCCTCGGCGACGCCGCCCCGCAGAGCCTCGAGGACCGCCGCGTGCTTCGCGATCGCGTTGCGCTGGATCCGCTCGACGGCCGACGTCTGCGCGCGCTTCTCGCGCATGACCCGGGAGAGCGGGGCGAACACCGTGCCGACGAAGACGTTGCCGGTCGAGCGCAGGATCACGTCGTGGAACGCGATGTCGGCCTCGACGAACGCGGCGACGTCCTCGTCGTCGTGCGCCGCGCGCATGAGGCCCAGCAGCCGCTCCAGATCCTCGAGGTCGGAATCGGAGCGACGGGTCGCCGCGAGCGCGGCCGCTCCGCTCTCGATCATCTCGCGCACCTCGATCAGTTCGAGCTCGGTCGTGCCGGGGTCGGTGCCGTGCGCGGTCACCCGCAGGATCGCGCCCAGATCCGTCCAGAGCGAGAGGGGAGCGACCGTGCCCCGCTTCCCGCGCCGCACGTCGAGCACGCCCAGCCCCTGGAGGCGCTTCAGCGCCTCGCGCATCGTGACGCGGCTGACGTCGTGCTGCTCGGCCAGCTCCGCCTCGCTGGGCAGCTCGGAGCCGATCGCGAGGACGCCGGCGACGATGTCGTCGAGCAGGGCGTCCGCCACGGTCGTGACGAGGGAGGCGCGGACCACGGCAGGGTCTCCCGTCGGTAGAGGGCTTCCAGTGTACGGGCGCCGTCGCGCCGCCCGCGGGAACGACGAAGGCCCCCGGCACGGATGCCGGGGGCCTTCAATCCTGCACCCGAGGGTGCGGGGCGCGTGACTACGCGCGGGACTTGCGGCCGGTGATCGCGCCGTAGACCAGCAGGACGATCAGGGCGCCGACGATGGCGAGGGCCCAGGTGCCCAGGTCGAAGAACTCCTCGAGACCGCGACCGAAGATCGCGCTGCCGATGAAGCCTCCGAGGAACGCGCCGACGACGCCGAGGACCAGGGTGATGACCCAGCCGCCGCCCTGACGGCCCGGGAGGATCGCCTTGGCGATGGCTCCGGCGATGAGTCCGAGGATGAGGAATCCGATGATGCCCATGATGTTTCTCCTTCGTGTTCGTGCTCGACCGGCCGTTCCGATGCGAGCGTGGACGCCTGTCGTGAGGGCGTCCTGTGAAGTTCTCTTCCGGTCAGCGGAGTGAGCGCTGCACCTTCGCGCGGGCCTTGTCCGCGATGGAGGCGAAGTGCTTGGCCTCGCGCTGGGAGGTCTTCTTGAGCTTCTTGCGCGTCTTCTTCGTGGCAGGGTCGTTCCACACGCCGAGCGCGAGGTGACGCAGCTCTTCGTAGCGGGCGCGTCCGGCGCGAGCGCCGAAGACGTACGCTGCGAGAGCGACGAGCGTCAGCAGGACGAGGCGGGGATTCATGCGGTGACCCTTCCATCGGAGAGCACAGGGACGTGCTCGACCCCCATTTGACTCTCCTGCGCAGTGCGTGGCAATTCAGGGCCCGACCATTGACAGCGACCCCTCCGGCCTGGTTCGCGTGCGTGTAGTGGCGCATCCGGGCCGTTCCCGCTCGCGGCGCGTCGGCGCGTTCCGCTCAGGCGCAGGATCCGGCGAAGCGCTCGTGCAGGTAGCCGCCGTAGCCGCCGTCGACCCGGTTGTCCCGACGGCCCGAGGTCACGACCTCGCCGCGGTCGGTCGCTCCGACCCGCGCGCCGATCGCGTGCAGCCGCTCGACCAGGCGCACGTCCTCGTGCAGCGGCTCCACGCCGAAGCCCCCGGCGAGGAGGTAGCAGCCCGCGCGTACCCCGAGGTTCGCCCCGTGGATGCTCCCGATCGACTGCTCCCGCTCGCGGGTGTGCCGCCAGCGGGCGTACATCGCGGGCTCGAGGTCGTCCGGATCCGGCCGGACCGTGCCGACCAGGACGTCGTGCCGGTGCGCGTGCTCCACGTGGGCGAGGAGCCAGTCGACCGGCACCCGCGTGTCCGCGTCCGTGTTCGCGATCCAGATCCGCTCGACGGGAGCGGGAGCGGAGGAGAGCGCGTGCGCGATTCCCGCCGAGCGCGCCGCGCCGACTCCGCAGCGCTCGAGCTCGAGCACCTCGGCGCCGGCTGCCCTCGCCCGCTCGGCCGTGGCGTCGGTGCAGCCGTCCGCCGCGATCAGCAGCCGCACGGCGAGCCCGGGGTGCGAGCGGAGCAGCCGCGTCGCGCTGGCCTGCACCGAGGCGATCAGTCCGCCGATCCGCTCCTCCTCGTCATGCGCGGGCACGACCACGAGCACGTGTGCGACGCCCCTCACAGCAGGCCCGTGCGGCGCGCCACGGAGCGGGGGTCGCGGGTGTGCACCTCGAGCAGCACGTCCTCCTCCTCGTGCCGCACGATCCGGTGCAGCCCGAGCCGTCCGACGGCGGCCTGCACGGCGTCCCCGTCGAGCTCGAGCCCGGCGATGGGGTGCCGCCAGTGCACCGTCACGAGCTCACCGGAGGGGGAGAGCGCGTCGCGCACACCCCGCAGCACCCGCTCGAGCGTCGTCGCCCCGAGGTAGTAGCCGACCTCCGAGAGCACGATCAGGTCGAACGGTCCCTCCGGGACCCCGCCGGCGATGTCGTGGTGCTCGACGCGCACGTGGGGCAGCGGAGCGAGCCGGCGCGCCGCCCGATCCACGGCGGCCTCCGACACGTCCACCGCGAGCAGGCGGTCGCAGCGCTCGGCCAGCGCTTCGGCGAGCACGCCGATCGACGCGCCGATCTCGAGGGCGGAGTCGTAGCGCCGCTCGGGCAGGCACGCGAGCGTGAGGGCGCGCTTGCGCTCCTCGTACCAGCGGCTCGTGTAGCCCCAGGGGTCCTCGTGCCGCGCGTAGAGCTCGTCGAAGTAGGTCGTCCGGCCGTCCATCCCCTCGACCCTAGGCACGCCGACCGCCGCGGGCGGCCACTTGTCCGCGGGGCCGCGGTGCGCTATCCGCCCACCCGGATCAGGTGGTCGTCGCCGAGGAAGTGGCGGAGGAAGAGCGGATGCAGCACCGCCGCCGCCCCGTCCGCGCCCCGCCGCGTCTGGCTCCCGTACTCGCCCAGAGCGGCTCGACGCCGTGCCCGCGCGTCCCCGTCGGCCTCGACGCGCAGGAGGGACGACCACGGCACGACCGCGTCGTCCGGCCGCGCCCAGTGCCACAGCCAGATCGGCGCGGCGAGCACCGGCTGGCCGCACGCGGCTCCCGCCTCGGCGCACACCTCGCCGACCACGCGGTGGTCGCGGTGCCCGTCGCCCTCCCACGTCGAGAGCACGAGCACCGTGCCCGCGGGTCCGCAGGCGCGACGCCGCACCTCGTCCGCGATGCGGTCGCGGTGCTCGGGGGTCGCGGAGTCGGGCACCTCGAGGAAGGCCAGCCCGATGCCGTCGCCGAGCCGGTCGAGCGCGGCCCGCGCCTCGCTGCGGCGCTCGGCCGCGATCGAGGGGGAGGGCTCGCCGTGCGACGCGGCTCCGTCGGTCACGACCACCACGTCGACGGCGAGCCGCCGCCGGCGCGCCAGGGCGATCGTGGCCGCGCAGCCCAGCGTCTCGTCGTCGGCGTGCGCGGCGACCACCAGCACCTGCTGCACGCCCGCGAGCACGTCGGCGGAGGGGAGCCGGTCGCGGCGTCCGTCCTCCTGCCACACCTCGAGCGGCGTCCCCTCGAGGTGGCCGTCGAAGCTCACCACGCTGTCGAACCGCCCGAGGCGAGCACCGCCCGCCCGAGCGCCGCGTCGTCGCGCTCGGCGTGGTGCTGCCGCACGTAGAGCGCGAGATCCGCGACCCGCTTCGCGTGCTCCTCGTCCAGCGCCAGCGGTGCGGGTCCGAGCGCGCGGCCCGCGCGCGAGAGGACCTCCTCGCAGGCCGCCGCCGTGCTCGCCCGCGTCCGCTTCGCCAGGAGCGCGCCGGCGGACCCGGTCGCCGCTCCGCCGTCGACGAGCGCGGCCGCCTCCGCCAGCGCCCGTCGGGCCGCCTCGAGGGCCGTGTCCACCGCGCCGAGATGCGCGAGCAGGTGCGGGTCGTCGCGGCGCGCGGCGGCCGCCGCGACGACGGCGCCGATGCCGCGCGCTCCGCCGTACCAGCAGGCCGCGACGGCGATGCCGCCCCAGGCGAACCCGGGACGCGAGAGGTACCAGCCCGCCTCGCCGACGGGCACGGCCACGGCACTGGAGAAGCGCACGGGGCCGCTCGGGATCTCGGCGAGACCGCGTGCGTGCCAGGCGCCCTCGAGCGGAACCGCCGACCCGTCGCGGAGCCCGACGGCGAAGAGGCGGCGCTCGCCGGAGCCCTCGCCCACGTGCGCCGTGACCAGCGCCGCGTCGAGCCGGTCGGCCAGTGAGCACCACGGCTTCACGCCGTCCAGCCGCCAACCGTCGCCGTCGGGCCGCGCGACGAGCGGCTCCTCTCCTCCCTCCGCCGCGAAGACCCCCCAGGCGGCGGTCGCGGCGACGCCGACGTCGGCCGGAGCGAGGCCCGCCTCGGCCAGGATCGCCAGGGCGTCGAGGTGGGGTTCGACCGTGCGGGCGACCCCGAGATCGTGCCGCGCCAGGCGCGTCAGCAGCGCCAGCAGCTCGGCCGTGCGTCCGGATCCGGGCAGCGTGGCGTCGGAACCCAGCGCACGGGCGAAGGCGAGCGCGCCCTCGACGTCCGTCGGCAGGGGCGCGTGCAAGGGGAGGGAGGAGGTGAGAGGGTCCATCGCCGCCGACGCTACGCAGTGCGGCCCCCTCGCCGCGCGCATTGCCCGCAGGCGCGCTCGGTGCTAGCCGCCGCGCGTCAGAGCTCGAGTGCGGTGATGCGGTGCAGCAGCCGGGCGAGCTGGTCCACCTCGCCGGCGGGCCAGCCGCGCAGCTCCTCGTGCAGCTGCGCCTGGTCCGAGCCGCGGAGCTCGCGCAGCCGCTCAGCGGTCGCGGGCGTCACCGACAGGATCGTCGAGCGCCCGTCCGCCGGATCGGGCGCCCGCGAGAGCAGCCCCAGGCGGTCGAGAGCGGTGATCTGCCGGCTGAGCGTCGACTTGTCGGTCTCGAGCAGCTCCGCCAGGGCGCCGGAGGAGATCGGCCCGCGCCGCTCGAGAGCCGACAGCGTCGTGTAGCCCGCGGCCGTCAGCTCCGGGTGCACCCGCTCGGCGTAGGAGCGGGTCATCGCCCTCACCCGGCGGAACAGCGTGCTCAGCTCCGCCTCGACGGAGGCGATGGCCGCGTCGACATCGCGGGCGGGGGGCGGGCTCTGACCGGTCATGCCTCCATGGTGCCCCCTCGTCGACTTGCGTCGCTGGGCCCGGGTGTCGTACGCTCTCCGGAGCCAAAGACCGCCGGTTTCCGGTGTGCGCACGAGCAGGGCCCCGGCCCCGCGAGATCGCCACTCGGACGAAGGATTCGCGAAGCGAATGGCCCGCGCAGGTGTGAACGAGATCATGACACGCGAGAGATCGCGTCTCCCGAAGCTCCGAGCGCCTGCGCCGGAGCTTTTTTCTTTTCGTGCCTTCGGGCTACCGGCACGAGAATTCACAGGAGTAGCCATGGCGAACAAGGAAGCCTCGGTTGCCGAACTCACGGAGAAGTTCCAGAGCTCGACGGCCGTTCTGCTGACCGAGTACCGCGGTCTCACCGTTGCGCAGCTGAAGACGCTGCGCAAGGACATCAGTGAGCACGCAACCTACGCCGTGGTGAAGAACACGCTGACCAAGATCGCGGCGAACAACGCCGGTATCTCGTCCTTCGACGACGAGCTCGCTGGCCCCTCGGCCATCGCGTTCGTGCACGGCGACCCCGTCGCCGTCGCGAAGTCGCTGCGTGCCTTCGCCAAGGCAAACCCTCTGCTCGTGGTGAAGGGCGGTTACTTCGACGGTAACCCCCTGACCGCAGAAGAGGTGGGCAAGCTCGCCGACCTCGAGTCCCGCGAAGTTCTGCTCGGCAAGCTCGCCGGCGCCTTCAAGGCCTCGCTGTTCGGTGCCGCATATCTGTTCAACGCCCCGCTGTCCAAGGCCGTTCGCACGGTCGAGGCGCTGCGCGAGAAGCAGGAGTCCGCGAGCTGACGTCTTCCTCCGGGAGACAGCGCACGCGGTTCGTAGACAAGAAAAACTAGGAGAAAAATCATGGCAAAGCTCACGCAGGACGAGCTCATCGAGGCCTTCAAGGAGCTCACGCTCATCGAGCTCTCGGAGTTCGTCAAGAAGTTCGAAGAGGTCTTCGAGGTCACCGCCGCCGCGCCCGTCGCGGCTGCCGGAGTCGCCGGCCCGGCCGCTCCCGCCGAAGAGGTCGAGGAGCAGACCGAGTTCGACGTCGTGCTCGAGGCCGCCGGCGAGAAGAAGATCCAGGTCATCAAGGAGGTCCGCGCGCTCACCAGCCTCGGCCTCGGCGAGGCGAAGGCCGTTGTCGATGGCGCCCCCAAGGCCGTCCTCGAGGCCGTCAACAAGGAGACCGCCGAGAAGGCCAAGGCCCAGCTCGAGGCCGCCGGCGCGACCGTCACCGTCAAGTAGTACTGCGCCGACCCCGGTCGGCATGCGCGCAGGGCGCCGTCTCCTCGGAGGCGGCGCCCTTCGCCGTTCCCGCGCCGTGCTCCTGTGGCCGTGTTCTCGCGGGCTGCGGAATCGCCCGGGCTCTAGAATCGGTGCGTGTCCGCTCCTGATCCGCTCGCAGGCCTGCCCGCTCGCGACGTGCCGCCGAGCGAGGTCTCGCTCAGCGAATTGCTGAGCGACTTCGTCTCCGTGACCCACCGCATCACCCGTTTGGCCGCGCAGGCCACCGACAACCAGGAGTCGCAGGCCGTCTGGCGCACGCTCTCGGTGCTCCTGTCGATGGGCCCGATGCGCCTGGGGGAGCTCGCCTCGCAGAGCCGCGTCTCGCAGCCGACGATGACCAAGATCGTCAAGAACCTCGTCGACAGCGGCTGGCTCGCCCGCATCGCCGATCCCGCCGACGCCCGCGCCTGGCAGATCCAGCTCACCGACGTCGGAGCCGCCGCCCTCGCGGCCTGGCGCTCCCAGCTGGGCGACGCCCTCACGCCGATCTTCGCCGACCTCGCCCCCGAGGACCGCCGCGTCCTCGAGCGCGCGGTCGAGATCATGCACGAGCGCCTGGTGGTCGGCCCCCGCGCCTGACCGGTGAACGGATCCGGCACGCGGTGCCGACCTTCGTCCGGCGGCAGACGTCACGCGCCGAATCGACTCGCCTCTCATCAGCGGTGAGACTTATGGCATTGCCCCCCCGCCGTCTCCGAATTGGCGGGGATTCACGGCGTTCGACGTCTTCGATCCCCGAGGAGATCGTCACGACTCTCTGATCCATCCGATGCGCTTCGCCCAGCGGGCGATCGTCGAACGCAACGAGAGGCAGCGGGAGGGCTTCGCGCTCGCGGATCGAGCGCGTCATCGCCTTCCGTGGTCTGCACCACGTCGACCATCACTGGGAGCAGCACCGTCGTGCCCAGGATCAGGCTGCACGCTGGCGAGAGGACGGTGTCGACGTCCAGCTCCGCGACCTCAAGCACTCGTATCAGCTGGGAGCCGATGGCCGGCCGGTCATCGACATCCACGGGAAGAAGATTCCGCTCCGACGGCCGAAGGAGAAGGGCATCGACGTCTTGTGCGCCCTCGCCTGCGCGCCCTCGACGAGGTTCACGATTTCCGCGAAGTGGAACCGGAGCGGTACGCGCGGATCGAGACCGTGTCGTGGTTCAACCCTCGGTGGCGGGAGGAAGGATCCGTCAGCGGCGGAGGCTTGAGACCGACTGCGCCCCGGAGGATCTGGAACACGAATCTCGATCGTTCCTGCTACGAGGCGTCACGGGATCGCACCGTCTACCGCTGAAGCCGTCCCGCGTTCCTGCATCCGGTCCTGGGGAACTCCGGCTGGCCGCCGGGCGGCGTCGCGCGCCACACTGGGGCCGTGCGCCTGCGTCTCGAACTCGTCCCCCTGCCCGTCGCCGACGTCGATCGTGCCGTGGCCTTCTACAGCGGTGTCGTCGGCTTCGCGATCGACCATGACGTCCGCCCGGCCGACGGGATGCGCATCGTGCAGCTGACTCCGCCGGGCTCGGCGTGCTCGGTCGTCGTCGGCACCGGCATGGGGCTCGATCCCTCCGACGGGGTGGTCCGCAACCTCCACCTGGTCGTCGACGATCTGGCCGAGGCGCGGGAGGAACTGGTGGGCCGGGGCCTCGCGGTCAGCGAGGTGCAGGACATGGGCGGCGTCCTCTACGCGTACTTCGCCGATCCCGACGGCAACTCGTGGGCGCTGCAGCAGATCGGCGCCGACGCCCGCCCGCCGGCCTGACCGGGACTCAGTCCTCGGGCCACTCCACGCGGGCCTGCACCTCGGGGTGCTTGCGGAGCCACGCGGCGATGAACGGGCAGCGGGGGACGACCGTGCCGCCCGCCTCCGTCACGGCGGCGACCGCCGCGCGGGCGAGGGTGCTGCCGAGGCCGTGGCCCTCCCAGGCGTCCTCGACGACGGTGTGGGTGAAGACGACGCGGTCGCCGCGGAGGGAGTACGCGGCGTAGCCCGCCGTCTCGCCGCCGACCGAGATCTCGAAGCGCGATCGCTCGGGGACGTCGCGGACGGTGGGGGAGTCGGAGTCGCTCATGCTCCGATTCTGCCCCTCACGCTCCGATCCGGGCCCTCACGCTCCGATCCGGGCCCTCACGCTCCGATCCGGGCCCCCCGCGGCGCCGAGGTGCTCGTGCGGATCACGAGCGACGCCGGGATGGTGGTGTGGCGGGCCGGGGGAGGGGACTCTCCTCGGGCCAGCGCGGCCAGGGCCTCGAGGATCAGCTCGACGGCCAACTCGCCCTGCTGCCGCGGGTCCTGTCGGATCGAGGTCAACCCGAAGAGGTCGGCGAGCGGATGGTCGTCGATGCCGATGATCGAGACGTCCTCCGGGATCGACAGCCCGAGCTCCCGCGCGGCCAGCACGATGCCGATCGCGATCTCGTCGGACGCGGCGAAGATCGCGGTCGGGCGGGTGCGCGGGTCGCCCAGCACCTGGCGCCCGGCGCGGTGGCCGCCGGGGATGTCGAAGGTGGTGGGGGCGAAGGTGCTCTCGTCGAACTCGAGCGACGCCGCCTCGAGGGCCTGGCGGAAGCCCACGAGGCGCTTGGTGTGCACGCGGAAGTCCATCTCCTCCTCCGCCAGGCCGCCGATGTGCACGATGCGCTCGTGCCCGAGCGAGAGCAGGTGCTCGGTCGCCAGCCGCGCGGCCGCGACGTCGTCGATGCTGAAGGTGGGGATGCCGGGGAGCTCGCCGCCGATGCCGACCACGGGCTTCCCGAGCGCGAGGAGCGCCTCCGTCTCGCCGGGCGAGATCTCGAGGGTCACGGCGACGATCGCGTCGACGCGCTTGCGCACGAGGTAGTACTCGAAGACGCTGCGCCGCGCGTCGCGGTGCTTGTCGATGTTGTAGAGCAGCAGGTCGTAGCCGGCCGCGAGGAGGGCGTGCTCGATGCCGTCGATGATGCCGCCGAAGAACCACTGGTTGATCACCGGGATGATCACCGCGACGTTGTTGCTGCGCCCGGTGACCAGGCTGGAGGCGTTCGCCGAGACCACGTAGCCCAGGCTCGCGGCGGCCTTCTCGACCCGCTGCTTCGTCCCCGCCGAGACGTAGCCGCGACCGCTCAGGGCCCGCGAGACCGTCGCCTTCGAGACCCCGGCGAGCTCGGCGACCTCTTCGATGCCCGTCACGGCGTACCTCCCGTCCCGTCCGGCGTCGATGCTGGAAACGGTTCCAGGAAGTTATACCCCTTCCGCGGGGTCGTCACCATTCCGCGCCAGCGCCGTACGCCGTCGTTCCGCGGCGCGATCCGCGGTTCGACGCAGAATCGTTATCTGAGAGAGCGCTCTATCGTGGGCGTTGTGGTTTCATCGAAGTTGTGGAAAGGTTTCCCTCCGTGGGAGCCCTGCCCACGTGAAACCGGTGATCCGCACGGAGGACCTCCCTGCGGCACTCGAGTCTGACGGGCCTCGCCCTCGGCTGAACCACCACTCAATGAGGAGGAACCATGCGGTCATCCCTGCACCGCCGTATCACCCTTCCGGTCGCCGTTCTCGCGGCCGCCGGAATCGCGCTCGCCGGCTGTTCCGGCGCCAGCGACCCCAACGACCCGAACGCCGGTGGCGGCACCGGCAACTCCGTCGGCACGGCCGACGGCGTCGTCAACGTCTACGGCACCATCAACGGTGACGAGGCCACCCTCCTCGAGCAGTCCTGGGCGGACTGGGAGGAGGAGTCGGGCATCGACATCAAGTACACCGGCGACAAGGAGTTCGAGAAGCAGATCGGCATCAAGGTCCAGGGTGGCGACACCCCCGACCTCGCGATCTTCCCCCAGCCGGGACTGCTCGCCGACACCGTCGCCTCCGGCAAGGTCCAGGAGCTGCCCGAGGGCGCCCTGACGAACGTCCAGAACAACTGGTCCGAGGACTGGCAGAAGTACGGCCAGGTCGACGGCACCCAGTACGGCGCTCCGCTCATGGCGAGCGTCAAGGGCTACATCTGGTACTCCCCGGCCAAGTTCGCCGAGTGGGGCGTCTCCGTTCCCACCACGTGGGACGAGATGGAGGCGCTCGGCAAGACGATCGCCGAGAAGACCGGCGGACCGTCCTGGTGCGCGGGCTTCAACTCCGGTGAGGCGTCGGGCTGGCCCGGCACCGACTGGATCGAGGACGCCGTCCTCCGCGAGGCCGGCCCCGACGTGTACGACTCCTGGGTCGCGGGCGACACCCCGTTCACCGACCCCGAGATCAAGGCGGCGTTCGACTCCGTCGGCTCGATCCTGCTCGACCCGACGCTCGTCAACGCCGGCTACGGCGACGTCTCGTCGATCAACTCGACCGCGTTCGGCGACGTCGCGCAGAACATCGCCAACGGCACCTGCGCGCTGACCCACCAGGCCTCCTTCTTCGAGGGCTTCCTGATCTCGGCCGGCGCCGACGTGTCCGAGGACGGCGACGTCTGGGCCTTCCTCACCCCGCCGACCTCGGCCGACGACCCGCAGGCCGTCACCGGTGGTGGCGAGATGGTCGCCGCGTTCTCGAACGACGAGGACACCGCGAAGGTCCAGGAGTACCTGGCCAGCGCCGACTGGGCCAACAGCCGCGTCTCGCTCGGCGGAGTCATCTCGGCCAACAAGGGACTCGACGCCGAGAACGCGGGCAGCGAGATCCTGAAGGACTCGATCGCCATCCTGCAGAGCGAGGACACCACGTTCCGCTTCGACGGCTCGGACCTCATGCCGAAGTCCGTGGGTGCCGACAGCTTCTGGAAGGGCATGGTCGACTGGATCGACGGCTCGAGCACCGATCAGGTCCTCGAGGAGATCCAGGCCGGATACACCTCCTAGCGGCAACGACGACGAGGGCCGCCGCTCCCTGGGCGGCGGCCCTCGTCGTCGCTAGGCTTCACCTGAGTTCAGAGTCGCACTCGAAAGGGCGTCCATGTCCGCATTCTTCCAGTGGCTGGCGAGCATCCCCCCGCTCGCGCAGATCCCGATCATCCTCCTCGCGTTCGCGGCAGTCGTCGCGATCATCCTGTTCTTCGTCGAGATCGCGCCCCGGCGCGGCACCGGCTACACGGTCCTGCGTCTCGCGGTCACCGTGCTCCTGCCGGTCGTGCTGCTCCTCGCGTTCGGCCTCTACAACTCGGTCATGTGGGTCGCGGTCGTCGCCGCGGTGCTGGGCGGGATCCTGTTCCTGCTCGACTTCCGGTCCCGCAAAGGCGCGGGCTACGGGCTCCAGCTGGTCGCGTTCATGGCTCCGGCCGCGTTCTTCATCCTGATCGGCCTGATCTACCCGACGATCACGACGGCGCTGAACGCGTTCATGAAGAACGACGGATCCGGCTTCGCCGGGCTCGACAACTTCATCTGGGTCTTCACCAGCCCCGACGGCGTGACGGCGTTCTTGAACACCGTGGTCTGGGTGCTCCTCGCCCCGATCACCGCGACGGCCATCGGCCTCGCGTACGCCGTGTTCATCGACAAGAGCCGCGGCGAGAAGTTCTTCAAGCTGCTGGTCTTCATGCCGATGGCGATCTCGTTCGTCGGCGCCTCGATCATCTTCAAGTTCTTCTACGACGTGCGCCAGGGCGAGCAGATCGGTGTGCTCAACGGCATCCTGACCGCGTTCGGCGCCACTCCGGTCGACTGGCTGGGCCTGGAGCCCTGGAACACGCTCTTCCTCGTCGTCGTGCTCATCTGGACGCAGGCCGGCTTCGCGATGACGGTGCTCTCCGCCGCCATCAAGGGCGTCCCGTCCGAGCAGCTCGAAGCGGCGTCGCTCGATGGCACCAATGCCTGGCAGTCGTTCTGGAACGTCACGGTGCCGGGCATCCGCTCCTCGATCGTCGTGGTCCTGACGACCATCTCGATCGCGTCCCTCAAGGTCTTCGACATCGTCTCGGCGATGACCGGCGGCCGCTCCGACACGACGGTCCTGGCCTTCGAGATGGTGCGCCAGTTCCAGCTCGGAGCCCGCAGCGGCTACAGCGCGGCCCTCGCGGTCATCCTGTTCCTGCTCGTGCTGCCGATCGTCGTCTACAACGCCCGCCAGCTCGCCAAGCAGAGGGAGATCCGATGAGCGTCACGCCCACTCCGATCCAGGTCCCGGTCGACCGCACCACCGAACGGCGCCTCGCCCGCGGGGAGTCGAAGATCGAGACGGCCAGCGGCAAGGTCCGCAAGGCGACCACCTCGCGCGGAGCGACCCTCGCGGCCGCGATCATCGCGGCGATCTGGACGATCCCGACCCTGGGGCTGTTCATCTCGTCGTTCCGCCCCGCGAACGACATCAAGACGACCGGCTGGTGGACGATCTTCGCCAACCCCGGCTTCACGCTCGACAACTACGCGAACGCCATCAACTCGGGCGACAGCCTGACGCTGGGCAAGGCGTTCGTGAACTCGCTCGTCATCACGCTGCCCGCGGCGCTGATCCCGATCACGATCGCGAGCCTCGCGGCCTACGCGTTCGCCTGGATCGACTTCAAGGGCCGCAACACGCTCTTCGTGCTCGTGTTCTCGCTCCAGATCGTGCCCATCCAGATGGCGCTCGTGCCGCTGCTGCAGCTGTTCTCGGACGGCCTGCGCATCGGCAACCTCTACATCCTCCCCGGGCTCGGGGTGAACGGGTTGGACGGCTCGTACGCGAAGGTGTGGATCGCGCACACGATCTTCGCGTTGCCGCTCGCGATCTTCATGCTGCACAACTTCATCTCCGAGATCCCCGGCGAGGTCATCGAGGCGGCGCGCGTGGACGGAGCCGGTCACGGCCAGATCTTCTTCCGCATCGTCCTGCCGCTCTCGGTGCCGGCGATCGCCTCCTTCGGCATCTTCCAGTTCCTGTGGGTGTGGAACGACCTGCTGGTCGCGACCGTCTTCACCTCCGGGCAGGGGCTGCCGATCACGAAGGCGCTGCAGGACCTCTCGGGCTCCTACGGGCAGTCGTGGGAGCTGCTCACGGCGGGCGCGTTCATCTCGATCATCGTGCCGCTCATCGTGTTCTTCGCCCTCCAGCGGTTCTTCGTCCGCGGCCTGCTCGCGGGCGCGACCAAGGGCTGATCCCCTCACCCTCGAACGGCCCGGGACTCCTGCTCAGCAGGGGCCCCGGGCCGTTCGGCGTTCCGCGCAGTTCAGGCGCAGCCGCAAGCACGGATCCGCCCTGGGCGGAAGCGGGAGAAGGTGTCGGCGGCCGGGGTTATGGTCGAGCGATGAGCAGGATGGGCGACGTGGCGGCGAGCGGCGGCATGCGCCCGGGAGCGGTGCGCGGGAGGATCTCGAGCAGCGATCCCGACAGCCAGCGGCGGCAGAACGAGGAGGCCCCGCGGGTCGAGCACCTGCTGCGGCGCATCGCGGATCTGTTCCGCGCGCACCGCGCCAAGCTGACGCTCACGGTCGTGCTCGTCCTCGTCGGCGCCGCCCTCACGGTCGTGCCGCCGCTGCTCACCCAGCTCGCCTTCGATCGCGGCCTGTTCCCGCCCGACGGCACTCCGAACCTCCCGGTCCTGCTCGAGCTCGTCGGCATCATGGTGCTGGTCTGGGTGCTGTCGGCGGTCCTCGGCGTCTGGCAGACGCTGCTGACCGCCACGGTGGGCAACTCCGTGATGGGCGAGCTGCGCATCCGCCTCTTCCGCCACCTGCAGGCGATGGAGCTCGGCTTCTTCACCCGCACGCGCACCGGAGTGATCCAGTCGCGCCTCGCGAACGACGTCGGCGGGGTCGCCTCCGTGCTGACCAACACGGTGTCGAGCGTGCTCGGCAACACCGTCACCGTGATCGCGGCCGTCGTGGCGATGCTGCTGCTGTCGTGGCAGATGACGATCGTCGCGCTCGTGCTCATGCCCGTCCTCGTCGTCGCTCAGCGCCGCGTCGGCCAGGTGCGCGCGCGCATCGCGACGAAGACGCAGGAGTCGCTGTCCGAGATGACCGCGATCACCCAGGAGACGCTGAGCGTCTCCGGCATCCTGCTGGCGAAGAGCTTCGGGCGGCAGGAGTCGGAGGTGTCGCGCTACGCCGACGAGAACGGCCGGCAGATCGATCTGCAGGTGCGCCAGCAGATGTCCGGCCAGTGGTTCTTCGCGACGGTGCAGATCTTCCTCTCGGTGATCCCCGTCGTCGTGTACCTCGCCGCCGCGTGGCTGATCCTCGGCGGCACCACGGTCACCGCGGGCACGGTCGTCGCGTTCACCACCGTGCAGGCCAGGCTCATGTGGCCGCTCCTGGGACTCATGCGGGTCGCCCTCGACCTGCAGACGGCCGGTGCGCTGTTCGCCCGCATCTTCGAGTACCTCGACCTGCGGCCCGCGATCACCGACCGCGCGGACGCCCGCGACGTCGACGGGGAGCTCGGCCGCGTCGAGCTCGACGACGTCGTGTTCCGCTACCCCGATCAGAGCGAGGGGGTGCGGCCGACCCTCGACCACGTCTCCGTCTCGATCGCCCCGGGCCAGTTCGTCGCGTTCGTCGGTCCCTCCGGTGCGGGCAAGACGACGATCTCGTACCTCGTGCCCCGCCTGTACGACGTGACCGGCGGCGCGGTGCGCTTCGCCGGCACCGACGTGCGCGAGCTGCGCCAGGAGTCGCTCGTCTCGCACATCGGCATCGTCAGCCAGGAGACGTACCTCTTCCACGCGACGATCGGCGACAATCTGCGCTACGCCCGCCCCGACGCGACGCAGGAGGAGCTCGAGTCGGCCGCGCGCGCCGCCAACATCCACGACACGATCGTCTCGTTCCCCGGCGGCTACGACACCCTCGTGGGCGAGCGCGGCTACCGCCTCTCGGGCGGCGAGAAGCAGCGGCTCGCCATCGCGCGCGTCCTGCTGAAGGACCCGGCCGTCCTCATCCTCGACGAGGCGACGAGCGCCCTCGAC
This sequence comes from Rathayibacter caricis DSM 15933, assembly GCF_003044275.1. Classification (NCBI taxonomy): domain Bacteria; kingdom Bacillati; phylum Actinomycetota; class Actinomycetes; order Micrococcales; family Microbacteriaceae; genus Rathayibacter; species Rathayibacter caricis. The sequence goes on along the minus strand of NZ_PZPL01000001.1, from coordinate 30,329 downwards.
ACCGTCTCGGAGCGGATCGTGCAGGCCGCCCTCGACGACGCGTCCCGCGGCCGGACGACCATCGCGATCGCCCACCGCCTCTCGACGGTCGTCTCGGCCGACGTCATCCACGTGGTCGCCGCGGGCCGCATCGTCGAGTCGGGGACGCACCGGGAGCTGCTCGCGCTCGACGGGCTCTACGCCTCCCTCTACGCCCAGCAGGCCGAGTCGTCCGTCACCGCCTGAGGGGGATCCGGCGTCAGGCGGCCGGGCGGGCCTCGAGCATCTGCTCCATCAGGGTGATCTCGGCCTCCTGCGCTTTCACGACGGAGGTGGCGAAGTCGGTCGCGACGCGGTCGCGGCTGCGCGCGAGCAGCGCCTCGGCCATGTCGATCGCTCCGCGGTGGTGCGCGATCATCAGCTCGAGGAACATGCGGTCGAGGTCGCGGCCCGACGATGCGGTGAGCGCGCGGATCTGATCGGGGGTCGCGAGGCCGGGCATGCTCGAGGGCACGACGCCCTCCTCGGTGCCCATGCCCATCGACGAGTGCTCGTCGGCGGCGCCCTCGAGGGTCGGCCGGCCCATCCAGGTCATCGACGGCTCGGGGGAGGCCTGGGGCAGGTCCCACGAGACGAGCCAGCCGAAGAGCTGGCCGGCCTGCTGCTGCTGCGTGAGCAGGATGTCGGTCGAGATCGTCAGGATCTCGCCGTCGGTGCTGCGCTCGTGCGCGATCAGCGCCAGCTCGGCACCCTGGAGGTGGTGCACCTGCATGTCGCGGGCGAATCCGGCCTCGGCGCTCGTCGAGGACGGGGTCGCCGTCGGCGCGAACGGTGCGAGCGCTCCGACGACGTAGCCGCCGGCGACGCCCAGGAGGAGGGCGACGACGGCGACCGCGGCGACGAGGACGCGGCCTCGGGTGCTGCCCGCCGCCATCACTGCTTGCCGGGGGCGTCGATGCCTCCGGTGCAGGGCGCTCCGGGCTCGGGGGCGGTCGACGCCTGCCAGAAGCGCTCGACGAAGGCGTCGATGCGCGGGTCCTCGGGCGAGTCGATCGCGACCTGGGCGTCCCAGGCGCTGAGCACGATCGGCGACTCGAGGCCCTCGTACGGAGAGACGACGGTGTAGGTGTCGGGCAGCGCCGCGATCAGCGAGTCGACCTCGCTCTGGGGGAGGGAGGGGTCGTAGGTCGCCCAGACGGCGCCGTGCTCGAGGTCGTGCACCGCGTTCTCGTTCGGGACGGGCTGGTCGTAGACGCCGCAGTTCATCCAGACGGCGTTGTGCGGGCCTCCCGCCGGGGGCGTCTGCGGGTACTCGACGGCACCGGTGACGTGGTCGGCCTCGTTCTCGAAGGTCTGCAGGCCGTCGATATTCCGCGCCTCGACGATCTGCTGGTTGCCGATCACGGTGACGGCCACGATGCCGCCGATGGCGAGGATCGCGAGGGCCGAGAGCGAGACGATCCAGATGCGGCCGCTCTTCTTCTTGCGGGCCTGCTCGCGCTTGTAGGCCTCGACCTTCTCCTGGCGGGCGCGGTTCTTGGCGGACATCGTGTCTTTGGGCACGGCGGCGTTCTCTCGTTCCATCCGGGGGCGGTCGCGCCGTCGCGCGGCGCAGGCGCCCTGAGAGGCGCTCTCAGAGGATAACGAGAGAGGCTCCGGATCGGATCAACGCGATCGCCACCGGGTTCGGCCGGGAGGGTCAGCCCGCGAAGGTGAGCCAGAGCAGCAGTGCGTTGAGCACGATGAGGAACACCGCTGCGAGCACCGCCCCGAGCGTCGTGAACCAGCGGTTGGCCTGATCGCCCATCAGGCGGCGGTCGCGGGTGAGGATCACCAGCGGCACCAGGGCGAACGGGATGCCGAACGACAGCACCACCTGGCTGAGCACGAGCGCGCGGGTCGGGTCGAAGCCCACGGCGAGCACGACGAGCGCCGGGATCAGCGTCACGAGCCGCCGGGTGACGAGCGGCACCCGCACGTGCAGCAGACCGTGCATGATCTCGGCTCCGGCGTAGGCGCCGACCGACGTCGAGGCGAGCCCGGAGGCGAGGAGGCCGACCGCGAACAGCGTCGCGATGACCGGGCCCAGCGCCGATCCGATGGCCGCGTGCGCGCCCTCGAGGCTGTCGGTGCCGGCGACGCCCGCGAGCGAGTGGGCGGCGAGGAGGAGGATCGCGAGGTTCACGGTGCCGGCGATCGCGAGTGCGACGGTGACGTCGATCCGGGTGGCCGTGAGGATCCTCCGGCGGGCGCCGACGCCGTCGACCCGGCCGAAGCGATCGCGGGCGAGGGCCGAGTGGGCGTAGATGGCGTGCGGCATGACGGTCGCGCCGAGGATCGACGCGGCGAGCAGCACCGACTCCGAGCCCTCGAAGCGCGGCACGAGCCCCGCGACGGCGGAGCCGGCGTCGGGCGGATCGACGACGACCCCGATCGTGAAGCCGACGGCGATGACGACCATGAGGGCCGTGATGACGCGCTCGAACGGCCGCGCGCCTCCGCGGGTCTGGATGAGCAGGAGCGCGAGCGACACCGCGCCGGTCACCAGGCCGCCGACGAGCAGCGGCAGCCCGAACAGCAGGTTCAGCGCGATCGCGCCGCCGATCACCTCGGCCAGGTCGGTCGCCATCGCGACGACCTCGGCCTGAACCCAGTAGGCCCGGCGGCCCCAGCGGCCGCGGAGCCGGTCGCCGAGCAGCTCGGGGAGGCTGCGGCCGGTCATCAGGCCGAGCTTGGCCGAGAGGTACTGGATCAGCCACGCCATCAGGTTGCCCAGGACCACCACCCAGACGAGCAGGTAGCCGAAGCGGGCGCCGGCCGTCATGTTGCTGGCGACGTTGCCGGGATCGAGGTAGGCGACTCCGGCGACCATGGCGGGTCCGAGCAGGCGCAGGAGCCGGCCGTCGGTGCCGCGCCGCGGAACGGCGGCGATCGGAGTGGTCATGCTGGTCCGTTCCGCGCGTCTCGGGGGGCGTCTCGAGCGGGCGTCGAGACGGCCGCGGACCCCCACGATAGGGCAGCACGAGCACCCGCGTCACGGGGCTCGCGCGGGTTCCCGGCGGCGGTTCAGGGGCTCCCGTCACATGCCGAACAGCGGTTGCTACGCTTTTCCCATGACCCTCGATCGAGCCCTGCCAGCACGCCCGGAGACCGGGATGGCCTACGCCGACTCGGTGCTGGACCTCATCGGGGACACCCCCCTCGTGAAGCTCGGACCGGTCGCGTCCGGAGTGCGGGCCACCGTGCTCGTGAAGGTCGAGTACCTCAACCCCGGCGGGTCCTCGAAGGACCGCATCGCCACCCGCATCATCGACGCGGCCGAGCGCGACGGCCTGCTGAAGCCCGGCGGCACGATCGTCGAGCCCACGAGCGGCAACACGGGTGTCGGCCTGGCGCTCGTCGCCCAGCAGCGCGGGTACCGCTGCGTCTTCGTGCTGCCCGACAAGGTCGGCGAGGACAAGCGCAACGTGCTCACGGCCTACGGGGCCGAGATCGTCGTCACTCCGACGGCCGTCGAGCCGGACGACCCCGACTCCTACTACTCCGTCTCGGACCGCCTCGCCCGCGAGATCACCGGCGCCTTCAAGCCCAACCAGTACGCGAACCTCAACGGGCCGCTCAGCCACTACGAGACCACCGGCCCCGAGATCTGGCGCGACACCGCCGGCCGCATCACGCACTTCGTCGCCGGAGTGGGCACGGGCGGCACCATCAGCGGCACCGGCCGGTACCTCAAGGAGGTGTCGGACGGCCGCGTGCAGATCATCGGCGCCGACCCCGAGGGCTCGGTCTACTCGGGCGGCGGCGGGCGTCCCTACCTCACCGAGGGCGTCGGCGAGGACTTCTGGCCCAGTGCTTACGACCCGAGCGTGGTCGACGGCATCATCGCCTCCAGCGACGCCGAGTCGTTCGCGATGACCCGCCGGCTCGCCCGCGAGGAGGGCCTGCTCGTGGGCGGCTCGAGCGGCCTGGCCGTGTCGGTCGCGCTCAAGGCGGCCGCCGACCTCGGCCCCGACGACGTGGTCGTCGTGCTGCTGCCCGACGGCGGCCGCGGCTACCTCGGCAAGATCTTCAACGACCGGTGGATGCGCTCCTACGGGTTCCTCGAGCACCGCGAGGAGAGCACCGTCCGCGACGTCCTGCGCGCCCGCGCCGCGAATCCGCAGACAGGCGAGCTGCCCGACCTCGTGCACGCGCACCCGAGCGACACCGTGCGCGATGCTATCGAGATCATGACGACGTACGGCGTCTCGCAGCTGCCGGTGCTCTCGGCCGAGCCGCCCGTCGTGATGGGCGAGGTCGTCGGAGCGGTCGACGAGCGCGAGCTGCTCGACCGCGTCTTCAGCGGCGCCGCGTCCATGACCGACCCGCTCGGCCCCTCCGCCGGCGACCCGCTGACGCTGATCGGCCTCGGCGAGAGCGTCTCGGCCGCCCGGGCCGCGCTCACCGATCGCAGCGCCCTCCTCGTCACCGACGAGGGCAAGCCCGTCGCGGTCATCACGCGGCAGGACCTCCTCTCGTTCGCCAGCGCGTGACCGGCGCACCCCCCTCCCCGACTCCTCTCGACCCGGAAAGCACGCTCATGCCCAAGAAGCAGCACTTCGACACCCGCGCCATCCACGCCGGACAGGAGTTCGACCCCACCACCGGCGCCGTCGTGCCGCCCGTCTACATGACGTCGACCTTCGTCCAGGACGGCATCGGAGGGTTCCGCGGCGGCTACGAGTACGCCCGCTCGGCGAACCCGACGCGCGACTCCCTGCAGGAGCTCATCGCCTCGATCGAGGGCGCCGACGTCGCCTACTCCTTCGCGTCGGGCCTCGCGGCCGAGGACACCCTGATCCGCGCCGCACTCGCCCCGGGCGACCACATCGTGCTCGGCAACGACGCGTACGGCGGCAGCCACCGGCTGATCGACCGCGTGCACGCCGGGTGGGGCATCCGCAACACCGCCGTCGACATGTCGAACCTGCGCGAGGTGCAGCGAGCGATCGTCCCCGGCGAGACGAAGATGCTGTGGGTCGAGACACCGTCGAACCCGCTGATGACCATCAGCGACATCGCGGAGCTGGCCGACCTGGCCCACGCGCACGACCTGATCGTCGTCGTCGACAACACCTTCGCCTCCTCCGCTCTGCAGCAGCCGCTGGCGCTGGGCGCCGACGTGGTCGTGCACTCGACCACGAAGTACCTCGGCGGCCACTCGGACGTCGTGGGCGGCGCGCTCGCCCTGCGCTCGGGACCCCTCGCCGAGAAGATCGGGTTCCTGCAGTTCGCGGTCGGAGCGATCTCGAGCCCGATGGACGCCTGGCTCACCGTGCGCGGCATCAAGACGCTCGCGATCCGGATGGAGCGGCACTCGGCCAACGCGCAGAAGGTCGCGGAGTTCCTGGCTGAGCACCCGGCGGTCACGGCCGTGCATTACCCGGGGCTGCCGACGCACCCGGGCCACGAGCTGGCGAAGCGCCAGATGTCGGGGTTCGGCGGCATGCTGTCGGTCGAGCTCGCGACACCGCGCGCCGCGCGGAAGTTCGCCGAGTCGACCGAGCTGTTCCAGCTCGCCGAGTCGCTCGGAGGCGTGGAGTCGCTGATCGGCTACCCGAGCGAGATGACGCACGCGTCGGTCAAGGGCACGCCGCTCGAGGTGTCGGAGTCGCTGGTGCGGCTCTCGGTGGGCATCGAGGACGCCGACGACCTGATCGCGGACCTGTCGGCGGCGCTGCCCAAGCGCTGACCCCACGGCGCCCGGCCTCTGGCCCGAAGGCGCGGGGGAGTGGCAGGAAGTAGTGGGACGGCAAGATCCCGCCACTGCGAGGATCGGCGCATGACCTCCTCCCCGCGCCGCTTCGTCGACCTCAGCCACACCGTCTCGGACGGCCTCGTCACCTACCCGGGGCTGCCCGCGCCGCGCATCCGGCCGCACCTGACCCGCGAGGCGTCGCGCGCCTCCTACGCCCCGGGCACCGAGTTCGCGCTGGACGTCATCGAGATGATCGGCAACACCGGCACCTACCTCGACAGCCCGTTCCACCGCTACGACGGCGGCACGGACCTGGCGGGCCTGGACCTCGCGACCCTCGTCGACCTGCCGGCGCTCGTCGTGACCGCGCGGGGCGAGCGGGCCGTCGGGCCGGAGGCGTTCGCCGGCCTCGACGTGCGCGGTGCGGCCGTGCTGCTGTCCACAGGCTGGGACGTGCACTTCGCCACCGCGGAGTACGCGCGCGACGCTCCGTTCCTCACCGAGGACGGTGCGCGGGCGCTCGTGGACGGCGGCGCGGTGCTCGTCGGCATCGACTCGCTGAACATCGACGACACCCAGGGCACGGGGACGCGCCCGGCCCACTCCCTCCTCCTGGGGTCCGGCGTGCACGTCGTCGAGCACCTCACGGGCCTCGGCGAGCTGCCCGCCTCCGGGGCGCGCTTCACTGCGGTGCCGCCGAAGGTGAGCGGATTCGGGACCTTCCCGGTGCGCGCGTTCGCCGTGGTCGACGGGGCCTGACCGCCCCGAGGCCCGCCGACGGCTCCCGTTATCCTGGAGCGATGCATCCCGCCCTCGCCGCGCTCGGCCGCCGAGTACGACCTCGCACCCGGTTCGCCGCGCTGGGTCGGAGGGTGCGCCCGAGGACCCGCCTCCTGGCCCTCTCCAGCCGGGTCCGGGCCGTGCCGCGCGGGCTCCGCGAGCGCCGAGCGGCGGTCGTCGCCGCGCGTCCGATCGACCACCCCGCCTCGCTCGCGTTCCGGCTCGAGCTGCTGGCGCTGGACCTCGCGAACCGCTTCTCGCGCCGATCCGTCGTCGACCCCGACGGCGAGGTCGTGGTCACCATGACCACGCACGGCGAGCGCATCCGGCGCGTGCACGTGGCCCTCGAGTCCATCGCCCGCGGCGACGCCCGGCCCGCCCGACTGGTGCTGTGGCTCGACGACCCAGCGCTCGCCGCCGACCTGCCGCCGGCGCTCCAGCGGCTGCGCCGTCGGGGCCTCGAGGTGCGGCTGGTGGACGGCTACCGGGTGCACACCAAGTACTACCCGCACCTGCTCTCGGGCCGCGCGGGCGAGCGCGACCTGGTCACCTCGGACGACGACATCGTCTACCCGCGCACGTGGCTGCGGGGCCTGCTCGACGCCCGCTCCCGCTACCCGCGGGAGACGGTGCTCTGCTACCGCGCGCACCGCGTCGGCCTCGTCGACGGAGCGGTCGCGCCGTACACGAGCTGGCGCCCGGTCGACGACACCCGCGCGTCCTTCGACGTGTTCGGCACCTCCGTCTCGGGGCAGCTGTTCCCCCGCGCGCTGATGGAGGAGGTCGCGCGGCACGGCGACGCGTTCCGCGAGATCGCTCCCGACGCCGACGACATCTGGCTGCACGTGCGCGCTGTCGACGCCGGCTACCGCATCGCCCAGATCGAGCCCCGTGCTCAGCTGTTCCCCTTCGTCCCGCGCACCCAGCAGACCGGCCTCTACCTCGTGAACTACTGGGACGGCGGCAACGACCGTCAGGCCCGTGCGAGCTACACGAAGGCGGTCACCGCCCGGATCCGCGAGGACGCGACTCCCGATCGGCAGGTGCCCTCCGCATGACCGCCGAGACTCCGCCGCTGCGGCTCCTCTTCCTCAGCAACCTCTACCCGCCGCAGGTGCTCGGCGGCTACGAGATGACCTGCGCGCGGGTCGCCGAGGCTCTCGCGGCGCGCGGCCACATCGTCCGGGTCCTGACCACGCCCACCTACCTCCCGCCCGAGCCCTCCGGTGTCGAGGTGCACCGCACGCTGAGCCTGCGCACGTACTTCCCGCTGCCGCGGACGGGCGGCGAGATCGCCCAGCTGATGCACCACGAGAGCGCGGTGTCGCGGTTCGAGAACACGCGGATCCTGCTCGAGGAGCTGCGCGACTTCGCTCCGACGCACGTCGTCGCCTTCAACCTGATCGGGCTGGGCGGGCTCGCGCTGATCGATCTGCTGCGCGCGGTCGACGCGAGCTGGATGTGGAACCTGGGCGACCGGGTGCCGAACCAGCTCGTCGACGGACTGCCCGAGCGGGTGCTCGCCGTCTACGGAGCGGACGATCCGCTGCACTTCGCGCGCGGCGAGATCGTGGCGGTCAGCTCGGCCCTGGTCGAGGCGATCGAGGCCGGCGGACGGCCGCTCGGCGACGTCGAGGTGATCGGCCGCGGAGTGAGTGTGCCGCCGGACACCGGCGCCGAGCGCACCTACCGCGACGGCGGGATCACGCGCTTCACCTTCGCCGCGTCGCTCGGCGAGCACAAGGGCGTCGACCTGGTGCTCGACGCGGCCGCTGCGCTGGCCGCTGAGACGCGCGACTTCCGGGTCGACCTGTACGGCGACGGCGACGTCGAGGGCTACCGCGCCCGCGCCGCCGAGGCGGGACTCGACGGCGTCGTCGAGTTCCACGGCGCCCGCCCGCGCGAGGAAGTGCTCGCCGCGCACGGGCGGGCCGACGCGTTCCTGTTCCCGACCTGGTCGGGCGAGGCGTTCGGCGTCGCTCCCGTCGAGGCGGCGGCCGCGGGCTGCGTGCCGATCGTCACCGGGACGAGCGGAGTGGCCGAGTTCCTGATCGACGGAGTGGACTGCCTCAAGATCACCCGCTCGGCCGACTCCCTGCTCGCCGCGATGCGCGACGTGGTCACGGGAGCGGTCGACCTGGAGGCCCTCGGCCGGCGCGGGCGGGCGACGGCGCGCGGTCCGCTCTCGTTCGAGCGGTCGGTCGAGCTGATCGAGCGCTCGCTCGTGCGCCGCACCAGGCCGGGCGACCTCGCGGAGCGCACCGCCGACACCGGCCTCGAGGCCGCCATCATGGACAAGGACCGCCGGGCGATGGATCTGCTCCACCGCCGGCTCTCCGGACGGGACGACGACGATGACCAGTGACGACCAGTACCGGGAGGCCCCCGGCTCCGTGCCGACGAAGCTCGGCCGGGGCGGACTCGCCCTGCGCGAGGCCGTGCACCGCCTCGTGGCGCCGTACTTCGAGCAGGCGCGCCTGCGCACCGAGGAGGTCCGCGCCGAGACGGCCGCGCTGCGGGACGAGCTTGTGGCGGTCCGGAGCGAGCTCGGCGGGCTCCGCGACGAGCTCGCGGCGCTGCGGGCCTCCTCCGACGATCTCGGCAGTGCTCTCGCCGAGGCGCGGAGCTCGGCGGACGAGGCGGCCGAGGAGCAGGCTCGACGCCACGATGCGAGCGAGCGTGGCGCGGCCGAGATCGAGGAGCGGCTCCGCGGTGCGGAGCTCGAGTTGCGGGCCGTCACCCGCCGCCTGGCCGAGGCGGTCGACGTCGGCCTGTGAGGCTCCGCGCCGGTCGTGCGACCGATCGTGACCGCAGGCTTGTGATTCCCTGAGCAGACCTGGATGATCGCCCTGAGCGGCCGATCTGCGCCGCACCATCATCAGCACCATCCCGGGGGGAAGCACGTGGACACACGCGCGCGCATCATCACCGGCGGCTTGAGGGCCGCCGTCGTCCTGTCCGTCACCGCAGCGGGGGTGCTCGTCGGAGCAGGGCCCGCTGCCGCCGGCGAGAAGGACGGGATCCCCGCCAACGGCGGCACCGTCGAGGTCGACTTCGGCCCGGAGTCGGCGGGCCGCCTCGCCGTGGCCGGCTTCCAGGTCCCCGGTTCGGGTGGCTCCGTCGGCTGGACGACCACGACCCTCGACGCCGACGGCACGGGCACCCTCACGACGTACTCCGGTCCTGTCGACGTGTACCTGACGGACCCCGAGAACCCGCGGGACGATCCGCCCGCCACGGTCTACGAGGTGGCCGCCTACCGCGGAGAGACCGTGACGTGGACGATCGACGCCGACACCTACGAGGAGACCCTCGTCGGCGAGGCACCGATCCCGACCGCGCCGAGCCTCGAGGCGCTCGAGAACGGCGGCCTCATCGCGGTCGGCGACTACGACCTCGCGCCGGCGCAGTACGAGAGCGGCGTCGCCTTCGACCTCACGGTGAGCGGACTGCAGTTCAGCGACGAGACGCCGGGCGACCTCGACGGGCTCGCCGTCACGAGCCACATCTACTCCGAGCCGACGCAGATCGGCACGTCCGTGATCGCGGGCGGGGCGTACACGCAGACCATCCCGGCGGAGTACACGGACGAGCCGCACACCTACGCCTCGTTCGACGAGTACGGCCGGCTGATCGCCGCCGCCTCCCTCGACGGCGGCGCTCCCGGCGAGGGGCCCGCGGTGCCGCCCACGGCCGAGCCCACGCCGACGGCCGCTCCGACCCCGACCGGGACTCCGACGGCCGCTCCGACGCCGATCGCCACCTCCGCGCCTGCTCCGGCTACTCCGACGGCCGCGCCGTCACCGACCGTCACACCGACGGCCGTCGCCGGGGCGCCGCGCGGCACGACCGGACGAGGCACGCTCGCGAGCACCGGATCCGACGCCTCCGGCCTCGCGCTCGGCGGTGCAGCACTGCTCCTGGTGGGCGCCGTGTCGCTTCTCGCCGTGAAGCGCCGCGCCTCGCGCGCCTGATCCGAGCCGAGCACGCGAAGGGGGAGTCCGGGCATCCGTCCGGCCTCCCCCTTCGTCGTCCCTGAAGCCTCAGGCCGGCACGGCCGTGCGCGCGAGCAGCTCGGCGATGCGGCCGGTGCAGCCGCCGCAGCCGGTGCCGGCCCTCGTCGCCGTGCCGATGCACGCGACCGTGTCGTGGCCGGCGGCAGCCGCCTCCGTGATGGTGCCGGCCGAGACGCCGTTGCACCAGCAGACGGTGGCGTCCGGAGCGAACGGGTCACCGGTCGGGGCGGCCCCCGCATCCGGGGCGTCCAGCCGCAGGAGGCTCGAGCGGTCGGCGGGCAGCTCGGAGCCGCGCTCGAACAGCAGGGTCAGCTCAGCGCCCACACGCGGCAGGCCGACCGAGACGAAACCGCGGAGCACGCCGCCGACCGTCACGAGCTTCGCGTAGCCGCCGCGAGCGGGGTCGGCCCAGACGGTCACCTCGGCGTGGTCGGCGCACGAGGCGGAGTGGGGTGTCACGTCCCACGGCTCGGGGGTCGGGTCGCCGCCCGCGACGAGGTCGACGCCCTCGGCCTTCAGCATGACCACGGCCTGGCGGGCCTCGGGCACGCGCTCGTCGGCCGCGCGCCCGGCCGCCTCGGCGGTGATCCGGGCGGCGAGGCGGTCGGCCTGCTGCCAGCCGGGTCCGATCAGTCCGCTGGGCCCGCCCTCGACGCGGCCGTCGGGCAGAGCGGAGCCGCGCGGGGCGACGTGCGCGCAGTCGCCGATCGCGTAGACGTCCGGGTCGCTCCAGCTGCGCTGGTGCTCGTCGACGAGGATCCCGGTGGAGACCGCGAGGTCGGCACTCGCCGCGAGCTCGGTGCGCGCGCCGACTCCGCAGGACAGCACGAGCAGGTCGCCCTCGATCTGCTTGCCGTCGGCGCAGACGAGCGCCTGGAAGTGCGCGCGGCCGAGGTCGTCGTGGGCCAGCAGGATGCTCTCGGAGCGGGCGTGCGACACCATGTCGACGCCGGCCGCGCGGGCCGCCGAGGCGAGCATCCGCCCGCCGCCGTGATCGAGGTTGCGCCCCATGGGGATGTCGCCGTGGTAGACGACGACGACCTCGGCGCCCTGCTCGGCGGCGGCGAGCGCGAACTCCACTCCGAGCACTCCCGCTCCCAGCACGACGATGCGCGAGCCGGTGCGGACGGCCTCGCGGACGACGTGCGCGTCGGCGAGGTCGCGGAGAGCGACGACACGGTCGGGCAGCGGACTCGCGCCCTGATCGAGGGTCTCGGGGGAGGCCGACCGCACCCGGCGGTCGCGGCGCGAGCGCTCCATCCCGGCGAGCGTGGGCACGTTCGCCCGGGCACCGGTGGCGAAGACGAGGCGGTCGTAGGCGAGGCGCTCGTCGTCGTGCAGGCGCACGACGTTCCGCGCGCGATCGAGGCCGACGGCGGCCGCGCCGAGGCGGAAGACGACTCCCGCCGCCTCCGCCGTCGCCCGGTCGCCGAGGTCGAGGCGGTCGCGTGCGGCCCGGCCGACGGCGTACTCGGCGAGCAGCACCCGGTTGTAGGCGTCCTCGGGCTCGGCGCCGACGACCGTGAGGGCGACGGACCCGGCGCGGACGGCGGGCAGCAGCTCCTCGACGAAGCGCGCGCCGACGGGACCGTAGCCCAGGAGCACCACGCGCTCGGGGGTCTCAGACGGCATCGGGTACTCCTTCCGCGCGGACCCAGACGCGGGTGCGCTTGAACTCCGGCATGGACGAGATCGGATCGACGACCGCCTCCGTCAGCAGATTGGCGCACTGGCGCCCCGCGTAGTGGAAGGGCAGGAAGACGGTGTCGTGGCGGATGTCGGCGGTGACGCTCGCGCGGGCGGTGACGACTCCGCGCGCGTTGCCGATCGAGACGGGGGCGCCGTCGCGCACGCCGAGTCGCGAGGCGGTGGCCGGGTGGATCTCGAGCCGCGCCTCGGGGCGGGCCGCGTCGAGCTCGGCGACCCGGCGGGTCTGCGTGCCCGACTGGTACTGCTGCAGGTAGCGCCCGGTGATCAGCGTCAGCTCGTCGCCGCGGTCGACGACGGAGCGGTCGGCGGCCGAGACCGCGACCAGCCGCGCGCGGCCGTCGGGGTGGCCGAAGCGCTCGCCGAAGAGGCGCGGGGTGCCGGTGCTGCCGACGGGGTAGGGCCAGTAGGCCTCCGCTCCCGTGTCGAGCAGCGCGTGCGAGAGTCCGGAGTAGTCGGCCGGGCCGCCGGCGGAGGCGCGCGCCAGCTCGTCGAACACCTCCGACGGCACGGTCGACCAGGTCGAGGGCGCGTCGAGGCGGCGGGCGAGCTCGCTCAGGATCCAGAGCTCGCTGCGGACGCCCGACGGCGGCTCGAGGGCGCGGCGGCGGCGCAGCACCCGGCCCTCGAGCGAGGTCATGGTGCCCTCCTCCTCCGCCCACTGCGGCACGGGGAGGACGATGTCGGCGAGCGCCGCCGTCTCGGAGAGGAAGAAGTCGCAGACCACGAGGGTGTCGAGCGCCTCGAGCCCTGCCCGCACCGCGTCGACGTCGGGCGCCGAGACGACCACGTTCGAGCCGTGCACGAGGAGGCACTGGACGGAGCGGCCGAGTTCGCCGAGCAGCGCGACGGCCGGCAGTCCGGGCCCCGGGATCGACGCCTCGTCGACTCCCCAGATCCCGGCGACGTGGCGGCGCGCCTCCGGATCGCGGATCGAGCGGTAGCCCGGCAGCTGGTCGGCCTTCTGGCCGTGCTCGCGGCCGCCCTGCCCGTTGCCCTGGCCGGTGAGGGTGCCGTAGCCCGAGCCGGGGCGGCCGACGAGGCCCAGGATGAGGGACAGGTTGATCGCCGCGGTGGCGGTGTCGGTGCCGTCGACGTGCTGCTCGACTCCGCGGCCCGTGAGCACGTAGGAGCGGCCCTCGGCGAGCCGCCGCGCGGTGCGGCGCAGCAGCTCGACCGGCACGCCGGTGACGGAGGAGGTGCGCTCCGGCCACCACGACGCGACGCTGCGGCGGACCGCGTCGAAGCCGGTCGTCCGCGCCTCGAGGTACTCCGCGTCGGCGAGTCCCTCCGCGAGCACGAGGTGGGTGAGCCCGAGCAGCAGGGCGAGGTCGGTGCCGGGAGCCGGCTGCAGGTGCGTTCCCGCGCCGTCCTCGGTGAGGCGGGCGGTGGCGGAGCGGCGCGGATCGACGACCACGAGACCGCCGCGCGACCGTACCCCCGCGAGGTGCGCCAGGAACGGCGGCATGGTCGCCGCGACGTTCGAGCCGAGCAGGAGGATCGTGTCGGCCTCGTCGAGATCGGCCACCGGGAACGGGAGCCCGCGATCGACTCCGAACGCCCGGTTGCCGGCCGCCGCGGCCGAGGACATGCAGAACCGGCCGTTGTAGTCGATCCGCGAGGTGCCGAGGGCGAGGCGGGCGAACTTGCCCAGCTGGTACGCCTTCTCGTTGGTGAGACCGCCGCCGCCGAAGACTGCGACCGCGTCGGCGCCGTGGCGGTCGCGGGTCGAGACGACCGCCTCCGCCACGGCGTCCAGCGCCCGCTCCCACGTCACCTCGGCGAAGGAGCCGTCCGCGCCGCGCATCAGCGGAGCGCGCAGCCGCTGCCCGCTCGCGAGCAGCTCCGCCGCCGTCCAGCCCTTGGCGCACAGCCCGCCCCGGTTCGTCGGGAACTCCCGCCCGGCGACGGCGATCGGCGTCGGTGCGTCGACCGGCGTCAGCGTCATCGCGCACTGCAGCGCGCAGTAGGGGCAGTGGGAGTCGACGCCCGCGGGGGCGGACGGTACGGCGGCGGTCTCCATGCCTAGATCCTGGTCCCCGTCGTCGCGGCGAGGCGGAGGTAGACGCCCGCCGTGATCGCGAGCATCACCGCGTAGGCGCCCACGAACCAGCCCAGGGCCGTCGTGTAGTCGCCGAACTCCGTCTTCGAGAAGCCCAGGAGCTGCGGGATGACGAAGCCGCCGTAGGCGCCGATGGCCGAGATGAGGCCGAGGGCGGCGGCCGCCTTGCGCTGGGCGCCGACGCCGTCGCTGCCCGACTGGCGGGCGCGCAGGGCGAAGACGGTGGGGATCATCCGGTAGGTCGCCCCGTTGCCGATTCCCGCCGCGGCGAACAGCACGAGGAAGCCGAGGAGGAACAGCCAGAAGCTGCCCAGCGGGAGCGTCGCGACGACTCCGACGATGCCGGCGCCCATCGCGATGAACGCGACGATCGTGACCGGCGCCCCGCCGAAGCGGTCGGCGAGGCGGCCGCCGTAGGGACGGGAGAGCGAGCCGACGAGGGCGCCGAGGAACGCGAGCGTGAGGGTCGCGGAGCCGACGGCGAAGGTCGAGTACTCGGGGAACGTGTCGGCGATGAGCTTGGGGAAGACCCCGGCGAAGCCGATGAAGGAGCCGAAGGTGCCGATGTAGAGCACGGCCAGGATCCACAGGTGCGGCTCGCGCAGAGCGGCGAGGGAGGCGGCGACGTCGGCCTTGGCGGTCGAGAGATTGTCCATCCGCTTGTAGGCGCCGATCATCGCGACGACGATCAGGGGCACCCAGATCCAGCCGGCGAGCGGCAGGTTGACGGTCGCCGCGGCGCCGATCGTGATGGCGATCGGCACGATCAGCTGCGCGACGGCCGCACCCAGGTTGCCGCCCGCGGCGTTGAGCCCCAGTGCGTAGCCCTTCTGGGCGTGCGGGTAGAAGAAGGTGATGTTCGCCATGGAGCTGGCGAAATTGCCGCCGCCGAAGCCGGCGAGCGCCGCGATGAGCAGCATCACTCCGAAGGGCGTCTCGGGGTTCCCGACCGCGAGCGCCAGCCCGATGCTCGGGATGAGCAGGAGCGCCGCCGAGACGATGGTCCAGTTGCGTCCGCCGAAGCGGGGGACCATGAAGGTGTAGGGGATCCGGAGCGTCGCCCCGACCAGGCTCGGCATCGAGATCAGCCAGAAGATCTCGCCCGTGGTGAAGTCGAAGCCCGCCGCGGGCAGTTGCACCACGACGACCGACCAGAGCTGCCAGACGACGAAGCCGAGGAACTCGGCGAAGATCGACCAGCGCAGGTTGCGGCCGGCGACCGAGCGCCCCTCCGCCTCCCACTGAGCGGGGTCCTCGGGGTCCCAGCCGTCGATCCAGCGGCCGGGCCGGCGGGTGATGCCGGAGCCGAGTGCGGCGGTGGCGGGGGCGGTGGTCGGTGGTGCAGCAGTCATCGTGGTCCTCCGGGGAAGGGTCGGCGCGCGCGGGGGCGCGCTCGGGAAGGGGAGGTGGAGCGGTGGTGGTGCTGGGGGAGCGGAGTGCTCAGACGTGGCGCCCGAACAGCTCCGAGACGATGTCGACGAGCTCGCGCGCGGGCGGGTCGACGGCGGTGAGAAGAGGGGCGGACGCGACGTCGGCGCCCGCGGAGGCGGCCAGGCCGGCGAAGTAGCCGGGGCCAGGAGGTAGGTCGAGACGACGACGCGCGCGCCGGGGTGCGCCGCGCGCTCGGCGGCGACCGCCTCGGCGACGCGCGGCTCGGCGGCCGAGATGAACGAGACGCTCACCTCGCGGCCGAGCTCGGCGGCGAGCAGGCGCCCGGTGGTCCAGCAGTCGGCGACCGCCCCGGCGTCGCTGGAGCCGGCGGCGGCGAGCACGATCCGGTCGCCCTCGCGAAGGCCCGCCTCGTGCAGGCGGCGGGCGAGGACCGTCGCGAGCCGCGGATCCGGCCCGAGCGCGCCGGTGACCCGCACGGGTCGCTCCGCCTCGGCCGCGGCCTCGGCGAGGTCGACGTGCACGTGGTAGCCGGCGCTGAGCAGCAGCGGCACGACGACCGCGGCACGGCCGGGCTCGAGCGTGCCGAGGGTCTCGGGCACGTCCGGCTGCTGCACGTCCACGAAGGAGTCGAGCACGTCGAGCGCGGGGTTCGCGGTCCGCACCGCGTCGACCAGGGCGGCGACGGCGCGACGCCCGTCGTCGTCGGAGGTGCCGTGCGAGGCCGCGACGAGAGCGGTCCGCTGGGCCACCTCGATCACGCCGTCCGACTCCCGCACGCCCCACGTCGCGAGGTGCAGCGATTCGGAGGTGTAGCACCGCCCGGTCTCGAGGTCGAAGACGTCCTTGTGCAGCGGCGAAGCGATGGTGGCGCGCTGGACGCCGTCGACGTTCCGCGAGCCGACGATGCCGCGCGAGAGCACGGCGGCCCCCGTCGCGGGGTCGAGGTTCGAGACGGCGAAGACGCGTCCGTCGGGGAGGAGGAAGAGCGCGAGCTGGACGCCGCCGACGAGCGCAGCCTCGCCCCAGAGCGGCTCGAGCTCGAGGCGGTTGCAGACGGGGACCCAGGTCGTGGTCGACGAAGGGGAGCGGGTCAGGTCGAGGAGTGTCATGGTCCCGCCTTCTCGATCGAGGATCCCGCAGCCGATCGGAGGCGGTGAAGGACACGGTAGGGACCCCGCGTTTCAGCCGATGACGTCTGCGGTGTCCCGGGCGTAACGAAGCTCTCACGACCGCTCCGCGGCACCGTGAGACGCCCGTCACAGAGCGTTACGTCCGGGCAACGGCGGGGAAACGGCGCCTGCCTACGGTGGACCCCATGACAACCGCAGGAGCGAACCCCGCCGCCGACGCCCCCCGACGCGTGCTCGTCGTCGGCGCCGGCCCCGCCGCGCACCGCCTGGTCGACGCGCTCGTCGCGCGGGCCGACTCCGCTCTCGACATCACCGTCTTCGGCGAGGAGGTGCACCACCCCTACGACCGCGTCGCGCTCTCGAAGCGGCTCGAGGGGCGCGTGGACCTGACCCTCGGCGACGGCGCCCTGTGGGAGTCGGCGCGGCTGATCACCTCCTCCCGCGTGGTCGCGATCGATCCGGAGCACCCGCGGGTCGAGCTGGCGGACGGCCGGTGGTTCGAGGGCGACGAGATCGTCCTGGCGACGGGCTCCTCCGCCACGGTGCCCCCGATCGCCGGTGCCGAGCACGGCCGGGTCTACCGCACCCTCGAGGACGTCGACTCGCTCGTCGCCGACCTCGCCGCGTTCCAGGAGCGCAAGGGCCGCCCGGCGAACGTGGTCGTGGTCGGAGGAGGGCTGCTCGGCCTCGAGGCCGCGGGCGGCGCCCACCGGCTCGGCGCGCGCACCACGCTCATCCACTCCGGCCGCTGGCTGATGAGCGCGCAGCTCGACGAGGGCGCGGGGCAGGCGCTCGGCCGCATCATCTCGGCGCAGGGCATCGCGCTGCACCTCGGCAACCGGCCCACCGAGATCCTCACCTCGCCCACCGGCACCGTGCTCGGCGTCACCCTGACCGACGGCTCGAGCATCGGCGCCGACCTCGTCGTCTTCTCGATCGGCATCACCGCCCGCGACGAGCTGGCGCGCGCGGTCGGCATCGATGTCGCTCCGCGCGGGGGAGTGGTGGTCGACGACGCCTGCCGCACCAGCCGCGAGCACGTCTGGGCCATCGGCGAGGTCGCCGCGATCCAGGGCCGCACGGTCGGCCTGGTCGCACCGGCCAACGCGATGGCCGAGGTCGTCGCCGACCGGCTGCTCGGCGGCGACGCGACGTTCCCCGGAGTGGACGACGCCACCAAGCTCAAGCTCTCGGGCGTCGAGGTGGCCAGCTTCGGCGACGCGCTCGGGGCGGGCGAGGGCGCACTCGAGGTCGTCTACGCCGACCCGGCCCGCGGGCTGTACCAGAAGATCGTCGTCTCGGACGATGCGAAGACCCTGCTGGGCGGCATGTTCGTCGGCGACGCGGGGCCCTACTCCTCCCTCCGCCCGCTGCTGGGCCGCGAGCTGCCTGCCGAGCCCAGCGCGTACCTCGCGGCGGCCGGGGCGGAGGCGCCGAGCGGCGACCTGCCCGACGACGTGCAACTCTGCTCCTGCAACAACGTCTCGGTGGGCGAGGTGCGCCACGCCATCGGCGAGGGCTGCACCGAGCTCGGGCCGCTGAAGGCCTGCACCCGCGCCGGCACGCAGTGCGGCTCCTGCGTCCCCCTGGTCAAGAAGCTGCTCGACACCGAGCTCACCCGCGCCGGAGTGGAGGTGTCGCGCGCCCTCTGCGAGCACGTCTCGCTCAGCCGCAGCGAGCTGTTCGAGTCGGTGCGGATCCTGGGCCTGCACTCGGCCGAGCAGGTCATGGAGCGGTTCGGCTCGGGCCTCGGCTGCGACGTCTGCAAGCCCGTGATCGCCTCCGTCCTCGCGACGCAGACCAACGCCTACATCCTCGACAAGGGCCAGGCGCCCCTGCAGGACACCAACGACCGGGCGCTCGCCAACATGCAGAAGGACGGCACGTACTCCGTCGTCCCGCGCATCCCGGGCGGCGAGATCACGCCCGCCAAGCTCAAGGTCATCGCCGAGGTCGCCGAGCAGTACGGCCTCTACACGAAGATCACCGGCGGCCAGCGGATCGACATGTTCGGCGCCCGCCTCGAGCAGCTCCCCGAGATCTGGACCCTGCTGGTCGACGCCGGCTTCGAGTCGGGCCAGGCCTACGGCAAGTCGCTGCGCACGGTGAAGTCGTGCGTCGGATCGGCGTGGTGCCGCTACGGCGTGCAGGACGCGGTCGGCATGGCGATCTTCCTGGAGGAGCGCTACCGCGGCCTGCGCTCCCCGCACAAGTTCAAGCTGGGCGTCAGCGGATGCGCGCGCGAGTGCGCGGAGGCGCGCGGCAAGGACATCGGCGTGATCGCGACCGACACCGGCTGGAACCTCTACGTCGGCGGCAACGGCGGCTACCAGCCCGCCCACGCGCAGCTGCTCGCGCAGGACCTCGACGACGCCACGCTCGTGCAGTACATCGACCGCTACGTGATGTACTACGTCCGCACGGCCGAGCGCCTCCAGCGCACGGCCCGCTGGCAGGAGGACCTGCCCGGCGGCCTCGACCACGTGCGCGAGGTGGTCTGCGAGGACTCGCTCGGGATCGCCGCCGAACTGGAGGCCGCCATGGCGACCCACGTGGACACCTACGTCGACGAGTGGGCGGCGACCCTGGCCGACCCCGACCGGCTGCGGCGCTTCCGCTCGTTCGTGAACGCGCCTGACACGGCGGATCCGCGGGTCTCGACGGTGCGGGAGCGCGGGCAGATCCGGCCGGCGGGGAGCGACGAGCGCTCCGACGGGCCGGTGCTGGTGGCGGGGACGACGATCCCGGTCGGGCCGGTGAGTGTCGTGGGGCCGCCGGCGTCGCTGGCGGCGTCCGCTTCCGCTTCGGTGAAGGAGTCCTGATGCAGCTCTCGCTCGATCTGACCGGCCGGCGCGTGCTCGTGGTGGGCACCGCCTCCGGGACCCGCCGCGTGCTCGCCCGCTACCGCGCCGCGGGGGCGGTCGTCGAGCGGCGCGAGGCCGACGACGCGCTGCCCGTGCGGCTCGCCTCCGTGTCGCTCCTGGCCGCGGGATGCCCCGCGCTCCTCGTCTGGGTCGAGGGGGCCGCCGAGCTGCGCGCCGCCGCCTCCGCCGAGGCCGGTCGGCACGGGATCTGGACCGTCGACGAGGCCGGCGCGCCCCACCGGCCCCTCGGGCACGTGAGCATCGTCGGCGGCGGCCCCGGGGACTCCGATCTGATGACGCTCGCCGCGCACCGCGCGCTGCGCGAGGCGGACGTCGTGCTCTACGACCGCCTCGGCCCGCACGACGGCCTCGCCGACTGGGCGCCCGGAGCCGAGCTGATCGACGTCGGCAAGACCCCCGGCCACCACGCCGTGCCGCAGCACGAGATCGAGCGGCTGATGGTCGCCCGCGCGCTCGACGGCCTGGACGTGGTGCGGCTGAAGGGCGGCGACCCGTTCGTGTTCGGCCGCGGCTCCGAGGAGGTGCGCGCCTGCCGCGTCGCCGGCGTGCCCGTCACGGTCGTGCCCGGAGTGACGAGCGCGATCTCGGTACCGGCCGCCGCGGGCATCCCGGTCACGCACCGCGAGGTCAGCCGCGCGTTCACCGTGGTCTCGGGCCACGCCCCCTTCAGCGAGGAGGAGCTCGGGCACCTGGCCGGGCTGGGCGGCGCGCTCGTCGTCCTCATGGGCGTGAACACCCTCCCGCACCTGGTCGCCGGGCTGCAGCGCGCGGGCATGACCGCCGGGATGCCGCTCGCGATCGTCGAGCGCGGCTGGTCGCACGCCCAGCGCACCACGATCACCTCCGTCGGCGAGGTGATGGGGCTGCTGGCCGACCTCGCCCCGCGCTCTCCCGCGGTCATCGTCATCGGCGAGGTCGTGCGCCAGGCCTCGTGCGATGATTCTCAGGATCCCGAGAGCATCGCCCGCGCGGTCGATGCGCTGACGACGTGAGAGCCCGAGGGGGCCGCCGATGAGCACCACCGACGCACCCGACTCCGACGCCTCCTCACCGGGATTCCGGCCCGACCAGCTCGTCGGCTTCCGCATCGGCGTGACCTCCGACCGCCGCTCCGAGGACCTCATCGCCGCCTTCGAGCGCCGCGGCGCCGACGTCACCCACGCGCCCACCATCCGGATGCGCGGCATCGACACCGAGGGCGTCCTCGAGGACGAGACCCGCGCGATCGTCGCCGGGCGCCCCGACGTGCTGCTCGCGACGACCTCCTACGGCATGCGCCGCTGGCTCGAGGCGGCCGACGCCGCGGGCCTCGGCGACGAGCTCACCGACGCGCTCTCGGCCGCGCGGATCCTCGTCCGGGGTCCGAAGGCCCGCGGAGCCGTCCGCGCCGCCGGCCTCGACGACCACGGCATGAGCGAGCGCGAGACCACCACCTCCCTCGTCGACCTGGCCCTGCGCGAGGGCGTGGACGGCCGCACGATCGCGGTGCAGCTGCACGGCTTCACCGATCCGCACCAGCTCGAGCGCCTGACCGACGCGGGCGCGACGGTCCTCACCGCCGCCCCCTACCGCTGGAGCGTGCACGAGGACTCGGCGCGGGTCCTCCGCCTGATCGAGGCGATCTGCTGCGGCGGGATCGACGCCGTCACCTTCACTAGCGCCCCCGCGGTCGAGGCCCTCTTCACGGTCGCCGAGGCCGCGGGCCGGCTCGACGCCCTGCAGGCCGCGTTCCGCGAGACGGTCGTCGCCGCGGCGGTCGGCCCCGTCACTGCGGCACCGCTCGTCGAGGCGCAGATCCTGCCGATCGTCCCCGACCGGTTCCGGATGGGCGCCCTCATCCGCCTGCTCTGCGAGCACCTCGAGCAGAGCGCCCCGCGCATCGAGACCGCGTACGGACCCCTCGAGCTCCGCGGCCGCCACGCCGTGCTCGCGGGGGAGCGGGTGCCGCTGACCCCGGTGGCGCTGGCGCTGTTCCGCACCCTGGTCGCCGCCGAGGGCGCGACCGTCGCGCGCGGCGTGCTCGCCGCCTCCGCCCCCGAGGCGCTCGACGACCACGCGGTCGACGTCGCGATCAGCCGCCTGCGCCAGTCGCTCCCGGAGCCGCGCCTCGTCGCGACGGTCATCAAGCGCGGCTACCGCCTCGCGACCCCGCTCTGACCGCGCGCTTTCCAACTGCGCTCGCACCCCGCGACCGGTCGCGTACCGGGGTCTCCGGGCGCTCGAGCGCCCGGTTCGCGTCCACTCGTCGTTCGCGCCTCTGGCGAGTGGCCGCGTATCGGGGTCAGCGTGGGGTGCAGCGCCCGGTTCGTGTCCTCTCGCGTCTGCCGTCGATCGTGAGTGGTCGTGCGGCGGGGTCTGCGCGGGGTAGGGCGCCCGTTTCGCGTCGTCTCGTTTCTCCCGATCGTCACGAGTTGTCGAGTGTCGGGGTCTACATGGCTCGGGGCACCCGGTCCGCGTCCACTCGCTGCTCGGGTCCGTGCCGCTGTCACGACGAGGGACGCCATCCGCCCGCGAGGAGCGCCCGACGGACGCGGGCGGCGCAGCCGAGCGGGTCCGCGTCGAACGAGGCCGAGGCGATGCGCACCACCGTCCATCCGGCCGCCGCGAGCCTCTCGTAGCGGATCAGATCGCGATCCCACTGCCCGCGGTCCGTGCGGTGGTGATCACCCTCGTACTCCACGACGACACGCCACCTCCGGTAGAGCAGATCGACCCGGCCGATCCTCCCGAGGGCGTCGAACAGCTCGACCTGCAGTTCGGGCTCGGGGAGTCCCGCGGTCACGAGGACGAGGACGAGGCGGAGTCGGGTCTCGCGCCGCGACTCCGCTCCCTCGCGGACGAGGGCGAGCGCGCGACGAACGGCGCGTGATCCGCGGCCCTCGAGGCGCTCCACGCGGCGCTGCAGCTCGGGTAGGGGCACCCACGGTCGGGGATCGCCCGTCCGCGGCTTCACGGGAGAGAGGACGAGCGCATCCCCGACCGCGACCAGATCCTCCAGCCGGAGCACGTCGCCGAGCTGGCAGAAGACGCTCGCGCCGTCGGCCAGGAGCAGCCCGCCCCGGCGCACGGCGTTCAGCTCGGGGTCCGCGAGCGAGCTGCCCACGAGCCCGCGCCCCCGTGGGGCGCGCGCCGGATACCGGACCGCGACGTGCAGCGGTTCGTCCGGAGGTTCGCTCGGAAGATCCAGCGGCCAGAGCCGAGCGGCGGTCAGTCCGCAGAACACGGAGCGCCGCATGATCGTCGCGTACGCCGTGGCGCGCTCGAGGACGCTCGTCACGGCTCCGGCCGGTGCCCGCACTCCGCGGAAGGGGATCGCCAGATCGGACGCGCGGAGCCGGTCCTCCGTCACGCCGGCGGCCCGCGCCTCCTCCACCGAGAAGGCGCGTCCGCGCAGTTCGAGCGGGAGGGGCGCGGGCCGGGGCATCGCGTCATCGTGCCCGATGTGCGGCTTCGGCGAGCGCGTTCTCCACAGGCCGGCGTCGATCGGCCGCGAACCGGGCTGTGCGAGGCGCTCGGAGCCCGTTTCCTGCCGAGTGGCGGGCCGAGCGCGGCTGCCAGAATGGGGCGCATGAGCAGCGCAGCCCTCCGTGTCGTGATCGCCCCCGACTCCTTCAAGGGGTCCGCGACGGCCGTCGAGGTCGCGGAGGCGCTCGCCGAGGGCTGGAGCGAGGAGCGTCCCGGAGACGAGGTCGTGCTCGCTCCGATGGCCGACGGCGGGGAGGGGACGGTCGACGCGTTCGAGGTCGCGGTCCCCGAGGCGGCGCGGCACACGCTCACCGTGACCGGGCCCGACGACCGGCCGGTCGAGACCTCGTGGCTGCTCCTGCCCGACGGCGCGGCGGTCGTCGAGCTCGCCTCCGCCAGCGGGATCACCCTGCTCGACCCGCTCCGCCCCCTCACCGCGCACACCCGGGGGTTCGGGCAGGTGATCGCGGCCGCTCTCGACGCCGGGGCGCACTCGCTCCTGCTGGCGATCGGCGGCAGCTCCTCCACCGACGGCGGAGTCGGTGCCCTCCGCGAGCTGGGCGCGCGCTTCCTCACCGTGTCCGGGCACGGGATCGGCGACGGCGGAGGCGCCCTGCACGACCTCGCGGCCGTCGATCTGCACGCGCTGCGGCGGGTGCCGGCCGGCGGCGCGCTGATCCTCAGCGACGTGACGAACCCGCTGCTGGGCGAGTCCGGAGCCGCGCACGTGTTCGGGCCGCAGAAGGGCGCCTCCCGCGACGACGTGCTGCGGCTCGACGACGGGCTGCGGCACGTGGCCGCGCACCTCGACGCCGATCCCGAGGAGGCGGGCACGGGGGCGGCCGGCGGCACCGGATTCGGCCTGCTCGCGTGGGGCGCCCGGCTCGCCCCCGGCTCGGCCGCGGTGGGCGAGGCGCTCGGACTCCCCGCGCTGATCGACGGCGCCGACGTCGTGCTCACGGGGGAGGGGCGCTTCGACGCCCAATCGAGGGCGGGGAAGGTGCCGTCCTACCTCCTCGGGCTGGCGGAGGAGGCCGGTGCGCGGGCGATGCTGGTCGCCGGAGCGATCCAGGCGCCCACCACGGGCTTCGCCGCGGCGGGCTCCCTGGTCGAGGCCGCGGGGTCGGCCGCGGCCGCGATCGCGGACCCGCTGCCGTACCTGAGGGCAGTGGCGCGGGACCTGGCGCGCCTGGCCTGAGAGCTCTCGGCCGCGCTTCCGGTGTCGGTGGTGCGGCCTACCGTTCGAGCATGATCCCGGACGTGCGACGACCCCTACATATGGTGGTGGGCCCCTGCCTCCGACCCCGGATGTCGGGAACAGCGACAC
Source organism: Rathayibacter caricis DSM 15933 (assembly GCF_003044275.1). Taxonomy (NCBI): domain Bacteria; kingdom Bacillati; phylum Actinomycetota; class Actinomycetes; order Micrococcales; family Microbacteriaceae; genus Rathayibacter; species Rathayibacter caricis. Next base: position 5,846 of record NZ_PZPL01000001.1, on the reverse strand, counting down.
GCCGACGAGCGTTGTACACAGGGAACGCCGGGAGCCTCTCCACAGCGGTGGACAACTCCGGGCGATCCGCGTCCTCACGCGGATCCGCGGGCCTCGGCCTGTGGATGAACGGGGGACGAACCGGTGGATAACTACACGAATGTAACTACTAGCCCTAGTGGGCTCCCGCCGGGCGCCCCCCTATATGTAGTATTGCTGAGCAGGTCGGGGCGAGCGCCCCTCCGGCGCCCAGCACCACCCCAGACGTACCATTCACGACCGTCTCCCACCCCGATCGGCACGCCGACGGAACGCTTCGGAGCCGGCCCAGGACACCCTCCCGGAAAGGACGACACGCATGGCCGTGACGGTCTACACCAAGCCCTCCTGCGTTCAGTGCACGGCGACCTACCGCGCCCTCGACAGCAAGGGCATCGACTACGAGGTGTTCGACCTCTCCGTCGACGAGAAGGCCCTCGAGGCCGTCAAGGCGCTCGGCTACCTGCAGGCGCCCGTCGTCATCACCGACGACGACCACTGGAGCGGCTTCCGCCCCGACAAGATCGCGACCCTCGGGGCCTGACACCCCTCGCCGCCCGCGTCCCTCCCCGATGCGGCGGCCCCACGCTCCGCCGGTCCGGGTGGGCAGGTTCTGCCCCGGACCGGCGGAGGATCCGAGTCGCGAGGCTCGGGTCCTCACCGGAACGACCGCCACGACGCCCCGCAGGGCACCCGGAGGAGGAGCACGCGATGAGTGAGCTCGTCTACTTCTCCAGCAGCTCGGGCAACACGCACCGCTTCATCGAGAAGCTGGGGCGGCCCGCGCAGCGCATCCCGCTGCACTCGCACCGCGACGGCGCGAAGGCCGAGACGCTCCACGTCGACGAGCCGTACGTGCTCGTCCTGCCGACCTACGGCGGCGGGATCGACGGGGGAGCGGTGCCCAAGCAGGTCATCCGGTTCCTGAACCAGCCCCGCAACCGCTCCCTGCTCCGCGGCGTCATCGGCGCCGGCAACACGAACTTCGGCGAGGCCTACTGCCTCGCCGGCGACATCATCGCGAGGAAGTGCGCCGTGCCGCACCTCTACCGCTTCGAAGTATTCGGAACCCCTGACGACGTCCGCGCCGTCGACGAAGGATTGGACACGTTTTGGACGCAGCAGTGATCGACGCCCCCCGGGACGCCGCGCAGATGGACTACCACTCGCTCAACGCGATGCTGAACCTGTACGGCCCGAACGGAGAGATCCAGTTCGACAAGGACCGCGAGGCCGCTCGCGAGTACTTCCTGCAGCACGTCAACCAGAACACCGTGTTCTTCCACTCCCTCAAGGAGCGCCTGGACTACCTGGTCGAGAAGGAGTACTACGAGCAGGCCGTGCTCGATCAGTACTCGTTCGAGTTCATCCAGCAGCTGAACGACCTCGCCTACTCCAAGAAGTTCCGCTTCGCGACGTTCCTCGGCGCCTTCAAGTACTACACGTCGTACACGCTCAAGACGTTCGACGGGAAGCGCTACCTCGAGCGCTTCGAGGACCGCGTCGTGATGACCGCCCTCGGACTCGCCCAGGGCGACGAGAAGCTCGCCGTCGCCCTCGTCGAGGAGATCGTCGCCGGCCGCTTCCAGCCCGCGACCCCCACGTTCCTCAACACGGGCAAGGCCCAGCGCGGCGAGCTCGTCTCGTGCTTCCTCCTGCGCATCGAGGACAACATGGAGTCGATCGCCCGCGGCATCAACTCCGCGCTGCAGCTCTCCAAGCGCGGCGGCGGAGTGGCGCTCTCGCTCTCCAACATCCGCGAGGCCGGCGCCCCGATCAAGCAGATCGAGAACCAGTCCTCGGGCATCATCCCCGTGATGAAGCTCCTGGAAGACAGCTTCAGCTACGCCAACCAGCTCGGCGCCCGCCAGGGTGCGGGAGCCGTGTACCTCTCGGCGCACCACCCCGACATCCTGCGCTTCCTCGACACCAAGCGCGAGAACGCCGACGAGAAGATCCGCATCAAGACGCTGTCCCTCGGCGTCGTCGTGCCCGACATCACGTTCGAGCTCGCGAAGAACAACGAGGACATGTACCTCTTCTCGCCGTACGACGTCGAGCGCGTCTACGGCCTGCCCTTCGGCGACATCTCGATCTCCGAGAAGTACCGCGAGATGGTCGACGACCCGCGCATCAAGAAGACCAAGATCTCGGCGCGCGAGTTCTTCCAGACCATCGCCGAGATCCAGTTCGAGTCGGGCTACCCCTACATCGTGTTCGAGGACACGGTGAACAAGGCGAACCCGATCAAGGGCCGCATCAACATGTCGAACCTGTGCTCCGAGATCCTGCAGGTCAACACCCCGACGACCTACAACGAGGACCTCTCCTACGCCACCATCGGCAAGGACATCTCCTGCAACCTCGGCTCGATGAACATCGCGCTGACCATGGACTCGCCCGACTTCGGCCGCACCATCGAGACCGCGATCCGCGGCCTCACCTCGGTGTCCGACCAGTCGCACATCACCTCGGTCCGCTCGATCGAGGACGGCAACGACAAGTCGCACGCCATCGGCCTGGGCCAGATGAACCTGCACGGCTACCTCGCCCGCGAGCGCATCCACTACGGATCCGAGGAGGGCATCGACTTCACCAACATCTACTTCTACTCGGTGCTGTTCCACGCCCTGCGCGCCTCCAACAACATCTCGATCGAGCGCGGCACCACCTTCGAGGGCTTCGCCGACTCGAAGTACGCCTCGGGCGAGTTCTTCGACACCTACACCGAGAAGGAGTGGGCTCCCGCCACCGAGCGCGTCGCCCGCCTCTTCGCCGAGGCCGGCATCGCCGTCCCCACCCAGGACGACTGGCGCTCACTCAAGGCCTCGGTCATGGAGCACGGCATCTACAACCAGAACCTGCAGGCCGTCCGCCGACCGGCTCGATCTCGTACATCAACAACTCGACGTCCTCGATCCACCCGATCGCGTCGAAGATCGAGATCCGCAAGGAGGGCAAGCTCGGCCGCGTCTACTACCCGGCGCCGTTCATGACGAACGACAACCTGGAGTACTACCAGGACGCGTACGAGATCGGCTACGAGAAGATCATCGACACCTACGCCGCGGCGACGCAGCACGTCGACCAGGGCCTCTCGCTCACCCTGTTCTTCAAGGACACCGCGACCACCCGCGACATCAACCGCGCGCCAGATCTACGCCTGGCGCAAGGGCATCAAGACCATCTACTACATCCGTCTCCGCCAGCTCGCGCTGGAGGGCACGGAGGTCGACGGCTGCGTCAGCTGCATGCTGTAGCGTCCGCCGCTGCCCCTTTCGACACCTCTGCACGACCTATCCGCACGAAGAAGAGATCATGACTCCCCCTGAGAAGCTCAAGCTGGTCAGCCACGTCAACGCCATCAACTGGAACCGCATCCAGGACGACAAGGACGTGGAGGTCTGGAACCGCCTCACGAGCAACTTCTGGCTGCCCGAGAAGGTCCCGCTGTCCAACGACATCCAGTCGTGGAACACGCTGACCCACCAGGAGCAGCAGCTCACGATGCGCGTGTTCACGGGCCTGACCCTGCTCGACACCATCCAGGGCACGGTCGGCGCGGTCTCGCTCATCCCCGATGCGATCACCCCGCACGAGGAGGCCGTCTACACGAACATCGCGTTCATGGAGTCGGTGCACGCGAAGAGCTACTCGTCGGTCTTCTCGACGCTGTCCAACACGCAGGACATCGACGAGGCGTTCCGCTGGTCCGTGGAGAACCCGAACCTTCAGAAGAAGGCCGAGATCGTCATGGACTACTACCGCGGCGACGACCCGCTGAAGCGCAAGGTCGCCTCCGACGCTGCTCGAGTCGTTCCTCTTCTACTCCGGCTTCTACCTGCCGATGTACTGGTCCTCGCGGGCCAAGCTCACCAACACGGCCGACCTCGTGCGCCTCATCATCCGCGACGAGGCCGTGCACGGCTACTACATCGGCTACAAGTTCCAGAAGGGCCTCGAGCGCGTCGACCAGGCCAAGCGCGACGAGATCAAGGACTACACGTTCTCGCTGCTCTACGAGCTCTACGACAACGAAGCGCAGTACACGCAGGACCTCTACGACCAGCTCGGCTTGACCGAGGACGTCAAGAAGTTCCTGCACTACAACGCCAACAAAGCCCTGATGAACCTCGGCTACGAGCCGATGTTCCCCAAGCAGGTCACCGATGTGAACCCCGCGATCCTGTCGGCCCTCTCGCCCAACGCGGACGAGAACCACGACTTCTTCTCGGGCTCCGGCTCCTCCTACGTGATCGGCAAGGCCGTGAACACCGAGGACGAGGACTGGGACTTCTAGGCGTCGACACCACGTCCGGTCCTCCACGGCGAACGGCCCCTCCCCGACACGGGTGAGGGGCCGTTCCTCGTTCGCACGGGGGTGAGGTGGTCAGCCGTCGAGGAGCGCGGCCCGGATCGTGCGGAGCAGAGCGGGGGCGTGCTCGGTCACGGTCGCCCACAGGCGCTCGTTGTCGAGCGCGGAGTAGTGGTGCGCGGCGATGTTCCGTGTCGCTCGCAGCCCTTCGACCGCGTCGCTGGGCAGCTGTGCGACGACGGCGGCCGGCAGGTCGCGGTGCACCAACTCGGCGAGAGTGATCAGGGCGAGCGCGCCGATGTCCCTGCTGTCCGACACCGGGCGGACGAACTCGGCCTCGCCGTCCCGGGCGGCACGATCGAGGCGGGAGAGGAGCCGATCCGCCTCGAGGATCAGCCGGGAGCGCTTGTCGGTGTCGTCGGCGGGACGTCGGGGGCGGCCGGTGAAGCGGTTCGGCGTCGTGCCTCCCTCGTCCGGCGCGGTCACAGCGGCACCGCCTCGCGGCGGATCGCGGCCACGACGTCGTCGTCAGGGCTGTCGATCACGACGTCCACCGGGAATCCGAGGAGCTCCTCCGCGCGACCGCGGAACGCGGCCAGGCGGAGGAAGTCGATGGAGGGATCCGCCGCGGCGAGCAGGTCGATGTCGCTCCGCTCGTCGTCCGAGCCCCGGGCAGCGGATCCGAACACCCGGACGTCGCTCAGTCCGTGGTCCGCGGCGAGCTGCCGGACGTCGTCGGCGAGGTACTCCAGGACGATCGACGGGCGGAGCCGGGCGGCCGGAGGACTCGCTCGAGCAGTTCCGGGCTCGGGCGTCGCGACCCGGCTTCGATCGCGGCGATGTTCGGCTGGCGCAGGCCGCGGCGGCCGCGAGCGCCGTCTGGGACATCGCGACGTCCTCGCGGGCGCGCCGCAGGACGGCACCGAGAGGGAGGCGGTCGAGGTTCACGACCGCATCATATCGCCGTGGTATGTCAGAGCGGCAGGCGCATCAGCACCCCGCGGAAGCCGTTCAGCACGGAGGTGGTATCGGCTGCCCAGGAGAAGCCGGCGCGCTCGAAGAGGGCGCGGGTCCCGACGTACGCCATTGTCTGCTCGACCGTCGCGCCGTGGTTGTCGACCGGGTAGCCCTCGATCGCCGGAGCGCCGTGAGACCGAGCGAAGTCGACGGCTCCCGCGAGCAGGGCGTGCGAGATGCCGCGGCGGCGGAAGCCCGGCGGACGCGGATGCACCAGACGGTCCACACATCGAGGTCGTCGACGTGCGGGATCCTGCGGTTCTTCGCGTAGCTCGTGTCGGCGTGGCGGTGCACGGCGGCCCAGCCCGCCACCTCGTCGCCGTCGTAGGCGAGCACGCCCGGCGGGGATCCTGCGCCACCAGTTCGCGCATCCGTTCGCCCCGCGCAGGACCGCGGAGTGAGGTGTTCTCGGTGGAGGAGCGCAGCCGGTAGCTCAGGCACCAGCACACGCTCGCATCCGCTCGCTTCGGCCCGTTCATCGTCGCGACGTCGTCGA